>NZ_FNKV01000002.1:0-367583 GCF_900101695.1 Pseudomonas sp. UC 17F4
TGCATGGCTGTCGTCAGCTCGTGTCGTGAGATGTTGGGTTAAGTCCCGTAACGAGCGCAACCCTTGTCCTTAGTTACCAGCACGTTATGGTGGGCACTCTAAGGAGACTGCCGGTGACAAACCGGAGGAAGGTGGGGATGACGTCAAGTCATCATGGCCCTTACGGCCTGGGCTACACACGTGCTACAATGGTCGGTACAGAGGGTTGCCAAGCCGCGAGGTGGAGCTAATCTCACAAAACCGATCGTAGTCCGGATCGCAGTCTGCAACTCGACTGCGTGAAGTCGGAATCGCTAGTAATCGCGAATCAGAATGTCGCGGTGAATACGTTCCCGGGCCTTGTACACACCGCCCGTCACACCATGGGAGTGGGTTGCACCAGAAGTAGCTAGTCTAACCTTCGGGAGGACGGTTACCACGGTGTGATTCATGACTGGGGTGAAGTCGTAACAAGGTAGCCGTAGGGGAACCTGCGGCTGGATCACCTCCTTAATCGACAGACATCAGCTGTCTTATGAGCTCCCACACGAATTGCTTGATTCATTGAAGAAGACGATATCGGTAACAGCTCTTAACTGGGTCTGTAGCTCAGTTGGTTAGAGCGCACCCCTGATAAGGGTGAGGTCGGCAGTTCGAATCTGCCCAGACCCACCAGTTTCTTGTTGGGGCCATAGCTCAGCTGGGAGAGCGCCTGCCTTGCACGCAGGAGGTCAGCGGTTCGATCCCGCTTGGCTCCACCACCCCTTGCTACCGTGTCAAAGCTTAGAAATGAATATTCGCCTCGAATATTGATTTCTGAACTTTTTCAGAATCGTTCTTTAAAAATTTGGGTATGTGATAGAAAGATAGACTGGACAGCACTTTCACTGGTGTGTGTTCAGGCTAAGGTAAAATTTGTGAGTAATTACAAGTTTTCGGCGAATGTTGTCTTCACAGTATAACCAGATTGCTTGGGGTTATATGGTCAAGTGAAGAAGCGCATACGGTGGATGCCTTGGCAGTCAGAGGCGATGAAAGACGTGGTAGCCTGCGATAAGCTTCGGGGAGTCGGCAAACAGACTTTGATCCGGAGATCTCTGAATGGGGGAACCCACTCAGCATAAGCTGAGTATCTTGTACTGAATACATAGGTGCAAGAGGCGAACCAGGGGAACTGAAACATCTAAGTACCCTGAGGAAAAGAAATCAACCGAGATTCCCTTAGTAGTGGCGAGCGAACGGGGACTAGCCCTTAAGTGGCTTTGAGATTAGCGGAACGCTCTGGAAAGTGCGGCCATAGTGGGTGATAGCCCTGTACGCGAAAATCTCTTAGTCATGAAATCGAGTAGGACGGAGCACGAGAAACTTTGTCTGAATATGGGGGGACCATCCTCCAAGGCTAAATACTACTGACTGACCGATAGTGAACCAGTACCGTGAGGGAAAGGCGAAAAGAACCCCGGAGAGGGGAGTGAAATAGATCCTGAAACCGTATGCGTACAAGCAGTGGGAGCCTACTTTGTTAGGTGACTGCGTACCTTTTGTATAATGGGTCAGCGACTTATATTCAGTGGCGAGCTTAACCGAATAGGGGAGGCGTAGCGAAAGCGAGTCTTAATAGGGCGTTTAGTCGCTGGGTATAGACCCGAAACCGGGCGATCTATCCATGGGCAGGTTGAAGGTTAGGTAACACTGACTGGAGGACCGAACCGACTACCGTTGAAAAGTTAGCGGATGACCTGTGGATCGGAGTGAAAGGCTAATCAAGCTCGGAGATAGCTGGTTCTCCTCGAAAGCTATTTAGGTAGCGCCTCATGTATCACTGTAGGGGGTAGAGCACTGTTTCGGCTAGGGGGTCATCCCGACTTACCAAACCGATGCAAACTCCGAATACCTACAAGTGCCGAGCATGGGAGACACACGGCGGGTGCTAACGTCCGTCGTGAAAAGGGAAACAACCCAGACCGTCAGCTAAGGTCCCAAAGTTATGGTTAAGTGGGAAACGATGTGGGAAGGCTTAGACAGCTAGGAGGTTGGCTTAGAAGCAGCCACCCTTTAAAGAAAGCGTAATAGCTCACTAGTCGAGTCGGCCTGCGCGGAAGATGTAACGGGGCTCAAACCATACACCGAAGCTACGGGTATCACTTAGGTGATGCGGTAGAGGAGCGTTCTGTAAGCCTGTGAAGGTGAGTTGAGAAGCTTGCTGGAGGTATCAGAAGTGCGAATGCTGACATGAGTAACGACAATGGGAGTGAAAAACTCCCACGCCGAAAGACCAAGGTTTCCTGCGCAACGTTAATCGACGCAGGGTTAGTCGGTCCCTAAGGCGAGGCTGAAAAGCGTAGTCGATGGAAAACAGGTTAATATTCCTGTACTTCTGGTTATTGCGATGGAGGGACGGAGAAGGCTAGGCCAGCTTGGCGTTGGTTGTCCAAGTTTAAGGTGGTAGGCTGAGATCTTAGGTAAATCCGGGATCTTAAGGCCGAGAGCTGATGACGAGTTGCCATTAGGCGACGAAGTGGTTGATGCCATGCTTCCAAGAAAAGCTTCTAAGCTTCAGATAACCAGGAACCGTACCCCAAACCGACACAGGTGGTTGGGTAGAGAATACCAAGGCGCTTGAGAGAACTCGGGTGAAGGAACTAGGCAAAATGGCACCGTAACTTCGGGAGAAGGTGCGCCGGTGAGGGTGAAGGACTTGCTCCGTAAGCCCATGCCGGTCGAAGATACCAGGCCGCTGCGACTGTTTATTAAAAACACAGCACTCTGCAAACACGAAAGTGGACGTATAGGGTGTGACGCCTGCCCGGTGCCGGAAGGTTAATTGATGGGGTTAGCTAACGCGAAGCTCTTGATCGAAGCCCCGGTAAACGGCGGCCGTAACTATAACGGTCCTAAGGTAGCGAAATTCCTTGTCGGGTAAGTTCCGACCTGCACGAATGGCGTAACGATGGCGGCGCTGTCTCCACCCGAGACTCAGTGAAATTGAAATCGCTGTGAAGATGCAGTGTATCCGCGGCTAGACGGAAAGACCCCGTGAACCTTTACTATAGCTTTGCACTGGACTTTGAATTTGCTTGTGTAGGATAGGTGGGAGGCTTTGAAGCGTGGACGCCAGTTCGCGTGGAGCCATCCTTGAAATACCACCCTGGCAACTTTGAGGTTCTAACTCAGGTCCGTTATCCGGATCGAGGACAGTGTATGGTGGGTAGTTTGACTGGGGCGGTCTCCTCCTAAAGAGTAACGGAGGAGTACGAAGGTGCGCTCAGACCGGTCGGAAATCGGTCGTAGAGTATAAAGGCAAAAGCGCGCTTGACTGCGAGACAGACACGTCGAGCAGGTACGAAAGTAGGTCTTAGTGATCCGGTGGTTCTGTATGGAAGGGCCATCGCTCAACGGATAAAAGGTACTCCGGGGATAACAGGCTGATACCGCCCAAGAGTTCATATCGACGGCGGTGTTTGGCACCTCGATGTCGGCTCATCACATCCTGGGGCTGAAGCCGGTCCCAAGGGTATGGCTGTTCGCCATTTAAAGTGGTACGCGAGCTGGGTTTAGAACGTCGTGAGACAGTTCGGTCCCTATCTGCCGTGGACGTTTGAGATTTGAGAGGGGCTGCTCCTAGTACGAGAGGACCGGAGTGGACGAACCTCTGGTGTTCCGGTTGTCACGCCAGTGGCATTGCCGGGTAGCTATGTTCGGAAGAGATAACCGCTGAAAGCATCTAAGCGGGAAACTTGCCTCAAGATGAGATCTCACTGGAGCCTTGAGCTCCCTGAAGGGCCGTCGAAGACTACGACGTTGATAGGTTGGGTGTGTAAGCGCTGTGAGGCGTTGAGCTAACCAATACTAATTGCCCGTGAGGCTTGACCATATAACACCCAAGCAATTTGAGCGAAAGCCAGATTGCGGTGTTGTGAAGACTGCACAGCCGAAGATTTGTAACTCACAAACATCACATACCCGATTCGCTGGAGTGTCTAACAAGACCTTCTGGCAACAGAATTTCTTGACGACCATAGAGCATTGGAACCACCTGATCCCATCCCGAACTCAGCAGTGAAACGATGCATCGCCGATGGTAGTGTGGGGTTTCCCCATGTGAGAGTAGGTCATCGTCAAGATTAAATTCCGAAACCCCTATCTGCGCATGCAGGTAGGGGTTTTGTCTTTCTGGCTGTTGCACAACACAGTCAGGCTCGCCGAGCATGATAAGGTTTCCCTCTGCCCGCACAGCCTCAAGGATGCCCAATGCCGCACACAAACCCACTCCTACCAGGTTTCATGGTGGTTCACGGCAACCGCCTGGATGAACTGCGCAGCCTGGTGGTGAGCTGGATGCGGCGTTACCCGCTGGCACCGTTGGAAAACGAAATCGCCCTGGTGCAGAGCAACGGCATCGCCCAGTGGTTGAAGCTGGCCCTGGCCGAAGATCCTGAGGATGACGACCAGGGCGGCTGCGGCATCGCTGCGGCGGTCGAGGTGCAGCTGCCCGGCAGTTTCATGTGGCAGCTGTACCGCAAGGTGCTGGGCCGCGAAGAAATCCCCGAGGTGTCGCTGCTCGACAAGGCGCCGCTGACCTGGCGCTTGATGCGCCTGCTACCAGAGGTCATCGACAAGCCGCACTTCGAGCCCTTGCAGCGCTTTCTCACCGACGACAGCGACCTGCGCAAGCGCTACCAGCTGGCCGAGCGCCTGGCCGACCTGTTCGACCAGTACCAGGTGTATCGCGCCGACTGGCTCAAGGACTGGGCCGCTGGCCGTCATGTGCTCAATACCGCCCGTGGCGAATCCAAGCCGCTGCCGCCCGCCAACTGCTGGCAGGCCGAGCTGTGGCGCGCCTTGTTGCTGGATGTCGGCGAAGAGGGCATGGCCCAGAGCCGCGCCGGTGTGCACCAGCGCTTCATCGAACGGATCAACAGCCTGGAGCAGGCGCCCGCTGGCCTGCCGTCCCGGGTTATCGTTTTTGGTATTTCGTCGTTGCCTGCCCAGGCGCTGGAAGCCCTCGCCGGCCTGGCGCGTTTCAGCCAGGTGCTGCTCTGCGTGCACAACCCCTGCCGTCACCATTGGGCCGACATCGTCGCCGACAAGGACCTGTTGCGCCATCAGTACAAGCGCCAGCAACGCAAGCAGGGCATGCCCAGCCTGATCGACGCCGAAACCCTGCACCAGCACGCCCACCCCTTGCTGGCTGCCTGGGGCAAGCAGGGCCGCGACTACATCAACCTGCTCGACAGCTACGACGACCCTGGCAGTTACCGCGCAGCCTTCAGCGACGGGCGTATCGACCTGTTCAGCGAAAGCGAGCCCAAGACCCTGCTCAACCAGTTGCAGGACGACATTCTCGAGTTGCGCCCGCTGGCCGAAACCCGCGGGCTGTGGCCTGACGTCGACCCCGGCAAAGATCGCTCGGTGCGTTTTCATATCGGCCACAGCCCGCAACGTGAAGTGGAAATCCTCCACGACCAGTTGCTCGCCCGCTTCAGCGCCGATCCGGCGCTGCGCCCCCGCGACATCATCGTCATGCTCCCGGACATCAACACCTACGCGCCGCACATCCGCGCCGTGTTCGGCCAGCTCGACCGCAACGACCCGCGTTTCATCCCCTTCACCCTGACCGACCAGGGCCAGCGTGGCCGCGACCCGTTGCTGATCGCCCTGGAGCACCTGCTGAAGTTGCCCGACAGCCGTTTCGCCGTCAGCGAGATCCTCGATCTGCTCGATGTGCCGGCCTTGCGCGCGCGCTTCGCGATCAAGGAAAGCGACCTGCCGACCTTGCACCGTTGGATCGAAGGCGCGGGCATTCGCTGGGGGCTGAACGCCGAGCAACGCGCCGGTCTCGGTTTGCCGGCGGACCTTGAACAGAACAGCTGGCGATTCGGCTTGCGACGCATGCTGCTGGGTTACGCCGTCGGTGTCGGCGAAGGCTGCGACGGGATCGAGCCGTTCGATGAGATTGGCGGCCTGGATGCCGCCTTGATCGGCCCGTTGGTGGCCCTGCTCGATGCCCTGGAAATTGCCCACGAGCAGCTCTCCCAGTCGGCGACGGCTGCCGAGTGGGGCGAGCGCCTGCATGCCTTGCTGCAAGTGTTCTTCCTCGCCGAAACCGAGCATGACGACTACCTGCTGGTGCAACTGCAGACCCTGCGCGAAACCTGGTTGCAGACCTGTGAGTCGGTCGGCCTGCAAGACTTGCTGCCGCTCACGGTGGTCCGTGAAGCCTGGTTGGCCGGGCTCGACCAGGGTCGGCTGTCCCAGCGCTTTCTCGCAGGTTCGGTGAACTTCTGCACCTTGATGCCCATGCGCGCGATCCCGTTCAAGGTGGTCTGTCTGCTGGGTATGAACGATGGCGACTATCCACGCGCACAGCCGCCGCTGGACTTCGACCTGATGGGCAGTGACTACCGTCCAGGTGATCGCTCGCGGCGCGAGGACGATCGCTACCTGTTGCTCGAGGCGCTGCTGTCGGCCCGTGATCAGTTGTACGTCAGTTGGGTCGGGCGCAGCATTCGCGACAACAGCGAACGCCCGGCCTCGGTGCTGATCGGCCAGTTGCGTGATCATCTGGCGGCGGGTTGGCGCCTGGCCGGTGCCGAGGTGGGCGGCAAGCTCAACGCCGGTGAGCAGTTGTTGCATGCGCTGACCGTGGAGCATCCGTTGCAGCCGTTCAGCGCCCGCTACTTTCACAAGGGCAGCAACCTGTTCAGCTATGCCCGTGAGTGGCGCTCCCTGCATCTGCCTGGCGAACAACAGCTCAAGCCTGAGGATGAGCTGCCGGCTTACAGCAGCGATGAACCGCTGACCCTGACCTTGCTGCAAGACTTCCTCCGCCATCCGGTACGACACTTCTTCAGCCAGCGTTTGAAGGTGTTCTTCGAGTCGGTGGAAGCGCCCTTGGCCGATGAAGAGCCATTCGTGCTCGATGCCCTGCAGCGCTACAGCCTGAGTGAAAGCCTGCTGGCAGCAGCCCTGGCCGACCCGCAAGACAGCGAGCGGGCGTTGACCACCCAGGCCAGGCGCCTGCAGGGCTACGGGCTGCTGCCGTTGGCAGGTTTTGGTGAATGCCTGCAGGCCGAACTGATCGAGCCGTTGCCCGACCTGCTGCAGCGTTATCAACAGCTGCTGCAGCAGTGGCCGTTGCCTGTGGATAACGCCGTGCCGATCCGCTTCGAGTATCGCCAGCTCAAGCTTGAAGGCTGGTTGGGCCGGGTCTACCAGCGCGAAGACGAGTCCTTGCTAAGCATCACCACCTTGCCCAATGGCATCAGCAGTGGCCGCACCCTCAAGTGGCACCGGCTGACGCCAACCTGGGTCATGCACCTGGCCGCCTGTGCGGTGGACCTGAAGCTGCACAGCGCCGTGGTCGCCACCGACGTTACGCTATTGTTGGCGCCGCTCGAACAAGCCCGTGCCGCTGAACTGCTGGGCGACCTGTTACTGGCCCGGCAAACGGGCATGAACGCACCGCTGCCGGTGGCGGTGAAAACGGCCTTTGCCTGGCTAGCCCAGAGCGATGCCGACAAAGCCCTGGCCGCAGCGGCCAAGGCCTACGACGGCGATGGCCAGAACAGCTTTGGCGAGCGCAGCGAAAGCACCGCGCTGGCCCGGCAGTTCAGCGATTTTGCTGCACTCAGTGCCAGTGAAGAATTCGAAGGCTGGTGCGAGGCCCTGTACCGCCCCATGTTCGAAGCGCCCTGGCAGACGCTGGGCAAAGAGGAGAGTGCTCGATGAGCCTTGGAGTTGCCCCTGCCCCCCTGGCCCTGACCTTTCCCCTGCACGGCAGCCAGCTTATCGAAGCCAGCGCCGGTACCGGCAAGACTTTCACTATCTCGGCGCTATACCTGCGCCTGGTGCTCGGCCATGGCGGCGAGCAGGGCTTTGGCCGCGAGCTGTTGCCGCCGCAGATTCTTGTCGTGACCTTTACCGACGCCGCCACCAAGGAGTTGCGCGAACGCATTCGTACTCGCCTGGCAGAAGCTGCGCGCTATTTCCGTGGCGAGTTGAGTGAAGCCGACCCTTTGCTTGAGCAACTGCGCGATGACTATGAGCCGTCGCTGTGGGCCGCCTGCGCCAATCGCCTGGACGTGGCCGCGCAATGGATGGACGAAGCTGCGGTGTCGACCATCCACAGCTGGTGCCAACGCATGCTGCGCGAGCACGCCTTCGACAGCGGCAGCCTGTTTACCCAGACTCTGGAAACCGACCACAGCGACCTGCTCGGCCAGGTCATGCGCGACTACTGGCGGCGCTTCTGCTACAGCATGCAGGGCGATGCGCTGGCCTGGGTGCGGGCCCATTGGGTCAGCCCCGAAGCATTGTTGCCACGGGTGCGCGCGCTGTTCGGCCGCCAGCGCATCGAGAGCGACGAAGAAGAGCCCCAGGCCCTGATCGAGGCGGTGCTGCAACAGCGTACCGAGTTGCTGCAAACGCTCAAGGCACCCTGGGCGCAATGGTCCGACGAGTTGCTGCAGATCTGCCGGGACGGCCTGGCCGCCAAGCAGGTCGATGGGCGCAAGATGCAGGCACGCTATTTCGAGCCCTGGTGCGAGAAGCTCAAGGCCTGGGCCGAAGACCACCAGGCACTGGAGCTGGACCTGGGCACCGGCTTCAGCCGCTTTACCCGCGCCGGCATGGCCGAAGCCTGGAAGGGCGAACCGCCAGCGCACCCGGCATTGCAGGCAATGGAGGCGCTGCGCGACCAGCTTCAGGGCCTGCCCACGCCTGATGCCTGTCTGCTTGAGCACGCTGCGGCCTGGGTTGGCGCCCGCTTCGAGCAGGAAAAGCGCCGCCGCGCCGAAATGGGCTTCGACGACATGCTCCTGCGCCTCGACCATGCGCTGCACGGTGACGCCGGCGAGCGCCTGGCCGGGCTGATTCGCGAGCAGTTCCCGGTGGCGCTGATCGACGAATTCCAGGACACCGACCCGGTGCAGTACCGGATCTTCCAGCGCATCTACCGGATTGAAGAGAACGTCCGCGACACCGGCCTGTTCCTGATCGGCGACCCCAAGCAGGCGATCTATGCCTTCCGCGGCGCCGACATCTTCACTTACCTGGGGGCACGCCGGGCCACGGCCGGGCGCCTGCACAGCCTGGATACCAACTACCGCTCCAGCCAGGCCATGGTCACGGCGGTCAACCATGTGTTCATGCAGGCTGAAGTGCGTGAGTCGGGCCGTGGCGCCTTCTTGTTCCGTGACGGCAATGACAACCCGGTGCCGTTTCTCGAGGTCAAGGCCAAGGGCCGCAGCGAGCAATTGCAGGTCGATGGCGTGCCGGTGCCAGCACTCAACCTCTGGCAACTGAGCAGTGAAGAACCGGTTTCCGGCGCCGTTTACCGGCAGCAGCAGGCTGCCAGCTGTGCCAGCCAGATCGTCGCCTTGCTCAATGGCGGACAGCAGGGGCGCAGCGGTTTCATGCAAGCCGATCAGTCGCTGCGTGGCTGCCTGCCTTCGGATATCGCCATCCTGGTGCGCGATGGCCGTGAGGCGCAGCTGATTCGCGGCGAACTGGCGGCTCGCGATGTGCGCAGTGTGTACCTCTCCGACAAGGATTCGGTATTCGCCGCCCAGGAGGCCCATGACTTGCTGGCCTGGCTCAAGGCCTGCGCCGAGCCGGATGCCGAGCGCCTGCTCAAGGCGGCACTTGCCAGCATCACCCTCAACCTGCCGCTCAGCGCCCTGGCGCAATTGAACCAGGATGAGCGGGTATGGGAGCGCTGGGTCATGCAGTTTCGCCAGTACCGGCTGATCTGGCGTAGCCAGGGTGTGCTGCCGATGCTGCGGCGCCTGCTGCACGATTTCGACTTGCCTCAAGTGTTGATGGCCCGCAGTGATGGCGAGCGGGTGCTGACCAACCTGCTGCACCTTGCCGAACTGCTGCAACAGGCGGCCACCGAGCTGGATGGCGAGCAGGCGTTGATTCGCCACCTGGGCGAGCACCTGGCCAGCTCGGGTCAGGCTGGCGAAGAGCAGATCCTGCGCCTGGAAAGCGACGAACAACTGGTCAAGGTGGTAACCATCCACAAATCCAAAGGCCTGGAATACCCCCTGGTGTTCCTGCCCTTCATCTGCACCAGCAAGCCGGTCGATGGCTCGCGCTTGCCCCTGGCCTGGCACGACGGCGAAGGCCAGGCGCACCTGACCCTGACCCCTGATGCCGAACAGATCGCCCTGGCTGACGACGAGCGCCTGGCCGAAGACCTGCGCCTGCTGTACGTGGCCTTGACCCGCGCCCAGCATGCTTGCTGGCTCGGTGTTGCCGACCTCAAGCGTGGCACCGGCAAGGCCTCGACCCTGCATCGCTCGGCCCTGGGTTACCTGTTGGGTGGCGGCACGCCCCTGGCGGCTTCGACCCAACTGGGTGATTGGCTGCAGGCCTTGCAGTCCGGCTGCCCGGCCATCGCCAGCATCGAGTTGCCAGCGCCGGATGAACAGGCCTACAGCGCCCCGCGCAACCAGGCCGAACTGCTGCCTGCACGCCAGCCCAAACGCCGGGCTGCGGAGAACTGGTGGATCGCCTCCTACAGTGCTTTGCGCATCGGCGAAGAGGCCATGACCCTGGCAGCCGACAGCTCTCAGGCGCAACAACTGCTCGATGACGAGCGGCCTGACGCGCAGCAGCTGCGTGAAGTGATGCCCGGTAGTGGCGACATCCACCGCTTCCCGCGCGGGCCGAACCCCGGCACCTTCCTCCACGGCTTGCTTGAGTGGGCCGGGCACGAAGGGTTCGCCCAGGTCAGCGCCGACCCCGAGCAATTGACCCGCACCGTCGGCCAGCGCTGCAACCGCCGCGACTGGACCGGCTGGATCCCGACCCTCAGCCAGTGGTTGCAGCAACTGCTCGCACAGCCCATGGCCCTGGCACCTGATAGCTCACCGTTGTCCTTGAGCCAGCTAAGCCAGTACCAGATCGAAATGGAGTTCTGGTTCGCCAGCCACAAGGTCGATGTCGGCCGGCTCGACCAGCTGGTGTGCGAATACACCCATCAGGGCGTCGCGCGCCTGGCTGCGCAACCGGCGCTGCTCAATGGCATGTTCAAGGGTTTTATCGACCTGGCCTTCGAACACGACGGCCGTTATTACGTGGCGGACTACAAATCCAACTGGCTGGGGCCTGATGACCTGGCCTACAGCGAACTGGCCATGGAAGGCGCGATCCTCAGCCACCGCTATGACCTGCAATACGTGCTCTACCTGCTGGCCCTGCATCGCCAGTTGCGCGCGCGGCTGCCGGGTTATGACTACGACCTGCATGTCGGCGGGGCACTGTTCATCTTCCTGCGTGGCGTCGATTCGGCTTCTCGCGGCCTGTATTTCGTCAAGCCACCGCGTGAGCTGATCGAGCAGCTCGATGCGCTGTTCCGCGGCGTCAGCGCCCCGCAGCAACACGACCTGTTTTTCGGAGACGCCCCATGAGCCGTAGCCTCGACGACCTGTTGCCGACGCCGCTGGATGCCGGCCACCTGGCGGCACTGCAGCCGCTGAGCAAGGGCGCAGACCTGCTGGCCTTGCTTGATCGCTGGGTCGAGCGTGGCTGGTTGCGTGCCCTGGACCGGGCCTTTGTGAGTTTCCTCGGTGAGCGCGACCCTGGCGGCGAGCCCTTGGTGCTGCTGGCGGCGGCCCTGGCCAGTCATCAGCTGGGCCACGGGCATGTCTGCCTCGACCTGGGTGAAACTTTGGCCGAGCCGGATTTTGCCCTGTCGCTGCCGCCGGAGGGGGACGCCCTGGCCGGGCCATTGCTGTTGCCCTCGCAACTGCTCGAGCGCCTGACCCTCGACACCTGGCTGCAGCAACTGGGCCGCAGCCGGTTGGTGGCCCATGGCAGCAACAGCGAAGACAGCGCCCGCCCGCTGGTGCTCAATGGCCAGCGCCTGTACCTGCGCCGTTACTGGGCCTACGAGCGGCGTATCGACAACGCCTTGCGCGAGCGCCTGCAGCAGGTCGAGCCAACCCCGGCGGACCTCTCGGCGCGGCTGGCGCAACTGTTCGAGGGTGGCGTTCCTGGCGCTCAGGTGGACTGGCAAAAGCTGGCCTGTGCCCTGGCCACCCGCAGCGCCTTCAGCATCATTACCGGCGGCCCGGGTACCGGTAAAACCACCACGGTGGTGCGTTTGCTGGCCCTGTTGCAGGCGCCTGCGGTGGAGGCGGGGCGACCGCTGCGCATTCGCCTGGCGGCACCCACCGGCAAGGCCGCCGCGCGTCTGACCGAGTCCATCGGCCAGCAGGTCGAGCGCCTGGCGGTGGCTGCCGAGGTCCGAGACAACATTCCCACCGACGTCTCCACTGTTCACCGTCTGCTCGGCAGCCGCCCGGGCTCACGGCATTTCCGGCACCATGCCGGCAACCCGCTGCCGCTGGATGTGCTGGTGGTCGACGAAGCCTCGATGATCGACCTGGAGATGATGGCCAACCTGCTTGGCGCCTTGCCGCCCCATGCGCGCCTGGTGCTGCTGGGCGACAAGGACCAGCTTGCTTCGGTGGAAGCCGGCGCGGTACTCGGTGACCTGTGCCGCGATGCCGAGGCCGGGCGCTACAGCCCCGAGACCCAGGCCTGGCTGGAGCAGGTCAGTGGTGAAACCCTGGCGGGCAGCGAACTGCTGCCGGGCAGCGCCGGGCAGTATCCGCTGGCGCAGCAAGTGGTGATGCTGCGCTACTCGCGGCGCTTTGGCGAAGGCAGCGGCATTGGCCAGCTGGCACGCCTGGTCAACCGCCAGGAGGCCGATCAGGCCCGGGCCCTGCTCAACCAGAAACAGGACGATGTGTTTGCCCTGACCCTGCGCGGTGAGCAGGACCGCAACTTCGATCGCTTGCTGCTCGAAGGCCTGGGCCGTGGCAATGATGGCCCCCAGGGTTATCGCAGCTACCTGCAGACCCTTCGCCAGCAGCGCCCGCAACCTGGTACGCCGGTGGATGATCCACGCTGGGAAACCTGGGCCATGCAGGTGTTGCAGGGCTTCGAGACCTTTCAGTTGCTGTGTGCCGTGCGCAAGGGGGCCTGGGGTGTCGAAGGCCTGAACCAGCGGGTCAGCCGGGTGCTCGGCGCGGCGGGGCTGATCGACAGTGAGCAGCCCTGGTATGAAGGCCGCCCGGTACTGATGACCCGCAACGACTACAGCCTGGGTTTGATGAACGGTGATATCGGCATCGCCCTGCGCCTGCCCGATGAGCAGCATGAGGGGCAACAGGTACTGCGCGTGGCTTTTGCCCGCAACGACGGGCACGGCGGCGTGCGTTTCGTCTTGCCGAGCCGGCTCAATGAAGTCGAAACCGTGTTCGCCATGACCGTGCACAAGTCCCAGGGCTCGGAGTTCACCCACACCGCGCTGGTGCTTCCAGACGCCCTGAACCCGGTTTTGACCAAGGAGTTGATCTACACCGGTATCACCCGGGCCAAGACCTGCTTTAGTTTGATTGAGCCACGCCAGGGTGTGTTTGAAGACGCGGTGCGGCGTAAGGTCAAACGTATCTCGGGGCTGATGCTGGAGCAGGTTTAAGCACGGCGATTCGGCCTATTACCGGATCGCCGGGGAGGTGCTCCCTCGCTGGAAAATCGGCCTCTGTGCTATCGTTGCGGCATCATCCTGCGTGGTTTTAAGAGATTTCCCTCATGAATGTGGCCGCCCCGACATCGGGACGTGTGACGAGCCTGACGCGTTCGCTGCTGGCCGCGATGCTGTTGCTGTTCGCCGCGCAGGCCGGTGCCGAGGCTGAGGTCACGTCGAACCTGGCCGAGCAGCGAGCCAAGGCAGTCACCCAGGTTGTGCTGGGTATCCTCAGTTACGCACGCTGGCCGGTTGAGCCGGCACAACTGCGCCTGTGCCTGATCGGCCCGACCGAATATGCCGACGATCTGGTCAAAGGCACCACCCAGGCCACCGGTCGCCCGGTGCTGGTGCGCCGCTTGCTGGCCAGCGACCCGCGCATCGCCAATGAGTGCGATGCGATCTATATCGGCAAGCTCAGCCAGGACGAACGTAGCCGGTTGTTCACGGCGTTGAGCGGTCATCCGGTGCTGAGCATGAGCGAGGCCGATGACCCGTGCACAGTCGGCAGCCTGTTCTGCCTGCGGGTCGGCGATCGCCAGGTAGCGTTCGACGTCAACCTCGACTCGGTGGCGCGCAGCGGCGTGCGCATCCACCCCAGCGTGCTGCAGCTCTCGCGGCGGCGGGCGGCGCAACCATGATCGGCTTTGGCAAGGGGCGCGAGCGCCCGACCCTGCGTGCCGTGCTTGGCCGCCGCCACCTGAGCGTGGCGCTGCTTGCCGTCGGCCTTGCCGGGGTCTCGCTGACCCTGCTCGGCGTGCTGGCCTTGCGCGTTTACGCCAATCACAACCTGCACCTGATTGCCCGTTCGATCAATTACACCGTGGAAGCGGCAGTGGTATTCAACGACGCCGGAGCGGCCAACGAAGCGCTGGCGTTGATTGCCACCACGGAAGAAGTCGCCGACGTCAAGGTGTTCGACGACAATGGCGAGCTGCTGGCGCGCTGGCAGCGCAATGACAGCGGCCTGCTGGCGCAGACCGAGCAACTGATCGCCCGCAGCCTGCTGGAAGAGCCGATCATTCTGCCGGTGCTGCACCAGGGCCAGCAGGTCGGGCGTATCGAACTGGTGGGGCAGGGCGGCAGCCTGGTGCGCTTCCTGCTCAGCGGCCTGGCCGGGATCCTGTTGTGCACGGCGCTTAGCGCTTTCAGTGCGCTGTACCTGTCGCGGCGCATGTTCGGCGACATTGTCGGGCCGCTGCGCAGCCTGGCCAACGTCGCCCATGCTGCACGCCGCGAGCGCAGCTTCGACCGCCGCGTGCCGCCGGCGCAGATCGCCGAGCTCAACGAGCTGGGCAACGACTTCAACGCCTTGCTTGACGAGCTGGAGTCGTGGCAGAGCCACTTGCAGAGCGAGAACGAAAGCCTGGCCCACCAGGCCAGCCATGACAGCCTCACCGGCTTGCCGAACCGGGCGTTTTTCGAAGGCCGCCTGAGCCGCACTCTGCGCAATGCGCAAAAGCACAATGAACACCTGGCCTTGCTGTTTCTCGACAGCGACAACTTCAAGGAGGTCAACGACAACTTTGGCCACGCCGCTGGCGATGAAGTGCTGATCAGCGTGGCCACCCGGGTGCGTGCGCAGCTTCGTGAAAATGATCTGGTGGCTCGCCTGGGCGGTGACGAATTCGCCGTGCTGCTGGCGCCACTGCACGCGCACGAAGACGCCCGGCGCATCGCCGAGAAGATTGCCGCCAGCATGAAACTGCCAATCCGCCTGAGCGAAGGGCAGATCATCGTCACGTCGCTGAGCATCGGTATTGCCTATTTTCCCGACGACGGCGGTAATCCTTCCGACCTCCTCAATGCCGCTGATGCGGCGATGTATCAGGCCAAGCGCAACTTGCGTGGCCAGGGGCAAATGGCAGAGCCGGAGCGCTCTGCTCATCATGTAAAAAACAGGAGCTGAACCGTGATTCACTTGAGCCAACGACTACGTTTTCATTTTATCTGCCTGGCCCTGGCCTTGTTCGCCCTGGGCGGCTGCCAGAGCGTGCCACCCAAAGGGTTGACCGCCGAACAGATTGCCCTGCTCAAGCAGGAGGGCTTTCAGCTCACCGATGAAGGCTGGGAGTTCGGCCTGTCGAGCAAAGTGCTGTTCGGCAGCGATGTCGACACCCTCAACGCCCAGAGCCGGACGATTGTCGAGCGCATCGGCAAGTCGCTGCTGTCGGTGAACATCCAGCGCGTGCGGGTCGACGGCCATACCGATGCCTCGGGCCGCGCGGCCTACAACGAACAACTGTCCAAGCGCCGCGCACAGAGCGTGGCCAATGTGCTGGTCGGCGTCGGCATGCGCCCGGAAAACGTCGAAACCCGCGGTCTGGGCAGCAGCGAGCCGGTGGCCAGCAACGACACCCGCGCCGGACGCCTGGAAAACCGCCGGGTGTCGATCGTGGTCGCCTCCGACTGATCAGTCGGCAAAGCTCATCGCGCGCGACTCGCCCATTAGCAGCGGGGTGTTGCGCTCGGTGACATCGCGGATGTAATCCCACAACAGGGTGATCCGCTTCAACTTGCGCAGATCCTCGCGGCAGTACATCCAGAACTGCCGGGTAATCTCTACCTCCTCCGGCAGAATCGCCACCAGGCGCGGGTCTTGTGCGGCCAGAAAACACGGCAGGATCGCCAGGCCACGGCCCTGCTGCGCCGCTACATACTGGGCGATCACGCTGGTACTGCGCAGGTTGGCGCTGGCGGCCGGAATCAGGTTGGCCAGGTACAGGAGCTCGGAACTGAAGGCCAGGTCGTCGACATAACTGATGAACTGATGGCGGGCCAGGTCGCTGCTGCGGGTGATCGACTCGTGGCTCTCCAGATATTCCTGGGTGGCGTACAGGCGCAGGCGGTAATCGCACAGCTTGCAGCACACGTAGGGCCCGTGTTCCGGGCGCTCGAGGGCGATGACGATGTCGGCCTCGCGCTTGGACAGGCTGATGAAGTGCGGCAGCGGCAGGATGTCCACCGAGATCGCCGGGTAGGCATCAACGAAATGGCTCAGTTGCGGGGTGACGAAGAAGCTGCCAAATCCTTCGGTGCAGCCCATGCGTACATGCCCCGACAACGCCACGCCGGAGCCGGAAACCTGCTCGCAAGCCATGTGCAGGGTGCTTTCGATGGATTCGGCATAGCTGAGCAGGCGCTGGCCTTCGGCGGTGAGGACAAAGCCGTTGGTCCGCGACTTTTCGAACAACAGAGTGCCCAGCGCCACTTCCAGCGAACTGATCCGCCGCGACACCGTGGTGTAGTCGACGCCCAGGCGTTTGGCCGCGCTACTGGCCTTGCGGGTACGCGCCACTTCAAGGAAAAACTTCAGGTCATCCCAGTTCAGCGACCCCAGGGAGGTGATGTTTTTTTGCATGTTGGTCCGGCTTTTATGTGCGTTCTTATTAGATGTTTGCACATCTATACTCCAAAAAAGCCCTGGACCCAAGCGCTCGCCGTGGCTGACCCGGTGGCGTCGATCTCTCCCTAACAACAATTTCAGGAGAACGCACATGAACGCATCCCTTACTCCCGGCCAGACCAAGGTCGAGCAGGTCAAGCTGCTGATCGACGGCCAATGGGTCGAATCGAAAACCAGCGAATGGCGCGACGTGGTCAACCCGGCCACCCAGCAAGTGCTGGCCCGCGTCCCCTTCGCCACCGCCGAAGAAGTCGACGCCGCCATCGCCGCCGGCCAGCGTGCGTTCAAGACCTGGCGCGACACCCCGATCGGCGCGCGCATGCGCATCATGCTCAAGCTGCAGGCGCTGATCCGCGAACACTCCAAGCGCATCGCCGTAGTCCTCAGCGCTGAACAGGGTAAGACCATTGCCGACGCCGAAGGCGATATCTTCCGCGGCCTGGAAGTGGTCGAGCATGCCTGCAGCATCGGCACCTTGCAGATGGGCGAGTTCGCCGAAAACGTTGCCGGTGGCGTCGACACCTACACCCTGCGCCAGCCGATCGGCGTCTGCGCCGGTATCACCCCGTTCAACTTCCCGGCGATGATCCCGCTGTGGATGTTCCCGATGGCCATCGTCTGCGGCAACACCTTCGTGCTCAAACCGTCCGAACAGGACCCGCTGTCGACCATGCTGCTGGTGGAGCTGGCGGTCGAAGCCGGTGTGCCGGCCGGCGTGCTCAACGTCGTCCATGGTGGCAAGCAGGTGGTCGATGCGCTGTGCACCCATACCGATATCAAGGCGATCTCTTTCGTTGGCTCCACCGAGGTTGGCACCCACGTCTATAACCTGGCGGGGCAGCACGGCAAGCGCGTGCAATCGATGATGGGCGCCAAGAACCACGCCGTGGTGCTGCCGGACGCCAATCGCACGCAAACCCTCAATGCCCTGGTTGGTGCCGGTTTCGGCGCGGCCGGCCAGCGCTGCATGGCCACCTCGGTGGCGGTGCTGGTGGGCAAGGCCCGCGAGTGGCTGCCGGAGCTCAAGGAGCTGGCTTGCAAACTCAAGGTCAACGCTGGCAGCGAGCCGGGCACCGATGTCGGCCCGCTGATTTCCAAGCGCGCCAAGGAGCGGGTGCTGGGCCTGATCGAAAGCGGTATCAAGGAAGGCGCCACGCTCGAGCTCGACGGCCGCGAGGTCAGCGTGCCGGGCTACGAGCAGGGCAACTTCGTCGGCCCGACCCTGTTCTCCGGGGTGACCACCGACATGCAGATCTACACCCAGGAAATCTTCGGCCCGGTGCTGGTGGTGCTGGAAGTCGACACCCTCGACGAAGCCATCGCCCTGGTCAACCGCAACCCCTTCGGCAACGGCACCGGCCTGTTCACCCAGAGCGGCGCGGCGGCGCGCAAGTTCCAGAACGAGATCGACGTCGGCCAGGTCGGCATCAACATCCCGATCCCGGTGCCGGTACCGTTCTTCAGCTTCACCGGCTCGCGCGGCTCCAAGCTCGGCGATCTGGGCCCGTACGGCAAACAAGTGGTGCAGTTCTACACTCAGACCAAGACCGTCACCAGCCGCTGGTTTGATGATGACAGCGTCAACGATGGCGTGAACACCACCATCAGCCTGCGCTAAGGAGCTCATCATGCGTATTGCATTCATCGGCCTTGGCAACATGGGCGCGCCCATGGCCCGCAACCTGATCAAGGCCGGGCATCAGCTGAACCTGTTCGACCTGAACAAGACCGTGCTGGCAGAGCTTGCCGAGCTCGGCGGGCAGATCAGCAGCTCGCCGCGCGATGCCGCGCAGCAGAGCGAACTGGTGATCACCATGCTGCCGGCCGCCGCCCATGTGCGCGGCGTGTACCTCAACGAAGATGGCGTGCTGGCCGGGGTAAAGGCCGGGACCCCGGTGGTCGACTGCAGCACCATCGACCCGCAGACCGCCCGTGACGTAGCGGCCGCAGCGGCCAAACAGGGCGTTGACCTTGCCGATGCGCCGGTGTCCGGTGGTACCGGCGGTGCCGCAGCCGGCACCCTGACCTTCATGGTCGGCGCCAGCGACACGCTGTTCGCCACCTTGCAGCCGGTGCTGGCGCAGATGGGGCGCAACATCGTCCATTGCGGTGAGGTCGGCACCGGGCAAATCGCCAAGATCTGCAACAACCTGCTACTGGGTATCTCGATGATCGGCGTGTCCGAAGCCATGGCGTTGGGCAACGCGCTGGGGATCGACACCAAGGTGCTGGCCGGGATCATCAACAGCTCGACCGGCCGTTGCTGGAGTTCGGACACCTACAACCCGTGGCCGGGCATCATCGACACGGCCCCGGCATCGCGCGGCTATACCGGTGGCTTTGGTGCCGAGCTGATGCTCAAGGACCTGGGCCTGGCGACAGAAGCCGCGCGTCAGGCGCACCAGCCGGTGATTCTCGGCGCGGTGGCCCAGCAGCTGTACCAGGCCATGAGTTTGCGCGGCGAGGGTGGCAAGGATTTCTCGGCGATTGTCGAAGGTTATCGCAAGCCCGAGTAAAAGAGCATCGCCAGCAAGGCTGGCTCCCACAGGTACTGCGCACACATCATTCTGTGGGGGCTGGCCTTGCCAGCGATGGGCTGCCAAGGCGGCCCCAACGGTCAGGCAAAAACGAAGTACTTGCGCACCGTCTCCACCACCTCCCAGGTGCCTTTCATCCCAGGTTCGATGACGAACACGTCACCGGCCTTCAAATGTACCGGCTGCTCACCTTCCGGGGTGATCACGCAGTAGCCGTCGAGGAAGTGGCAATACTCCCACTTCTCGTAATGGACCTGGAACTTGCCCGGCGTACAGATCCAGGTGCCCATGATCTTGCTGCCATCGGCCGACACATAGGCGTTGAGGTTGACGGTGTGCGGGTCGCCGCCGATGCGTTGCCACTTGGTCGCATCCAGCACGGGGGTAGGGCAGGTCTCGCGCAGCACGGTGATGAAATCGGACATTCCAGGCTCCAGAGGATGACTCAAAGGTCCATCACCATAGGCGCGATCGGCGCCGGGCAGATGTCTGGTCTCGACCTTTGGCTGTCTGGGAGCGCAAACCTTCGATTAGCGCTCGAGGCTGTCACCAAAACCGCGGATCACTTCCAGCAGCGCCTTGACTCGCTGCGGCAAGCTGCCGGCCGGGTACACTGCGTGCATTTGTGGGCTGTCGCCGTTGCTGGCGGTCAGCCGGTACTCGGCACAAACCCGCTGCAAGCGCCCGGCCTGCACCTCGGGTTCGGCCAGCCAGTCGGCCAGGCGGGCGATGCCGACGCCGGCCAGGGCGGCCTGGAATACCGCGATCCCGGAGCTGAAGCGAAACTTTGGATGCACCCGCAGGCTGACGGCCTGGCCGGCGCTGCGAAACTGCCATTCCTTGAGGATCCGCGGCGCGGTATGCAGGATCAGCGCGTGTGTTTCCAGCGCCTCGATTGAGGCGGGCATGCCGTGTTTTTGCAGGTAGGCAGGGCTGGCATACAAGGAGCGCGAGTAGCGCCACAGCGGATAACCGATCAGTTCGCTGTCCTGGGCAAAGGCGCCACGAATGGCGAAGTCCAGTTTGCTCTTGGCCGGGTCGATCGGCTCGTCGCTGAAGATCACATCGACGTTCACCTGCGGGTAGCGTTCGCCATATCGCGCAATCAGGCCAGGCAATACCGGCGCCAGTGATTCGGGGGCGCAGAACCGCACCCAGCCGGAGGCCAGGCCGCTGAGCCCGGCCAGCTCCTCATCGGCCTCGCGTTGCAGATCAAGCATTTTGTCGGCATAGGGCAGCAGGCGCTCGCCGGCCTCGGTAAGGCTCACGGCATTGGCCGAGCGGTTGAACAGCTTGGCCCCGGCGTTTTCCTCAAGGGCCTGCACAGCGCGGGTTACAGTACTGGGCGAGCGCCCCAGAGCGCGTGCCGCAGCGACGAAGCTGCGCTTGCGGGCAACCATTGCGAAGGCTTCCAGCTCCGCGAGCATATCCAGGGCCATGCACTACCTCGTTGCAGTTTTTGCAATATGGCATTGCAACACAAAACCCGGCCGTTGGTTAACCTTGGCGCGCCCTTCTTTGACTGCCAGAGCCTGAAACCCATGGTCGATATCGTTGTGCTTTGCGTGTTTGCCTTTGCCGCCGGGCTGATCGATGCGGCAGTCGGTGGTGGCGGGTTGATCCAGATTCCGGCGCTGTTCAACGTGCTGCCAGCATCGCCCCCGGCTGCCTTGCTGGGCACCAACAAGGTTGCCTCGGCCTGCGGCACGGCGTTTGCCGCCCGCTCGTTCGTGCGCAAGGTGGTGATCGACTGGGGGCTGGTGGTTCCGGCGGCCTGTGCGGCCTTTGCCATGGCCTTCGTCGGCGCCGCCACGGTATCGCTGGTGCCGCAAGGGCTGATGCGCCCGGCGGTACTGGTGTTGATCGTGCTGATGGCGATCTACACCTTCTGGAAAAAGGACTTCGGTGCCCTGCACAAACCGATGCGCATCGGCACCCGCGAAAAATTGCTGGCGATCGTCATCGGCGGCGCCATCGGTTTTTACGATGGCCTGTTCGGACCGGGCACTGGCAGCTTTCTGATCTTCCTGTTCATTCGCTGCTTCGCCTTCGACTTCCTGCATGCCTCGGCGTCGGCGAAACTGGTGAACATCGCCACCAACGTCGCCGCACTGATGTTCTTCATTCCCACCGGCAACGTGCTCTACCTGATCGCCATTCCCATGGCCGCCTTCAACATCCTTGGCGCGCTGACTGGCACCTGGCTGGCAGTGCGCAAGGGCGTACCCTTCGTGCGCGCGCTGTTCCTGGTGTTGCTGCTGATACTGATCGGCAAGCTGTCCTACGATCTGTTGGTATAACGCTTACGCCCACCAGTAACGCACGAAGTGGAAGAACACCGGCGCGGCGAAGCATACCGAGTCCATGCGGTCGAGCATGCCGCCGTGGCCTTCGATCATGTGGCCCCAGTCCTTGACGCCGCGATCGCGCTTGATCGCCGACATCACCAGGCCGCCGGCAAAGCCCATGAGGTTGACGGTCAAGGCCATCAGCGCCGCCTGCCAGAAGCTGAACGGCGTGATCCAGCACAGGGTGGCGCCAATCAGGGTGGCCAGGGCCACGCCGCCAACCAGGCCTTCGACGGTCTTTGACGGCGACAGCTTCGGCGCCACCTTGTGCTTGCCGAACAGCTTGCCGCAGACGTACTGCAGCACATCGGAGATCTGCACCACGAGGATCAGCCAGGCGATCAGCAGCAGGTTGCGGCCTTCGTATCCGGGGATGTCCAGGGTCATCAAGGCCGGTACCGAAGACAGGCAGTAGACCGCGATCATCAAGCCCCACTGCACCTTCGAGGCACGCTCCAAAAAGCGCGTAGTGTCGCCGCCGAAGCTGGCGAGAATCGGCAGCAGCAGGAACAGGTAGACCGGGATGAAAATGCTGAACAGCCCGTACCAGTCCATGGCGATCAACAGGTACTGCACCGGCAGGGCGACGTAAAAGGCCGCGACCAGTGCCGGGTAGTCGCTGCGCCGGGTGGGTGTCAGGGTGAGGAATTCACGCAAGGCGTAAAACGACACGCAATAGAACAGCAGGATCACGCCCAGCTTGCCGAACAGAAACGCCAGGCCGATGACCAGGACCATCACCCACCAGGCGTTGATCCGCGCGTTGAGGTTGTCGATTACCGCGTGGGGGGCGGGGCCGGCGCGCCATTTGAGCAGGCGGCCGATCAGGCTGGCGAGCAGCAGCAGGCCGCCGATGCCGGCGAACAGCGAAAGGGTGTTGTTGTCCATCTCAGGATTCCTTCGGGGCCAGGGCCAACAGGGCCTGGCGGGCCCGGTCGAGAAACGCGTGCTTGCTTTCGTCCGCTTGCAGGTGCAGCGGCTCACCAAAGCTCAGGGTGCACAGCAAGGGCAGCGGCAGGGCGCGGCCCTTGGGCATGACCCGGTTGAGGTTGGCGATCCACACCGGGATCACCTCGACCTGCGGGTGGGCGCTGGCCAGGTGAAACAGGCCGCTCTTGAACGCCAGCAACGGTTCGTCGCTGAGGTTGCGCGTGCCTTCGGGGAAGAAGATCAGCGAATCGCCCTGGGCCAGCGCATCCTGGATAGGTTGCAGGGGATTGCTTTGGGCGTCGTTGTGCTGGCGATCGATCAGCACGCCATTGAACACCCGCTTGATCAGGAATTGACGAATGCCGGGTTTTTGCCAGTAATCGGCACCGGCCACCGGCCGCGTGTGCTGGCGCAGCGGCTGGGGCAGCGAGGCCCAGATCAGCACGAAGTCGCCGTGGCTGCTGTGGTTGGCGTAGTACAGCCGTTGCACCGGTTGCGGCGTGCAGCCCAGCCACAAGGCGCGGGCGCCGGTGATCAGGCGGGCGACCGAGGTGATGGCAAAGGCGGTGAGGGCAGCAAGCATGGGCAAGGTCCTTATCCGGCGAAATGAAGCAAGGGCAAAAGCAAAATGCCGACCAGCGCCAGCACGGCCTGTACGGCAAAGCACAGCAGTTGTTTGCGCAGCAGGCCCAGCGTCGCCAGGCCGCGTGCCTGCCAGTCGCGGTTATCGGCCGGGTTGGCTTTCAGGCCCAGGCTGAACAACGACTGGTCCAGCGCCTGGGTGTGTTGCCCAAGCTGATCGCTGCGCGTGGCCAGGTGCGCAAACAGGTCGGCGTCCAGCGCGACGCGCATGGCAAAGAACTTTTGCAGCAAGCCTGCCAGCAACAACAGGCCGCTCAGTACTGCGCAGTATCCCGGGGCAGGCGAGCCGATCAGCAGCGCCGCCAGGCCAAGCAGCACCGCCAGCAGGCTGATGCCGTCGGCCAGGCGCTCGACCTGGCGGCCGCGCTTGAGCAGGCTGGCAACCACGGCCAGGTGGATTTCATCGCTCACAGGCAAGGCTCCGTTTGCAGGCGTTCGATTACCCGCAGGTGCTGCGGGTGCAGGACCACCCCAGGGCGAGCCTGGCTGATGCGCTGTTGCGCTTGCCCGGCATCGGCGCAACGGCCGCTGAGCACCAGCCAGGCGGCTACGGCGCTGGCGCTTCGCGAATAACCGAGCGCGCAACAGACCAGCACCGGGCCCTGGGCACGCAGCTGTTCGATGGCCGCCGCCGCTTCCCGGCAGCGCTCGGCCGTGGGCACCACCAGGTCGAGGCTGGGCAGCGCACGATAAGCCTGGCCCGGGGCAACCGAGGCGGGTAGTTCGGCGCACAGGTCGACGATGGCGGCGAACTGCGCCGCTTGCCCCTTGCCCGGAATCCGCCCCAGGTACACGCCGTCGCAAACTTCATCCGCTTGCGGATGGCGCCGGGTCCACCAGCGCGAATTGAGCCAGGCGCCGATCAGGTAGGGCGCCAGCAGCCAGCGCGTGGCGTACGACAGCTGGCCGTCGGCGCCTTTCTGAAAACCTTCGGCGCCCAGTTGCGCGTAGTTGAGTGCCACCACCAGCAGCGCCACCGCCGGCCACAACAACCACAGGGCAACGCCTGCAAGGTACAACGCCAGACCACCCAGCAGGGCGGCGCCGGCGAAGTAACGCAAGGCCAGGCGCCAGCGCTGCGGATCACGGGCAAGTTGCATAGGGCGCAGTACCGGCTGACCCGCAACCGGCCACAGCCAGCAACACAGCATCCCCACCAGCGCGCCGCTGGGCAGGTCGATAAAGTGGTGTTGCCAGGTGGTCAGCACCGACACGCCGATCAACGCCATCCAGCCATGCACCAGCAAGCGCGGCAGCCTGGCGTGGATATGCCGGGCAAACATCGCCCAGATGATCACCAGCAAGGCGATGTGCAGTGATGGTGCCTGGTTGAAGGGTTTGTCAAAGCCCATCAGCACATCGAACAGCCAGCCGAACAGGCCATCCAGCGCGGGCCGCTCGACGGTAAAACGCAACGGCCAGAGCAGAAACCCGAGGATGCAGATGACTTGCGCACTGAGCAGGCGCAGGGCGTGGCGGTCCATCTCCAGGCGACTTAGCGGCAACAGGAACGACAGCCCGTAAAGCAGGTCGATCGACCAGTAGGGGATGATGGTCCAGGGCCACAGCGGGATATGGCCTTCCCAGGCGAACACCAGGCTGCCGACGTCGCTGCGCCCGGCGGTGTAGGTGTTGGTCAGGCCGTAGCTGAGAAAGAACAACGGCCCCAGCAACAGCAGCCAGAGCACCCCGCGCTTGATCAAGCCTGGCTCGCGTGCCGTGCTCATCAAACGACCCGCTGGGCCAGGCTGACGCTGAAGATGCCCCACTCATCAATACGCTGGCAGACCTTGCGAAAGCCGGCCGCCTCGATCAGTTGGTCCATTTCCACCTGGCTGCGCCGGCGCATCACCCAGGCCTGGCCGGCGCGGTGGCTGGTCAGGGCGCGGGCGATCATCTCCAGCTGCGGGTGCCAGGGCTGGCCGGTGTACACCAGGTAACCACCGGGCTCCACCGCCTGGGCCAGGCCGCTCAGGGAGTCGCCAACCATCTGGTTGCTGGCGAACAGCTCATACAGGCCCGAAACCACCGCCAGGGTCGGGCGTGGATCGAGGCTGGCCAGGCTCTGGGCATCGAAGGCATCACCCTGGACGAAGCGGGCAATGTCGGCCAGGCCCTTTTCGGCGATCAGCGCGCTGCCCTGCTGGACATTGAGCTCGCTGTAGTCGCGCAGCAGGATCGACTCCGGCTTGCGTTCCAGGCCCTGCAACGCTTCGAGGATGTAGCGGCCATGGCCGGCAGCGATATCGACGATATCCACCGGCTTGCCCTGTTCGCGCAGGCGTTCGATGGCCAGGCGCAGCAGCTCTTCGACATGCAGTTTGCGCTGGCGGATGCCGCGCCAGCCGATGGCGTTGAGGTAGTTCTGGTCGATCATGCGCCCGATCGCGCCCTTGCCGGTGGGCTGGTTGCGGTAGATGTAGTCCAGCGTGCTGCCCGAGTCGAAGCCGGTGTCAAAGCCCAGCTTGACCCCGTCCGACAAACCCTTGCCCAGCCGCAGGCCGGCGCGGGTGGCGCGCCAGTAAAGATCGGCCGGCGAGTTGCGCGGCAGCGGCGCGGCCAGGCTTTCGGCTTCGGCGCAGCTGGCGCCCAGTTGGTCGGCAGCGAGCAGAGAAGGGCGCTGCGGCGCCAGGCTGAAGCAGTGCTCGATAAACCGCCGGATCCGCGCCAGGGCATGGCTGCGGTCACGCTCGCCAAGGGTGTCGTGGAAGAATCCGGGGAGGATGTGTTTCTCTTTGTGCACGCTGCCCAGGCGTTCGAAGAACTGCTCCTGGGGTTTGCGCTTGACCACGAAATCGGCGCCGGAAATCAACAGCTGGGTCGGCACCTGAATCGCCTGGGCATCGGCCACCACGCGGTCGGCGGCTTCATACAGGCTAAGCAGCATGGTCACCGAAATCGGCCGGCTGATCAGCGGGTCGCTTTCGTACGAGGCGATGCGCTCGGGGTCGTGGCTGAGCAGGCGCGGCTTGACGTAGCTGTTGACGAAGAAGTTGCCGCGCCAGGCGCGCATCAGCTTCAGCCCCGGGCGGGCGAAAGGCACGTAGAGCTTGACCTTGAAGGCCGGCGAGGCCAGTACCAGGCAACGTACCTTGGGCGCGTAGTCGTGGGCCCAGGTGGCGATCAGTACGGCGCCGACGCTTTGCGCCAGCACCGCCATATCCTCTTCGGCGATGCCGTGCTCGCGGGCGATGTGCTCGATGAAGGTCTGCACGTCGCGCACGCTGCAGGCAAAGCTTGGGCTGTCGCCACGGGCGCCAGGCGACTGGCCGTGGCCACGGGCGTCCCAGGCGAAGAAGTCGTGGTCGGGCAGTTGCAGCTCATCGGCCAGATGGGCCATGCGCCCGCCGTGTTCGTGGCCGCGGTGGAACAACACCACGGCACGCCGTGGCTGGTCGTCAGCAACGTCGGCGGGCCAGTGGCGGTAATGCAGTTCGACGCCGTCGTGGGTGGTGAAGTGCAGCGATTGCGCGTTGCGCATGGCAAATATCCTTATCTGGCACAAAGTGCTTCAGCGGGTTTGCGCCAGACCGCGGCTGACCCGGTTGTAGAGGGTATAGAGCGAGAGCAGCAAGATCACCAGCAGCACGCCGTTGAGCCAGCTGGCCGGCAACAGGCCGCTGGCAACGCCGGCACCGAGCACGCCGAAGGCAAAGGCCCGGTCGCTTTTGCCCATCGGGCCGTCGTAGCGGCGTTCAGCGCCGACCAACGGGCCCATGACCCCGGCGTATTCGCTGATCAGCGCCGCCAGCACGACGATCACCACTAGCGCCGACGACACCCCCGGCAGCAGCGCGAAGGGCAGGTACAGGGCGCTGTCGGCGACCAGGTCGCAGAGTTCGTTGTAGTAGGCGCCGAGCTTCGATTGCTGGCCGAATTCGCGGGCGAGCATGCCGTCGATGGCATTGAGGGCCATGCGCAGCAGCATCCATACCGGCACCAGGGCGAACAGCCAGGTGAGGTGTGGCAGCCAGGCCAGCAACAGGCCGAGCAGAACGGAAACCACGGCGGCGCTCAGGGTTACCTGGTTGGCAGTGACGCCGCGTTGGTACAGGCGCTCGACCGTCGGGCGCAACAGCGACTGGAAGCGGGGTTTGAGCTGGTAGATCGACGGCACGGTGAAACTCCCTTTTACGACTCGGTTGGCGATCAGTGCAGCAACAGCTAGGTCCGCGGGGGCGATTGTCGGTGGATTGCCCCTGCCGGAGCAATAGCGCTGGCACTCAGGCAGTCGATCAAGGCCTGGGCATGCCCGGGCAGGCTGGCAAAATCCCGGCTGCACAGGCGCAGCTGGCGTTTTGCCCAGGGCTCGTTCAGCGCCAGGCTGTGCAACGGCAATAGCCCCTGCCAGCGCTGCACCGCGGCCATCGGCACGATGCCCAGGCCAGCGCCGTGGGCGACCATGCGGATCACCCCGTCAAACCCTTCGGCGCGCACCCGCACCTGCAGGCGCCGGCCCAGATGCAGGGCTTGTTCTTCAAGGTGCAGGGTCAGGGCGCTGTCGGCCTGCAGGCCAACGTAGCCGTGGCCGAGGGTGTCGGCAAAGCGTAGGTTGGGGTTGGCGGCCAGCAGATGGGCGGGCGGCATGATCAACATCAGCGGGTCGTCGCGAAACGCCAGGGTTTGCAGGTGTTCGCTGGCCACCGCGCTGGAGATGATGCCGATATCGGCCACGCCCTGGGTGATGGCCTGGACGATGCGCAGGCTCGGCAGTTCGTGGATGTCGATATCGATGGCCGGGTATTGCCGGAGAAACCCGGCGAGCAATTCCGGCAGGTATTCGGTCAGCGCTGCGGTATTGCACAACAGCCGCACCTGGCCCTGCAGGCCCTGGGCGTATTGCCCGAGGTCGAACTGCAGGCGCTCGACCTGCTGGGCGATCAGCCGCGCATGCTGCAGCAGCGCCTGCCCGGCAGGCGTGGCCTGCACCCCGCGACGGTTGCGTTCAAGCAGCGGCGTACCCAGCGAACTTTCCATGGCGCGGATGCGCGCGCTGGCGGCGGGCAGCGACAGGTGGCTGCGCTGGGCGCCGGCGGTGATGTTGCCGCACTCCAGGGTGTGCTGGAACAGGCGCAGGTCAATCAGGTCGAAATGCATCAGCCTCTTCCTGGGCAATAGTCTGGCTGAGTATATGGCAGATTTTCAGCCTGGGTGGCAGGGTGCAGGATAGTGCCATGACTACCTTCTTTGGCTTCTATCAGGATATCGGTCCAGCGCTGTCGCTGCTGGTCATTGTCACCTTCGTGCTGGCCGGTGCGGTCAAGGGTGTGATCGGCCTTGGCCTGCCGACCATCGCCATGGGCCTGCTCGGCATGGCTATGTCTCCGGCGCAGGCAGCGGCCTTGCTGATTGTGCCTTCGACCCTGACCAACCTCTGGCAACTGGCCTTTGGCGGGCACCTGCGCGCCTTGCTGAAACGGCTGTGGCCGATGCTGGCGCTGATCTTTATCGGCACCTTGCTCGGTAGCGCCTGGCTGGGCATCAACAGTGGCGCCTGGGCGGCACATGCCTTGGGAGGGGCGTTGCTGGTGTATGCGTTGTACGGCCTGTGCGGCCGCGGGATGAGGCTTGCGCCTGCGCATGAGTCCTGGATCGGACCGTTTTGCGGGCTGATCACCGGGGTGATCACGGCGGCCACCGGAGTCTTTGTGATTCCCGCAGTGCCTTATCTGCAAAGCCTGGGCCTGAGTCGCGAGGAAATGGTCCAGGCCATGGGCCTGTCATTCAGCGTCTCGACCCTGGCCCTGGCAATCGGCCTGGCCGGCCAGGATGCGCTCGGCGCCCAGGCCCTGGGCGCGTCAATGCTGGTGCTGGCGCCGGCGCTGCTGGGCATGCTCGGCGGCCAGTGGCTGCGTCAGCGCATCAGCGCGGTGCTGTTCAAGCGCTGCTTCTTTATCGGCCTGGCGCTGCTTGGCACGCACCTGTTGCTCAACGGCTAGCCGAGGAGGGGCTGAGCATCTCGATCAGCTGAATATCGAAGTCGCGCTCCAGGTAGTCCATGCGTTTTTCGAAGAACGCCGCCATGTGCGGCAGGGCCGAATGCACATCCAGCGCGGCCTTGCTGGCCCAGATCTCGTAGAACACAAACAGGCTTGGGTCCTGCTGGTCGCGCAGCATGTGGTATTCGATGCAGCCCGGTTCCTGGCGGCTGGGCTCGACGTAGGCGCGAAACAGCGTTTCGAAGGCTTCGGACATTTGCGGTCGGGTCTTGGCTTTGAGGATGAAACCGTACTGCTCGCTCATGGAGATGCCTCTGAATGGAAGAAGTGAAACGATTCTATGGCAACAATAAGCGTTTGATTCGTGCTTTTTAGGCAAATGTATTTTGCCCCGGCACGGCTGTTTCCCCGCGAGGCCTGCCTCTAATCTGCCGCCATCAAATTCACTCGGTCACAGGCTTCTTTGCCCCTGATCGAACATAGATGAGGCACCCCATGAAAAAAGTCCTGTTGCTCAACGGTGGCAAGAAGTTCGCCCACTCCGATGGCCGCCTGAACGAAACCCTGCACGAAGCCGCGCTGGCCTTCCTGGACCGCGCAGGGTTCGATGTGAAAACCACCTACATCGATGGCGGCTACGACAACGCCGAAGAAGTGCAGAAATTTCTCTGGGCCGACGTCATCATCTATCAGATGCCCGGCTGGTGGATGGGCGCCCCCTGGACCGTCAAGCAGTACCTGGACGAAGTCTTCACTGCTGGCCATGGCAGCCTCTACGCCAACGACGGCCGCACCCGTTCCGATGCGTCGCAAAAGTACGGCAGCGGTGGCCTGATCCAGGGCAAACAGTACATGCTGTCGCTGACCTGGAACGCACCGCAGCAGGCGTTTGACGACCCGGCCGACTTCTTCGAAGGCAAGGGCGTGGACGCGGTGTACTTCCCGTTCCACAAGGCCAACCAGTTCCTCGGCATGAGCGGCCTGCCGACTTACCTTGCGGTGGATGTGATGAAACGCCCCAACGTCGAGGCCGCTGTGGCCGCCTACGAGCAGCACCTGGCCGAGGTTTTCCAGACCCAGGCCTGATGAAGCCTTGCGCAAGCCGCGCCAAGCGGCTATCTATCACGGCTGTTGCCAACCCCGGGGTACAGCCGTGAAAGCCAGGTCCGATGAATTGCAGGTGTTCGTCTCGGTGATCGAGTGCGGCTCGATTTCCGCGGCCGCCGAGCAGGGCGGGCAGACGCCGTCGGCGATCAGCCGCACCCTGTCGCGCCTGGAAACCAAGCTCGGCACCACCCTGATCAACCGCACCACCCGGCGCATGGACCTGACCGAAGAAGGGCGGTTTTTCTTCGAGCGGGCCAAGTCGATCCTGCAGCAGATGGACGAGCTCGAAGAGCACCTGTCGGTGCACCACCAGACGCCGTCCGGGCGCTTGCGCATCAACGCCGCGCTGCCGTTCATGCTCCACGCCATCGTGCCCTGGGTCGGTGAGTTTCGCGCGCTGTACCCGCAGATCCAACTGGAGCTCAACACCAGCGACCTGATCATCGACCTGATCGAGCAGAGCACCGACGTCGCCATTCGCATCGGCGAGCTGGCCGACTCCAGCCTGCATGCCCGCGCCCTCGGTTGCAGCCCGTTGAACCTGCTGGCCAGCCCCGAGTACCTGGCCCGGCATGGCACGCCCGAGCGGGTTGAAGACCTGCAAGGCCACGCGCTGCTTGGCTTTACCCAGACCGAAACCCTCAACCACTGGCCGCTGCGCCATGCCGAAGGCGACCGCCTGCTGATCCGCCCGGCGCTGTCGGCCTCCAGCGGTGAAACCCTGCGCGAACTGGCCTTGGCCGGTGAGGGCATCGTCTGCCTGTCGCACTTCATGACCCATGAAGACATCCGCAGCGGGCGCCTGCAGGTGCTCCTGGCCGAGCACAACAGCGGCTATCGCCAGCCGATCAATGCGGTGTACTACCGCAACACCCAGCTGGCGCTGCGCATCCAGTGCTTTCTCGATTTCATTCAGAACAAGCTGGCGATCTACGCCTGCTGAAGCGTCCATCTGCGACAGCTTCTGCCTATGCGCGGCGAAAACTCCTACGGTGTTTGATAACTCGTCTGACATCAGCCTTAATGGCTGTTCAACGAAAACAACACTAAGGAAGCTCTCATGCGCGTTGTGATGTTCCGATCCCTGGCCCTCGGCGCCGCGATCCTCGCCAGTAACGCGGCTTACGCGGTTACCCTGGAGGGCGGTGCAGTTGCGGCACCCGATCAATATGGTGCACAGGTCGCCGCCGATATCCTGAAAAAAGGCGGCAACGCGGTGGATGCGGCCGTGGCCACCGCCTTCACCCTGGCGGTCACCTACCCCGAGGCGGGCAACATCGGTGGTGGTGGTTTCATGACCCTGTATGTCGACGGCAAGGCCTACTTCCTCGACTACCGCGAAACCGCGCCGAAGGCCGCCAGCCGCAACATGTACCTGGACGACAAGGGCGAGATCATCGAGAACCTCAGCCTGGTCGGTTCCCGCGCTGCCGGCGTGCCCGGTACGGTGATGGGGCTGTGGGAGGCGCATCAGAAATTCGGCAAGCTGCCGTGGGCCGAACTGCTGACCCCGGCGGTCGGTTATGCCAAGAACGGCTTCAAGGTCGCCTCCAAACAGTACCAGTACCGCGAAGACGCCCTGGGCCTGTTCAAGGACAGCACCAACTTCAACGACTATTTCGGCAGCATGAAAGTCGGCGAGACTTTCAAGCAGCCGGAGCTGGCGCAAACCCTGGAGCGCATTGCCGACAAGGGTGTCAGCGAGTTCTACCAGGGCAAGACCGCCGACCTGCTGGTGGCGCAGATGCAGGCCGACAAGGGCCTGATCAGCAAGGACGACCTCAAGGACTACAAAGCCGTCTGGCGCGAGCCGATGAAGATCGACTGGCGTGGCAACACGGTCTATACCGCGCCGCTGCCAAGTTCGGGCGGCATCGCCCTGGCCCAGCTGCTGGGCATCAAGGAAGCGCGCGCCGCCGACTTCAAGGGCGTCGAGCTGAACTCGGCGCGCTACATCCACCTGCTGGCCGAGATCGAAAAACGCGTGTTCGCCGACCGCGCCGACTACCTTGGCGACCCGGCGTTCTCCAAGGTGCCGGTCGAGCAACTGATCGCCAAGGACTACATCGCCAAGCGCGCCCAGGAGGTCAACCCGACGGCCATCTCGGACACCGAGAAAGTCCGCCCTGGCCTTGAACCACACCAGACCACGCACTTCTCCATCGTCGACAAGGACGGTAATGCGGTCAGCAACACCTACACCCTGAACTGGGACTACGGCAGCGGTGTGGTGGTCAAGGGCGCAGGCTTTTTGCTCAACGACGAAATGGACGACTTCAGCTCCAAGCCGGGCGTGGCCAACGCCTTTGGGGTGGTCGGTGGCGACGCCAACGCGATCGAGCCGGGCAAGCGCATGCTGTCGTCGATGAGCCCGAGCCTGGTGACCCGCGATGGCAATGTCACCCTGGTACTGGGTACCCCCGGTGGTTCGCGGATTTTTACCTCGATCTTCCAGGTGTTGAACAACCTCTATGACTACAACCTGCCGCTGGAAAAAGCCGTGGCTGCGCAGCGCGTGCATCACCAGTTGCTGCCCAAGGACACGATTTATTTCGATGCTTTTGCACCGCTTAACGGCAAGGTTGCTGAAGAGCTGAAGAAGATGGGCTACACCCTGGAAGATCAGGGTTGGGAGATGGGCGACATCCAGGCGATCCGGGTTAATGGCACGGCGCTGGAAACCGCTTCCGATCCGCGTGGGCGGGGGGTGGGGCAGATCGTTAAATAGGTGTTGAGTTGATCGCGGGTCAAGCCCGCTCCTACAAACCTGTAGGAGCGGGCTTGACCCGCGATGCGTTTAAACGCGGAAGTGGCTGACCATGGTCTGCAACTGGTTGCCCAGCCGCGCCAGTTCAACACTCGACGCCGCGGTCTCGTCACTGGCCGCGGCGGTCTGCTCGGACACATCGCGAACATTGAGAATGCTGCGGCTGATCTGTTCGGCCACTGCGCTCTGTTGCTCCGCCGCCGCCGCAATCTGCTGGTTCATCGACTGAATGTTCGACACCGTACGCGTGATGCTTTCCAGCGAAGCACCGGCCTTGCGGGTCAGCTCGACGCTGCTGTCGGTCAGGTTGCGGCTGCCAAGCATGACATTGGCCACCTGCTGGGTACCGCTCTGCAGGCCGGCGACCAGCTCTTCGATCTCTTCGGTGGACTTCTGCGTACGCTGGGCCAGGCCGCGAACTTCGTCGGCGACCACGGCAAAACCACGCCCTGCTTCACCGGCGCGGGCCGCTTCGATGGCCGCGTTGAGGGCCAGCAGGTTGGTTTGCTCGGCCACCGACTTGATCACGTCCATGACGCTGCCGATCTTCTGGCTTTCCTGTTGCAGCAGGCCCATGGCCTCGGTGGAGCGGTGCACCTCTTCGGCCAGGCGTTCGATCTGGCTGATCGCTTCGGCGACAACCTGGTCACCGGCACGGGCCTGACCATCGGCTTCGGTGGCAGCCTCGGAAGCATGCTCGGCATTGCGCGCAACTTCCTGCACGGTGGCGGCCATTTCGTGCATGGCGGTGGCGACCTGGTCGGTTTCAACTTTCTGGCTGTTGACCCCGGCGCTGGTCTCTTCGGTAACAGCCGAGAGTTCTTCGGCAGCGCTGGCGATCTGCGTGACGCCGTCGCGGATGCCGGTGATCAGGTCACGCAGGGTCGAGCCCATGCGCTGGATGCCTTGCTGCAACACGCCCAGTTCGTCACGGCGGGTGACGCGCATGTTATGGGTCAGGTCGCCGGCGGCGATCTTCTCGACCACGGCCAGGGTTTCACGCAACGGGCGAGTGATCTGACGGGTGATGATTACCGCAGCCAGGACGCCGACCAGCAGTGCCAGCAAGGTGGCCGTCAGCTGCAGGGAGCGGGCCTTGGTGCTCTCGCTGTCGCGGCGGTCCAGCTGGATCTGGTACAGGGCGTCGCTGGTCTTGACGATATCGGCGCCTTGAACGGTCATTTCCTGACGCGCTACGGCGATATCGGCAGTGGCGTCGCGGAACTGGCGTACAGCGTCACGGTAGGCCATCACTGCGGATTCAAACTGCTTGATGCGCGTCGCTTCGCCTGGCATCTGGCGGTTCAGGCCGGCGATTTCGGCCAGGGCGGTATCGAGCTGACGCAGGGCCAGTTGCTCGGTCTCGCTGCTGATGTCGGCGATGTAGCTGCGCACGGCCAGGCGAACCAGCAGCAGTTGCTCCTTGGCCTGGGTGATGGTGCGGAACTGCTCCAGGCGGCTGGCGTCACCCTCGGGCAGGGCCAGCACGTCGCGGTTGATCGCTTCGATCAGTTCGATAGCGCGGGCTGCGGCCTGGTTCATCGAGTCACGTGCGGCCAGGCTGGTCTTGTAACCGGCGCGCATCTTGTTGATCGACACCTGGTATTCGCTGATGGTCTGGCCCAGCTCCTGGAGCAGCTTGATGTTCTCCGGGCTCTTGAAGCTCTTGAGCAGTTTTTGCTGCTGCTCGCTGAAGGCATTGAGCTTGACCTGGACGTTGCCGGCCGCGGCGTCGTCGCCATTGGTCAGCATGTACTGCAGGCGGGTGATGCGCAGGTTGGTCAGGTCACTGTTGAGCTGGGTAATGTCGCTCATCCAGTTGCTGCGATCGATCAGGCTGCCCAGGCTGTTCCAGCCGGTCAGGGCCAGCAGGCCGGTCAGCAACAGCACCAGGCCAAAGCCCAGGCCGAGTTTCAGGTTGACGCTGATGTTGGCAAACCAGCTATTCATGCAATCCCTCCAGGAACGTTGTGCTTCTTGATCCGAATCGGTGGAAGGTTGTTGTTATTGATGGCCAGCCGATGTTCTGAGCAGGGTTTATCGGCGGCTTGCGCCGGAGCTGAAACGCTTTTTCAGCAAAAATGATCAGCGGTAGGTAACAGGGGATTTCTGCGGCCAGCCCGAGGCTTCAGGCGGCCGCAAAATGGCTCAGAGCGAGCGTGCGCCGAAGGTGTCGCACTGGTTGATATCGCCCTTGGCGAAGCCGGTCTTGAACCAGCGCTGGCGCTGTTGCGAGGTGCCGTGGGTGAACGAATCCGGTACTACGCGGCCCTGGCCCTGCTGCTGCAGGCGGTCGTCACCGATGGCGTTGGCGGCGTTCAGGGCTTCTTCGATATCGCCCGGTTCCAGCCAGTTCAGGCGTTTTTGCGCCTGGTAGGCCCAGACCCCGGCCAGGCAGTCGGCCTGCAGTTCCTGGCGTACCAGCAAACCGTTGTCGCCTTCCATGCGCTCACCGCGCTGGCGTGCGGCCTGGACCTTGGCCGAAACGCCCAGCAGGGTTTGCACATGGTGGCCGACTTCGTGGGCGATCACGTAAGCCTGGGCAAAATCGCCGGCGGCCGAGAAGCGCTGTTCCATTTCACGGAAAAAGCTCATGTCCAGGTAGACCTTCTGGTCGGCCGGGCAATAGAACGGCCCGACTGCCGAAGAGGCAAAGCCGCAGGCTGAGTTGATCTGGCCGCTGAAGAGGATCAGGTTGGGGTCTTTATACTGGCGGCCGGCCTGGGCAAAGATGGCCTTCCAGGTGTCTTCGGTGTCGCCCAGCACCGACCTTACGAATTCCGCCTGCTCGTCATTGGCCGGTGGTGCCTTGCCGGTGCCGGTGGTCACTGGCGCGGTCTGTTGCTGGCCCATCTGCCCGGCCAGCTGGCCGAGGATCTGCAGCGGGTCCTGGCCGGTGATCCAGCCAATCCCGACAATCAACAGGATCGCGCCGATGCTCAGGCCCTTGCCACCGCCGAAGCGCATGCCGCCACCGCCCTCGCCACGGGCATCGACCACATTGTCGCTACGCCTGCCTTTTCGCCATTGCATGAGTGCTCTCCGGAGCTTGGAAACATGAGGACAAAGATTAGTTCACGGCGCGGGGCTCTGTCAGATTCCTGATTTATACATAACCATTTGGTTATGAATGGCGCTGTTCTTTTCAGTATTCGCCGGACCCTGCATACCGGAAACTGCAAGCTCGCCTGCCACGCCCAGGCCCTCCAATAATTCCAAGACAGGAGAACGGCATGTCTGCACAAGACAACAGTCGCTTCGCTATCCGTGATCGCAACTGGCACCCGAAAGCCTTGACCCCAGATTACAAGACCTCCGTCGCGCGCTCGCCGCGCCAGGCCCTGGTGAGCATCCCGCAGTCGATCAGCGAAAGCACCGGTCCGGATTTCTCCCACCTGAAATTCGGCCCTAACGATCATGACCTGCTGCTCAACTTCAATAACGGCGGCCTGCCGATCGGTGAGCGCATCGTCCTTGCCGGGCGCGTCTGCGACCAGCACGGCAAACCAATCCCGCACACCCTGGTAGAGATCTGGCAGGCCAACGCCGGTGGCCGCTACCGGCACAAGAACGACCGCTACCTGGCGCCGCTGGATCCCAACTTCGGCGGTGTCGGCCGTGCGCTGACCGACAGTGAAGGTTATTACAGCTTCCGCACCATCAAGCCGGGCCCGTACCCATGGCGCAATGGTCCCAACGACTGGCGCCCGGCGCATATCCATGTGTCGATCAGCGGTCCGTCGATTGCCACGCGGCTGATCACCCAGCTGTATTTCGAAGGCGATCCGTTGATCCCGATGTGCCCGATCGTCAAGTCGATTGCCAACCCTGACGCGGTGCAGAGCCTGATCGCCCGGCTGGACATGAGCAATACCAACCCCATGGATTGCCTGGCCTATCGCTTTGACATCGTGTTGCGCGGACAGCGCAAGACCCACTTCGAAAACTGCTGAGGAGGCGCCCCATGCCTATCGAACTGCTGCCGGAAACCCCTTCGCAGACCGCCGGCCCCTACGTGCATATCGGCCTGGCCCTGGAGGCCGCCGGCAACCCGACCCGCGACCAGGAAATCTGGAACTGCATGGCGCAAGCCGACGCGCCGGGCGAACACATCCTGGTGTTCGGCAACGTCTATGACGGCAACGGTCATCTGGTGCGCGACTCGTTCCTGGAGTTCTGGCAGGCCGACCACAACGGCAATTACCAGGGCGATTTCAACCTGGAAAAACCCTTCAACAGCTTTGGCCGTACCGCCACCACCTTCGATGCCGGTGAGTGGACCCTGCACACCATCAAGCCGGGCGTGGCCAAGAACGCCGCCGGCGTGCCGATGGCGCCGCACATCAACGTCAGCCTGTTTGCCCGGGGTATCAATATCCACCTGCAGACGCGCCTGTACTTCGATGACGAAGCCCAGGCCAATGCCCAGTGCCCGGTGCTCAACCTGATCGAGCAGCCGCAGCGGCGTGAGACCTTGGTGGCGACCCGCTGTGAAGTGGACGGCAAGCTGGCGTATCGCTTTGATATCCGCATTCAGGGTGAAGGCGAGACGGTGTTCTTCGATTTCTGAATGCGCCAGTGAGTGGCATGAGCAAAGCCCGCCATTGGCGGGCTTTTTTGTTCGGGTCAGCGTGGTGGGGGAATGTCGATGGATTCGGACTTCAGCAGTTTCAAGCCTTCATCGGCGTTGTAGCCATGAATCTCTTTCACGTCGAGCTTGCGCATGAACGAGAGCGTTTCAGCAGTGATTACCTGGCCCGGTACCAGGATCGGAAACCCCGGCGGATAGGGGGTCACGAAGTTTGCTGAAATCAACGGCGGGCCGTTTTCCAGGCGTTCGTCGATGGTTTTGTCGAACAGACGAAGATGCTCGCACGCTGCACTGTCATAGGCTTTGTAGTAAGCACTGCGAATGTCTCCTTCTGCCGTACTGCTGTTCGCCGACTCACGAAAAGCTGGGTAGAAATGGCTGAAGTCGGGCAGGTCCGGCACATCTTCCATAAGTGACGTGACGCGTGCATTAAAGGCTTCACGCAGGTTGTCGTCACTGGTGCCCAGGCGGTCCTCCAGTTCGCGGCTGATACGTACCAGCACCCGGATCAGGTGTGCCACGTCACTGCGAGTGTTGTTGATGTTGGTTTGCAGCAGCACGCTGTTGCGAGAGGTTTTGTTCAACTGGACATCGTAGCGGTTGGTCAGCAAATTCTTGAATGTGGTGCCGTCAAAGCCTGCATGGCCACAGACCAGCGTCAGGCGGGTAGGGTCCAGGGCGACTTCATCGGTGTTCAGGGCATCGACGACGGTGGACCACGCAGTGCCCTTGGCCAGGTAATCCTGCAGCCCTGAAGCCCGATAGACCGTTGGCACCAGGTCCTCGATCGTGAGTATCTTGAAATACTGGGATATCAGCGGGTGGCGGCCGACCTCCCGACGGATGTCGAAGGCCAACTGGGTTGCCGACATCACCAGTTCATAGCCTTCCAGCTCCATTTGCCGGCGGGCAACATCCAGGGACGCAATGATTTGCTGATTGGGGGAGGTGGACGTGTGGGTAAATACCGCCTCGCGGAACGATGCTTCGACGTGATGGAAGTCCTGATCGTCGACCAGGATCATCGAGCCCTGGCGCAGCGCCGACATAGACTTATGGGTGGAGTTGGTCTGGTAGACGCGCACGCGGGTGGTGTCCGGGTCCATCAGCAGGTGTTCCTGCAGCAGCGCAGGGTCATCGGCAGCAAGCGCTTGCAGCCGTTCGCGCTGGCATTCGAAGGCGTACCGGTACTGCGGGCAACTGAGCGCCTGCTTGAGTTGTGCGGCGGCGCCCATGCCGGTTCGACGACGCAGCAGGGGTGAAAAGCGTGCAAAACCAAACCAGGCTTCATCCCAGAGAAAGGCCAGGTCCGGTTTGATTGCCAGGCATTCTTCCATGACCCGGAAGGTGTTGTAGACGTGCCCATCGAAGGTGCAGTTGGTCAACACCAGCAGTTTGACCCGATGCAGTTTTCCTTCTTTTTTCAGGTCGAGTAGCGCTTGCTTGATAGCGCTCAGTGGCACTGCGCCGTACATCGAGTATCGGGGCAGCGGGTAGGCTTCGACATACAGCGGATAGGCGCCGGTCAGCACCATGGCGTAGTGGTGTGACTTGTGGCAGTTACGATCGACAATGACAATGTCACTGGGCGCAAGCAGGGCTTGTTCAACGATCTTGTTCGAGGTCGAGGTGCCATTGGTGACGAAAAACGCCTGCTGTGCGCCGAACGCATGGGCTGCCCGGTCCTGGGCCTTTTTGATGTTGCCGGTGGGCTCTAGCAGGCTGTCGAGCCCGCCCGTGGTGGCAGAGCTTTCGGCCAGAAACAGGTTGATGCCATAGAATTCGCCCATGTCGCGGATCCAGTTCGACTTGAATATCGATTTTCCGCGGGCAATGGGCAGCGCATGGAAGGTGCCGATAGGACGTTGAGCATAGTGTTTCAGGTTGTTGAAAAACGGCGTTTCATAGCGCTTTGCAACGCCTTGCAGCAGGCTCAGGTGGATCTCCAGCGGCTCCTCGACTTCGTAGAACACCCGGCTGATGAACGCGTAGTCTTCATCACCGGCAATTCGCTCAACCTGACGATCGCTGAGCAGCAGGATATCGAGCTCTGGCCTGATGGACTTGATCGCTCGGGCCAGTGGCAAGGCCAGGTTCGTGGAGTCTTCGCCGTCCGGGCTGTTGCCCAGGTGTGGCGCCAGCAGCTCACGCACCCAGGCGGCGCGACAGCTCGATGTAAAAGCGAAACCTTCGTAGATCACCACCGCTTGCAGGTTGACGTTGAGTATCACCGCGAGCAACGCATCCTCAAAGGAGCCGGTCATGACGGGCTCGTAGATGAAGGGGTCCTGGTGGCGGCGCAACTGGCGAATGGCCTGACGGTGCTGCGGCCATGTCGAGATTGGCGCGGGGCTGACAATCAGAGTTTCGAAATACGGACGATGTGCGGACGCAGCGGCGAAACTACGGGGCGCGGGTGCGTCGGGCAGGTCCTCGCTGGCCTCCCAGTCGTTTGCGTCTTGCTTGTAACTGCGGTCGAGCAGCGAACTGCTGATGCGCTGAGCCAGATGCAGGGCTCCGATGCCATTGCCCGCTGCTACGCGTTCGACCAGCAGGGCCAGCAGGCGAGGGCCCGGGTAAGCCTGATAAGCCTCCAATTGCGCAAGCTGCTCGAGTTGGGCAAGGCATTGCTGCTGGACCTTCGCGCTAGCGGGCTGATCTTTGCAGTTGCGCCAGCGGCGACACAGGGCGTTGAGTTCACGCCACAAGTCAACGCGGGCAGTGGTACAGGAAAACAGTTGATCGATTGGCTTTGCGTCGCCATCGGGCAGGGTCAGGTTGTTCACGGTTCAATTCCTTTTGAACGGTCGCCGGAGCCGTGAAGTATTCGCGTTGCGGATAATCGTGAGCAGCCTGTCTGCTTTCCCTGTGATGCAATGCTGCAAGGTACGCCTTACTCGTAGTCTGTCACCCCGGCAATATGCCGCCCGGCGATATAGCCGAACGTCGCCGCCGGCCCCAGGTTGATCCCGCCCGCCGGATAGTGCCCGCCCATGATGCTGGCCATGTCGGTGCCCACCGCATACAACCCGGCAATCACCTCACGCTTTTCATCCAGCACCTGCGCGTGGGTGTTGGTCCTGAGCCCGGCGAAGGTGCCGAAACAGCCCGGTTCGACCTTTACCGCATAGAACGGCCCGTTCTCGATCGGCGCCACGCACGGATTTGGTCCGTGCAGGGCATCGCCCTGTTTGCGGTTGTAAGGGGTGGAGCCGCGGCCGAAGTGCGGGTCTTCGCCGTTGCGGGCATGCCGGTTGTACTCGGCGACCGTTGCCACCAGGCCTTGAGGGTCAATGCCGCAGGCCCGCGCCAGGGCTTCGATACTGTCGCCGGTCTTCAGGTAGCCGGATTTGATCAACGGCTGCAGCGGCAACGGAAACGGCCGTGAAATGCCCAGGCCATAACGGCGCTGGAAGGCATGGCTGCAGATCAGCCACGATTCGACCTTGTCCCCCGGCGCCTTGGCGACCATGGCGCTGACATAGTCGTAGTAGCCGTCGGCCTCGTTGACGAAGCGCTTGCCGTCGGCGAGCACGCCGATGATGCCGGGCTTGGCCCGTTCGATGATGTGCGGGAAATGCCCGCTGCTGCCGTCCTTGTAAGGCACCCGCGATACCGGCGCCCAGGCCACCGGGCTGTGCAGGTCGTCAGCCACCTGGCCGCCAACGCTTTCGCCCAGGCGCAGGCCGTCACCATTGGCGCCCAGCGGCGGCAGCGCCAGGTGTTCGTGGCCGGTGGGTGTACGCGGGAACAGCGCCTTGCGCCGTTCGATGTCGTTGGCAAAGCCGCCGGCGGCCAGCACCACGGCCTTGCGCGCATTTATTTGGATCGGCCCGCGCGCGGTTTCAATCAGCGCACCGCTGACCCGGCCATGCTCGCGGAGCAACTGCCGAGCCGCTGCCGATTCCCAGAGCAACACGCCAAGGTCTTCAGCCGACTTGGCCAGCCGAGCGACCAGGGCTACGCCGTTGACCAGTTGCAGGGCCCGGCCGCGGGTTGCCAGATCGAGCAGGTGGCGGCTCAAACGCTTGCTCACATGCAGCAGCGAGCGCCAGGAACGGGTGAGGCTGAGGAAGGCGCCGAGGTCCTTGCCGGCCATGATCGGCATGCCCATGAACGAGGTTTCGCGCATGGTTTTGCGCAGGCGCTTGAGCAGCTTTTTGCCCAGCTGGCGGCCATCGTAGGGGGCGGCAATTACCGAACGCCCGCCGGTGCCGGCGCCAGGGGTATTACCGTGAATGTCGGCGATGCCATTGCCGTCGGCAAATTGCAGGGCGGTATGGCGCTCGAAGAACGACACCATGTTGGGCGCCGCGTCGAGAAACGCATCGATCATCGGCCCATCGAAACGTTCGCCCAGTTCATGCTCCAGATAAGTGCGCGGCTGCGAGCGCTGCTCGATGATCCCGGCGCGCTGCGCCAGCGGGTTGCACGGTACCCACATCCAGCCACCGGACCAGGCCGTGGCGCCGCCGAACACCGGGTCCTTTTCGACCACGATGACCTTCTGGCCATGCCAGGCGGCGGTCACGGCGGCGGCCAGCCCGGCGGCGCCGGAGCCGATGACCAGTACATCGCATTCGACCAGCGGGGTATCGACGGGCATGAGCAGTATCCTCCAGGCAGTTTTGTTATATTTTGGAACTGTATTCCATATTTTATGGTTTGATCTGTCGCCCAGCCAAGGCGTGCCACGACAAAGTGGGCGAAGATCGGACAGTGATTTGCGCTTTCGCCGGGGCTCTTTAGAATCGGCACAAATTTCAGGGACCATGACCATGGCCGGCAGTCAGATCGAACGCGCGTTCAGCCTTCTCGAACGCCTCACCAGCGACCCGCGCGGGCTGCCCCTGCAGACCCTGGCCGAAGAGCTGGACATCCCCAAGAGCGCCACCCATCGCATGCTCGCCGAGCTGATGCGCCTGGGCTATGTGCGCCAGAACGCCGAGAGCAGCCGCTATCACCTGAGCACCCGCCTGGTGGCCATGGGTTTTCGCTATCTGGCCAGCAGTGGCGCCGATATCGTCCAGCCGATTCTTGATCAACTGGCCCAGCAGACCGGCGAGCTGGTGCGCCTGGGGGTGATCGACGGCGAACGCCAGACCTGGATCGCCAAGGCCCAAGGCGCCCGCTCCGGCTTGCGCTACGACCCGGACATGGGCCGTGATGCGCCGTTGTTCTACACCGCCTCCGGGCATGCGTGGCTGTCGAGCCTGAGCGATGCCCAGGCCTTGTTGCTGGTGGAGCGCCAAGGCATCGCCGACCCGGCGCAGTTCGGCCCCAACGCACCGAAGTCCAATGCCGAGCTGCTCGAACGCCTGCGTGTTGCCCGCGAGCATGGCTATGCCTGGGTGGTGGAGAGTTCGGCAGTGGGGATGTCGGCGCTGGCGGCGGTGGTGCGGCACCCGCTGGATGGCCATGCGGTTGGCGTGCTCAGCGTTGCCGGGCCCAGTGCGCGGATGAGCGAGGCACGCATGCACGAGCTGGCGCCGGTGTTGCTGGCGGCGGTGGCGGAGTTGTCGGCGGCAAGTCCTGCTTCTGAGTTGTTTGTCTAGAAGCATCACGGGTCAAGCCCGCTCCTGCACTCGCGATCCGTTTTTTCGCTTGCATTGAAATTGGAACTAAGTTCTAAATATTTCCAAATTCAATTCGCCGAGAAAACAACAATGAGCCAACGCGTGATGTCCCTTGCCGCCCTGACGGTACTCGAGCTGTCGCCTGTCGACATGGTCGAGGTTGCTGCCCGCGCAGGCTACAGCCATGTCGGCCTGCGCCTGGAACCGGCCACGGCCGAGGAACATCACTTTGCGCTGGTGGCCGACGCCGGCCTGCGCCGGCAGACCGCCGCGCGCCTGCGCGATACCGGCATCCAGGTGCTGGATGTGGAGATTTTGCGGCTCAAGCCCGAGACCTGCGTGGCCGACTTCGAAGCCCTGCTGGCCGTCGGCGCCGAGTTCGGCGCCAGCGAGCTGCTGGTGGCCGGCAACGATCCTGACGAGCAACGCCAGAGCGACAATTTTGCGGCCCTCTGCGACCTGGCCGCAGATTACGGCCTGCATCCGCACCTGGAGTTCATGCCCTGGACCGACGCCAAGAACCTCACCCAGGCCTGGCGCATCGTCGAGCAGGCCGGGCGCGACAATGGCGGGGTGCTGGTCGATGCCTTTCACTTTGACCGCTCCGGCTCGTCGCTGGATGAGTTGCGCCAGGTGCCGGCCTCGCGGCTACGCTATGCACAGTTGTGCGACGTGGCCGGGCCGCGTCCGCACGATATGGCCGAGATCTTGCGTCAGGCGCGCAACGAGCGGCGGTTTCCCGGCGATGGCAATTGCGATTTGCCCGGCTTGTTGCGTAGCCTGCCGCAGAACATTGCGCTGAGCCTGGAAATTCCCGTTCGCGACCAGGGCCTGAGCGCCTTGCAGCGGGCACAGATGGCCCTGGACAAGACCTGTCAGTTGCTCCGTCAACTCTGAACCTGCGAGCTTTTATCGATGCCCCGTCCTACTGCGCTCGACGCTGTCAGCCAACCGCTCAAGGGCATTGCCCTGGTGGTGCTGGCGACCTTTCTGTTCGCCAGCCACGACGCCTTGTCGAAGTACCTGGCGGGGTTCTATCCGATTCTCTGGGTGGTGTGGGCGCGCTACCTGGTGCACACCCTGCTGATGATGGTGATCTTCCTGCCGCAGTCGGGCCTGCGCGTGTTGCGCACCCGGCGACCGGGGCTGCAGACCTTGCGCGCGCTGTGCCTGCTGGGCACCAGCCTGTTGTTCACCACCGCCCTGCAGTACATACCGCTGGCCGAGGCGACGGCGGTCAACTTCCTCGCGCCGTTGCTGGTCACGGCGCTGTCGCTGCCGCTGCTGGGCGAGAAGGTCACGCGAGGGCAATGGGTGGCGGTGCTGGTGAGTTTTGTCGGGGTGACGGTGATCATCCATCCGGGCGGGGCCTTGTTTACCCCGGCGGTGTTGCTGCCATTTGGCTCGGCCTTGTGCTTCTGCTTCTACCAGTTGCTGACGCGCAAGCTCAGCGGCACCGACAGCCCGACCACCAGCAACTTCTTCACCGGCCTGCTCAACACCTTGGTGATGAGCGCCGTGGTGCCGATGTTCTGGCAGACCCCGAGCTTCATCCATGGCCTGATGGCCGTGGCCCTGGGCACCTGCGGGATGACCGCGCACCTGTTCCTGACCCAGGCGTTCCGGCATGCGCCACCGGCCATGCTGGCGCCGTTCAGTTACTGTCAGATCGTGTTCGCCGGTGTTCTCGGCCTGGTGTTGTTCGGACACAGCCCGGACATGGCCGGGCTGGTGGGGATTGCCTTGATCTGCCTCAGCGGCCTGGGCGCCGCCTGGTTGCAACGGCGGCGTTAGGCCTCGACCTTCGGCACCTTGCGCGGGGCCATGAAGTACATCCAGGTCAGGGCGATGAAGTACATGGCCGGGATCATGGTGAACAGCAGGGTGTAATTGTTGTTGGTGGTGGTCAGGATGTAGCCGACCAGCTGGGTCATGAACATGCCGCCGATGGCCGCGCACATGCCGCCGAAACCGAACACCGTGCTCATCATGTGCTTGGGCGTGTAGTCCATGACCAGGCTCCAGATGTTGGCGGTCCAGGCCTGGTGCGCGGCGATGGCCAGGGAAATCGCCAGCACCGCGACCCACAGGCTGCTGGCGCCGGCGGCGAAGATCACGCCGATGATGGTGGTGGCGAACAGCAGCATCGACAGCAGCCGCGCCTTGACCGGGGCCATGCCGCGGCCGATCAGGAACGACGAAAGAATGCCACCGCCGACACTGCCGAAATCCGCGCTCAGGTAGATGACGATCAGCGGGATGCCCATCTGCGTGACGCTGATGCCCAGGCTGTATTGCTGGTTGAGGAACGGTGGCAGCCAGTACAGGTAGAACCAGAACACCGGCGCGGTCATCGAGTAAGCCAGGGCGAAGGCCCAGGTGCCGCGCATGCGCAGGATTCGTGAGAACGGCACGCGGGCTTGTTCCGGTTCCACTTCGCTTTGCACGTAGGCCAGTTCTTCTTTGCTGACGCTCGGGTGATCTTCCGGGTTGAAGTATTTCAGGCCCCAGAACACTACCCAGACCAGGCCCAGGGCGCCCATGCCGATGAACGCCGCTTGCCAGCCCCAGACGGTGAGGATCAACGGCAACAGCATCGGCGTGAACATGGCGCCGACGTTGGTGCCGGCGTTGAAAATGCCGGTGGCCACGGCGCGCTCACCGGCCGGGAACCATAAGCGGGTGGTCTTGACGCAGGCGGGGTAGTTGGCCGCTTCGGTCAGGCCGAGAATGAACCGGCAGACCATGAAGCCCACCGCCGAGGTGGCCAGGCCATGGGCGCCGGTAGCCAGGCTCCAGAGCAGCACGGCGCAGAAGAACACGCGCTTGACGCCGACCCGGTCGATCAGCCGGCCTTGCAGCACGAAGCCGATGGCGTAACCGACCTGGAACCAGAAGTTGATGTTGGCGTAGTCCATCGCCGTCCAGCTCATCTCCTTGGCCAGAATTGGCTGCATCACCCCGAGGGCGGCGCGGTCGATGTAGTTCAAGGTGGTGGCGAAGAACACCAGCGCGAGCATGACCCAGCGGGTCTTGCCGACAGCCATGGCGCCACGCAGCTTGTCGCCGATGCCGGCGTGCGCAGTAGTACCCAGGGGCTGGGCCATGCGGGTGGATTGAGAGTGGATCATCGCGGGTTACCCGTATTTTTATGTTTATGGGTCAAGCCTTGGTGTCGAAATGGTGCGCCTGTGGTCAAAAAAGGGTCAATTGACTGAACGCTATATTGGGCGATAATCGAACACAAAACTAACTAGTTCGTACCTTTTGCATTGAGCAAAATTTGCTCAACACCAATAATTCCTCCACCGGTTTTTGCCTGCCCATCGGAGCCAGAATAATGCAGCGTTCGATCGCCACCGTATCCTTGAGCGGTACTTTGCCAGAAAAACTCGAAGCCATCGCCGCCGCGGGCTTCGATGGGGTCGAGATCTTCGAGAACGACCTGCTGTACTACGCCGGCAGCCCGCGCGAAATTCGCCAGCGCTGCGCCGATCTGGGCCTGGCGATTACCCTGTTCCAGCCGTTTCGCGATTTCGAGGGCTGCCGCCGCGATCGCCTGGCGCGCAACCTGGAACGCGCGGAACGCAAATTCGATTTGATGCAGGAACTGGGCACCGATCTGGTGCTGGTGTGCAGCAATGTCGCCGCCGATTCCCTGGGTGAGCGCCAGGTGCTGATCGACGACCTGCGCCTGCTGGCCGAGCGCGCTGGGGCCCGTGGCCTGCGCATCGGCTACGAAGCCCTGGCCTGGGGCCGCCACGTGAACACCTGGGAGCAGGTCTGGGACATCGTCAAAACGGCTGACCACGCAAGCCTGGGGATGATCCTCGACAGCTTCCACACCTTGTCGCTCAAGGGCGACCCACGGGCTATCGCCCAGGTGCCGGGGGACAAGATTTTTTTCGTGCAGATGGCCGACGCGCCGCTCCTGGCCATGGACGTGCTGGAGTGGAGCCGGCACTTTCGCTGCTTTCCGGGGCAGGGCGAGTTTGACCTGGCGGGTTTTCTCGCGCCGATCCTGGCCAGCGGTTACAGCGGCCCGCTGTCGCTGGAGATCTTCAACGATGGCTTTCGCGCCGCACCGCCTCGGGCCAATGCCGCCGATGGCCTGCGCTCGCTGCTGTACCTGGAAGAAAAGACCCGCCAGCGCCTTGAGCAAGACCGCGTAGCGCCGGCCAGCGACGACCTGCTGTTCGCCCCACCACGTGCCAGCGCCTACGATGGCGTCGAGTTTCTCGAGTTCGCCGTCGACGACGCCCTGGGGGCCAAGCTCGGCAACTGGCTGGAGCGCCTGGGCTTTACCCGCGCCGGCGTGCACCGTTCGAAGAATGTCAGCCTGCTGCGCCAGGGCGACATCAACCTGATCCTCAACGCCGAGCCTTATTCCTTCGCCCATAACTTCTTTGAGAGTCATGGCCCGTCGCTGTGCGCCACGGCGATCCGGGTCAAGGACAGCGCCCAGGCCCTGGCCCGTGCCGTGGCCTACCATGGCCAGCCCTATCGCGGCCTGGTCGGCCCCAACGAGCGCGAGCTGGCGGCGGTGCGTGCGCCGGACGGCAGCTTGATCTACCTGGTCGACCAGGATGCCCAGGGCCGGACTATCTATGACACCGACTTCAGCCTGCAGCCGCAAGCGGGCAGCAGCCTGGGCCTGACCCGCATCGACCATATGGCCCTGGCCTTGCCGGCCGACGGCTTGGACAGCTGGGCGCTGTTCTACAAGAGCGTGCTGGACTTTACTGCCGACGACGAAGTGGTGTTGCCCGACCCTTATGGTCTGGTCAAGAGTCGCGCCTTGCGCAGCCGTTGCAGCTCGATCCGCCTGCCGCTGAATATTTCGGAAAACCGTAATACGGCGATTGCCCATGCCCTGTCGCATTACCGCGGTTCCGGCGTGCACCACATTGCCTTTGACTGCGAGGACATTTTTACTGCGGTCAAACAGGCCAAGGAGTCGGGGGTGGCTTTGCTCGACATTCCGCTCAACTACTACGACGACCTTGCCGCACGCTTTGATTTCGACGACGAGTTCCTCAGCGAACTGGCTTACTACAACGTGCTCTACGACCGCGATGCCCAGGGCGGTGAGCTGTTTCATGTGTACACCGAGCCGTTTGAGGAGCGCTTCTTCTTCGAGGTGCTGCAACGGCGTAACGGCTACAGCGGCTATGGCGCGGCCAACGTCGCCGTGCGCCTGGCCGCCATGGCCAAGGCCCGCGCCGGCGCGCCGGCCCAGGCCAAGTTGTAGGGCGCAGGCGCCGAGGCTTCCTTACTCAGCACCCGGGGCTCATAATTGCCGGGTTAACCGATGGCCATGAGTCCCGTATGACGACTACCCCAGCACTCTGCGCAGCCCCCGAACAAGCGCCGCGCAAGGGCCGCAAGAACAATCCGGAAAAGACCCGCGAGAATATTCTCCAGGCGGCAATCAGCGAGTTCGTCCAGCAGGGGCTGGCCGGCGCCCGGGTCGATGCGATCGCCGAGCGCACGCAAACCTCCAAGCGCATGATCTACTACTACTTCAACAGCAAGGAGCAGTTGTACGTAGAAGTGCTGGAGAAGCTCTACGGCGATATTCGCAGCACTGAAAGCAACCTGCACCTGGCCGAACTCGAGCCGCGCCTGGGCATCCGCCGGCTGGTGGAATTCACCTTCGATCACCATGATCGCAACGTCGATTTCGTGCGCATCGTCTGCAACGAGAACATGCACCACGGCGAGTACGTGAAGCGCTCGGCGGCGATTCGCTCGATGAACAAGACCGTACTCACGGCGCTGGATGAAGTGCTCAAGCGCGGCGCTGGCGAGGGGGTATTCCGCCAGGGGCTGGAGGCGCTGGATGTGCACCTGCTGATCAGCTCGTTCTGCTTCTACCGGGTGTCGAACCGGCACACCTTTGGCGAGATCTTCCAGGTGGACTTCGAGGACAAGGCGGTCAAGGACCGGCATCGGCAGATGATTTGCGAGTCGGTGCTTAGATTTTTGCAGGCCTGAGTATTTTCGCGGGGCAAGCCCGTTCCTACCGTAGGAGCGGGCTTGCCCCGCGATGCTTTTCAGTCACCCAGACTGTTGAAGTGCTCGATCATCCGCGCCGCATCAGGCTTCACCCCGCTGAACAGTTCAAACGCCTTCACCGCCTGGAACACCGCCATGTTCGCCCCGCTCAGGGTGCGGCAGCCCAGGGCCCGGGCTTCGCGCAGCAGTTCGGTTTGCAGCGGAAAGTAAACAATCTCCGCCACCCACAGATCCGCCCGTAGCAGCGCCTTGGGCACCGGCATGCCCGGCAGCTTGGCCATGCCCATGGGCGTGGTGTTGACCAGGCCGTCGGCGCTGGCCATGGCGCTTTGCAGGTCATGACCGACCCTGGCGCGGCTGCCGGCAAAGTGCTGGTTGAGGTTGTCCACAAGGGCCTGGGCACGGGCCGGTTCGACATCGAACACGCTCAGTTGCCCGACCGCTTCTTCCAGCAGCGCATGAGCTACCGCAGCGCCGGCGCCACCGGCGCCCATCTGCACCACCTGGCGGCGCGGCGCGTCGCTCAGGCCACGGCGAAAGCCCTCGGCAAAACCCAGGCAGTCGGTGTTGTGGCCGATGCGCTTGCCGTCCTTGAGTACCACGGTGTTCACCGCGCCGATACCGCGCGCTTGCGGTGACAGTTCGTTGAGCAGCGGCAGGATCGCCTGCTTGCACGGGAAGGTGATGTTCAGGCCGGTGAAGCCCATGTGCTCGGCCGCGGTCAGCAGCTCTTCGAGGGCGCTGCTGTCGAGCTTGAGCTGGTCCAGGTCGATCAGCCGGTACAGGTAGTTCAGGCCTTGCGCGGCGCCTTCGTGCTCGTGCAGCGCCGGGGTGCGCGAAGCCTGGATGCCCGCGCCGATAAGGCCGGCAAGAATGCCGGAAGAAGAGGCCAAAGCCATGTTGAAAACTCCGTTGTTATTCTTGGTGATGAAGCGGGAGTGCCTTCGCTTAAAAATGTACCGAATGGTTAATTTGGTCAATCGGGCGCAAGGCCGCAGGGGTGTTTTCTGTGCGCTGATCGCACAGCCTGTGCTACACCTGTTGCTTTGCACCTGACCACGGAGGGCAACATGGCAACGCCGATCAACGACCTGCAGTCGCTGGGTGAAACCTGGCCGGGCCTGGCCAACCTCACCCAGTCGATTTTCGCGGCCCTGGGTGGCCACGGTTTTCGCAATGCCTTTCGCCTCGACCATTCGCGCAGCACCTGCCTGCTGCTGATCGACGGCCTGGGCTGGAACCTGCTGCAGGCCTACGCCCGGCATGCGCCGTTTCTTGCCTCGCTGATGCAGCCGGACAGCCACTTCAAGGTAGGCTTTCCAGCCACCACGGCGACCAGCCTGGCCTCGGTGGCTTGCGGGCTGGGCAGCGGCGCCCACGGTATCGTCGGCTGCGGCTTTGCCCTGGATGAGCACACTGAACTGTCGCCACTGACCTGGACCACCTCGCCCTTGCAGGTCGAGGCGCAGGCCAGTGGCGCGCCGCCGCCGGAGACTTTTATCGTGCCCGCCGATGCCTGGGGCCAGGCCGCGGCCCAGGACATCGCCATCAGCACGGTGATGCTCGGGCGCTATGCCAGTTCCGACTTCACCCGGGCGATTTACAGGGCCGGCAAGATCCTCCCTGCGCCGGCCTATGATGCCTATCCGGAACTGGTCAATGCCGCCCTGGCCGTGCCGGGGCCGGCGTTCTGCTTCGCCTATTTCGGCGACCTGGATTTTGCCGGGCACCTGTTCGGCCCAGGCTCCGAGGGCTGGCTCAAGCAGTTGCAGATTGCCGACCAGCTGGCCCGGGCCATCGCCCAATCCTTGCCTGAGCAGGCGCGGCTGATGGTGATTGCCGACCACGGCATGCTGGCGCTGGACAGCGAACAGGTGCGCGACTTTGATCTGGACCCGGCGCTGCAGGAGGGCGTGCGGGCGATGGCCGGGGATATTCGTGCGCGCTACCTGTACACCCACGCGCACCATCAGGACCGCGTGCACGAGCGCTGGCAGAATCGCCTGGGGGAGGGCTATCACGTGTTGAGCAAGGCCCAGGCGATTGCCAAGGGGCTGTTCGGCGATGTACTGCTAAGCCAGGCGGAGGCGCGGATTGGCGATCTGATCGTGGTCCCGCGCGGGGCGGGCGGGATCATTCGCAGCGAGGTGGAAAAGCACGCCAGCCAATGGCGCGGGCACCATGGGGCGTTGACCGATGAGGATCAGCTGGTGCCGTTGTTGATGTGTTCGGGGCTCGGCTGAAGGGCCCGCTCCTGCAGGAGCGGGCTTGACCCGCGGTAGCTTCAACGGCGAACCAGCAACACCCCGCTCTCCATGTGATGGGTATACGGAAACTGGTCAAACAACGCACAGCGCTCGATGCGATGGGTGTCGTGCAACTGGGCGATGTTGGCCGCCAGGGTTTGCGGGTTGCAGGAGATGTACAGGATGTTGTCGAAGCGCCGGGTCAGCTCGCAGGTATCCGGGTCCATGCCGGCGCGCGGCGGGTCGACGAACACACTGGCGAACTGGTAGCTCTTAAGGTCAATGCCTTCGAGGCGGCGGAACGGACGCACTTCGTTCAGCGCTTCGGTCAGCTCTTCAGCCGACAGACGCACCAGGCGCACGTTATCCACAGCGTTGTCGTCGAGGTTGTGCAGGGCGGCATTGACCGAGGTCTTGCTGATCTCGGTGGCCAGTACCTTGCGCACCCGGGTGGCCAGCGGCAGGGTGAAGTTGCCGTTGCCGCAGTACAGCTCGAGCAGATCGTCCTGGCGCTCGCCCAGGGCTTCATAGGCCCAGTTGAGCATCTTCTGGTTGACCGCGCCGTTAGGCTGGGTGAAGGCGCCTTCGGGCTGGCGGTAGCGGAAGGTGCGCCCGGCAATCTGCAGCTCTTCAACTGCGTAATCGCGGCCGATCACCACGCGCTTGCCCTTGGAGCGGCCGATGATGCTCACGCCCAGGTCGCTGGCCAGTTGCTGCGCGGCGCGCTCCCAGTGCTCGTCCAGCGGACGGTGATAGCACAGGGTGATCATTGCATCGCCTGCCAGGGTGGTGAGGAACTCCACCTGGAACAGCTTGAAGCTCAACGCCGAGCTGGCTTGCCAGGCGGCCTTGAGCCGTGGCATCAGGTCGTTGATCTGCAGACTGGCAATCGGGAAGTCTTCAATCAGGATCGGCGTGTGTTTCTCGCCCGGGGCGAACATCGCGTAGAAGCGCTGCTCGTTTTCGCGCCACAGGCGGAACTCGGCGCGCAGGCGATAGTGCTCGCGCGGCGAGTCGAATACCGCAGGCTCGGGCGCCGCGAACGGCGCCAGCAGCTCGCGCAGGCGCGCGACCTTGGCGTCGAGCTGCTGGGTGTAGGTCGAAGGGTCGAAGACAGCACTCATGCGTTGAACCAGCCCAGTTTGATGACGAACAGGACCGAGAGGATCACCAGTGCCGCGTTGAGGTCACGGGCGCGGCCGGAAAGCAGCTTGATCGCGGTCCAGGCAATGAAACCGAAGGCGATGCCGTTGGCGATCGAGTAGGTCAGCGGCATGGCCAGGGCAGTGACCACCACCGGCGCGGCTTCGGTAATGTCGTCCCAGTTTATTTCAGCCAGGCCCGAAGCCATCAACACGGCGACGAACAACAGCGCCGGTGCCGTGGCGAAGGCTGGCACGCTGCCGGCCAGCGGTGCGAAGAACAGCGCCAGCAGGAACAGAATGGCTACCACGATGGCGGTCAGGCCGGTGCGGCCACCGGCGCTGACGCCGGCTGCAGATTCGATGTAGCTGGTGGTGGTCGAGGTACCCAGCAGGGAACCGGCCATCGCCGCGGTGCTGTCGGCGATCAGCGCCCGGCCCATTTTCGGCATGTGGCCGTCCTTGCGCATCAGGCCGGCGCGCTTGGCGACGCCGATCAGGGTGCCGGAGTTGTCGAACAGGTCGACGAACAGGAAGGCGAAAATCACGCTGATCAGGCCGACGTCCAGCGCGCCCTTGATGTCCAGCTGCAGGAAGGTCGGCGCCAGCGACGGCGGCATCGACACCACGCCGTTGAATGGAGTCACGCCCAGGGCGATCGAGGCCACGGTCACCGCCAGGATGCCGATCAGCACCGCGCCGCGGACCTTCATGGCCTCCAGCGCGACGATCAGGAAGAAGCCCAGGGTGGCGAGGATCGGCGCCGGTTTCTTGAGGTCACCGAGGCCCACCAGGGTGGCCTGGTTATCGACGACGATGCCGGCGTTATGCAGGGCGATCAGCGCCAGGAACAGGCCAATACCGGCGGCAATTGCCGAACGCAGCGGCAACGGGATGCTGTTGACGATCCATTCGCGGATGCGAAAGATCGACAGCAGGAAGAAGCACACCGCCGAGATGAACACCGCGCCCAATGCCACCTGCCAGGTGTGGCCCATGTGCAGGACCACGGTGTAGGTGAAGAAGGCGTTCAGGCCCATGCCCGGTGCCAGAGCGATCGGGTAGTTGGCGATCAGGCCCATGGTGGTCGAGCCGATGGCCGCTGCCAGGCAGGTGGCGACGAACAGCGCGCCCTTGTCCATGCCGGTCTCGCCGAGAATGCTCGGGTTGACGAACAGGATGTAGGCCATGGCCAGGAAGGTGGTCACGCCCGCGAGAATCTCGGTGCGGACATTGGTGTCGTGTGCTTTTAGTTGAAACAGCCTTTCCAGCATGCCTGCTCCCCGTGGCGCTCCCGGCGCCGTGAATGTATCGACCCAGTTAGCAAAGCACAGACTGTACCGGGAGACTGTGGTTTTTCCCTGGGTCGGAAAAAAGCCGCGCATCATACCAGCATGCTCGGGCAGCGGTAATTAATGTCGCGATACACTGCAGATATCTGCAGGTTCTGCGCCGTTCCCCCCATCCCGAGTTGACCATGCTGTGCACCTGACCGACTACCGCGACCTTAACCCGGCCCAGCGCGAGCAACTGCTCGACATCCAGGTGCGGCCTGAGCAACTGCGCTTTGCCGGCGATATGGCTAGCGCCTTGTACACCCTGCAAAGTGGCGACAGCCCCGACCGGCGTGGCGTGGCGCTGCTGCTGGACAACCTGCCGCGGGCCTTCTTGCTGCTTCAGCGCGGGGTGTTCCTGGCGCCCTGGGCCCGGGCCGATGCGGCGACGATCAATGCCTTGCAAGTCGATCAGCGCTTGCAGGGCCAGGGCCTGGGGCGATTTTTCATGCAGGCGTTGCCGGGCCTGGTGCGCGAGGCGTGGCCCGAGGTGTGTTGCCTGCAGCTTTCTGTAGACCGGGACAACCACGCCGCCCTGGCGCTGTACCTGGCCAGCGGCTGGGTCGACAGCGGCGATGGCTACCGCGCGCGCCAGGGCCACGAGCGTCAACTGACCCTGTTGCTGTGAGCGACTAAGCTTGTGGGATACCCCGGCGGAGAGCAGTTGATGACCCACAGAGCCCTGATCGTAGTCGCCGAAGGCGCGGATGACCTGCAGAGCGTGACCCTGATCGACGTGCTGCGCCGCGCCGAGATCGAAGTGGTGGTGGCCAGTATCGAAGGCCGGCGGATGCTCACCTGTGCCCGCGGCACGCGCTTGACCGCCGACGGCATGCTGGTCGACCTGCTGGCCCAGCCGTTCGACCTGATGGTCTTGCCCGGGGGCGAAAAAGGCGCACAGCACATGGCCGCGCACCAACCACTGGCGCAGCAGGTCAAGGATCAGGCCAGGGCCGGCAAGTTTTTTGCCGCGATCGGCGAAGCGCCGTTGGCGCTGCAGGCCTATGGTGTGTTGCGCCAGCGACGCATGACCTGTGACCCGGCTGTCAGCCAGGGGTTGTCCGGGTGCAGCTTTGTCGATCAGCCGGTGGTGGTGGACGGTAATTGCATCACCGCCCAGGGGTCGGCGGCGGCGCTGGAATTTGCCTTGGTGTTGGTCGAGCAACTGGCGGGCAGGGTGCTGCGCAAGCGGGTGGCGGCTGAGCTGCGGGTGTGACTATCGCGGGGCAAGCCCGCTCCCACAGGCCCTCACTGCTTATGCATATGATCGCGCCCAGCCAGGGTCGGAAACAGCTTGATCCACACCCCGGTCACCAGCAGCGTGCCGACCCCGCCCAGCACTACCGCCGGTACCGTGCCGAACCAGTGCGCAGTCACTCCTGACTCGAACTCACCGAGCTGGTTCGAGGCGCCGATGAACAGCCCGTTCACCGCGCTGACCCGGCCGCGCATTTCATCCGGTGTCTCCAGCTGCACGAAGGCACCGCGTATTACCATGCTGATCATGTCGGCGGCGCCCAGCACCGCCAGCACGGCGAGGGAAAACCATAACGAAGTGGACAGGCCAAAGGCAATGGTCGCCACCCCGAACACGCCGACAGCGGTAAACATCACCCGCCCGACCTTGCGCTCCACCGGAAAGCGCGCCAGCCACAGCGACATCAGCAGGGCGCCCACCGCCGGCGCCGAGCGCAGCAGGCCCAGGCCCCAGGGGCCGGTCAGCAGGATGTCCTTGGCAAACACCGGCAACAGCGCGGTGGCGCCGCCCAGCAGCACGGCGAACAGGTCCAGGGAGATCGCCCCGAGGATGTCCGGGCGGCTGCGGATAAAGCGAATGCCGGCCATCAACGATTCGAGGCTGGCGCGGCCCTGGTTGCCTGGTTGCTGGCGCGACACCAGGCCCAGGGTCAACACGCAGGCAATCAGGTACAACGCTACCGTCGGCCCGTACACCCAGACGCTGCCAAAGGCATAGAGAAAACCGCCCACCGCCGGCGCGACGATGGTCGCCGCCTGCATCGCCGAGGCAGAAGCAGCCACGGCACGTGGAAACAGCTCGGAGGGCACCACATTGGGCAGCAGCGCCTGGGTCGCCGGCATTTCAAAGGAGCGTGCGCTACCGAGCAAGAACGCCAGCAGGAAGATCAGTTCGCGGCTGACGCTGTGGGTGCTGCTGGCGACCACCAGCACCAGGGCGATCATGGCCTGGGCACTCTGGCACAGGGCGGCGACCCGGCGCCGGTCATAGCGGTCGGCGACGTGTCCGGTGTGCAGCATGAACAGCACCCGCGGGGCAAATTCCACCAGGCCCACCAGGCCTAGGTCGAGGACATTGCCGGTCAATTGGTAGAGGTGCCAGCCGATCGCCACGGTAAGCATCTGAAAGCCGCTGGCGGTAAATACCCGGGCCAGCCAGAAGGCCAGGAAGGGACGGTGATGACGCAGCAGCAAAACGGGGTCTGACATCGGCGAAACAGAGCCTCGGCGCAGGGATCGACGCTGCAGGTTATCACCACTTTGTAACAGCAGGTTGCGAGGAATGGCACCTGCGTGCGGTAAGCGCACTGTTTTGGGGCGCGGTAAAGGGGGTGAGACAACCGGTCACGCGGCAATCAACCACACAAGCGCACAGCCCGTTCAGGACTATCCTTTCAGGCATCCGTTGATCTGGATCAATTGTTTCATTTGCAACGGCATGGCCAGACGGCCGAATTCCCTGCGATGTGATGTTTACAGAACAATTCCAACTTGCCGCACTCAACTACCGTGGGGGCAGTTGGCGCCAAGGCCACCGCCTGACGCCGGATTACCTGACAGAGGAAGCACTATGTTCGGATTAGAGGCTCTAGATCTCGCCCGAATTCAGTTCGCGTTTACCGTGTCCTTTCACATCCTGTTCCCGGCCATCACCATTGGCCTGGCGAGCTACCTGGCTGTTCTCGAAGGGCTGTGGCTGAAGAGCAACAACAGCGTCTACCGTGACCTTTACCATTTCTGGTCGAAAATCTTTGCCGTCAACTTCGGCATGGGGGTGGTCTCCGGTCTGGTCATGGCCTACCAGTTCGGCACCAACTGGAGCAAGTTCTCCGATTTCGCTGGCTCCGTCACCGGGCCGCTGCTCACTTACGAAGTTCTCACCGCCTTCTTCCTTGAAGCCGGTTTCCTTGGCGTCATGCTCTTTGGCTGGAACCGCGTCGGCCGTGGGCTGCACTTTTTCGCCACGGTCATGGTGGCCATCGGCACTTTGATCTCGACCTTCTGGATCCTCGCCTCCAACAGCTGGATGCAGACCCCCCAGGGCTACGAAATCGTCAACGGCGTAGTCGTGCCGGTGGACTGGTTCGCGGTGATCTTCAACCCGTCGTTCCCTTACCGCCTGGCGCACATGGCGACTGCCGCCTTTGTTGCTACAGCGTTCTTCGTCGGCGCCTCGGCCGCCTGGCACTTGCTGCGCGGCCGCGATAACCCGGCGATTCGCAAGATGCTTTCGATGGCCATGTGGATGGCCCTGATCGTCGCCCCGGTACAAGCGGTGATCGGCGACTTCCACGGCCTCAATACCCTCAAGCACCAGCCGGTGAAAATCGCTGCTATCGAAGGCCACTGGGAAAACAAGCCAGGCGAACCGACCCCGCTGATCCTCTTCGGTATCCCCGACATGGAAGCCGAGACCACCCGCTTCAAGGTGGAAATCCCGGCGCTGGGCAGCCTGATCCTGACCCACAGCCTGGACAAGCAAGTGCCGGCGATGAAGGAGTTTCCGAAAGAAGACCGGCCTAACTCGACCATCGTCTTCTGGTCGTTCCGGGTCATGGTCGGCCTTGGCATGCTGATGATCTTCGTCGGCCTCTGGAGCCTGTGGCTGCGCAAGAGCGACAGGCTCTACAGCTCGCGGCCGTTCCTGTACCTGACCTTGTGGATGGGCCCCTCCGGCCTGATCGCGATCCTCGCCGGCTGGTTCACCACCGAGATCGGCCGCCAGCCCTGGGTGGTCTATGGCCTGATGCGCACCGCCGATGGCGCCTCGAACCACAGCTACGGCCAGCTCGGCCTGACCCTGGTGATGTTCGTGGTGGTCTACTTCGCGCTGTTCGGTACCGGCCTTGGCTACATGATGCGCCTGGTGCGCAAAGGGCCGAAAACCGGTGAAGGCGACGAGACCAACCCGGGTGGCCCCGGCCAGCAACGCACCCCGGCACGGCCGCTGTCTGCCGCCGATGACGATCATGACAATGGCGAGCACGCCAGCCTGAACAAGGGGAACTGAATCATGGGTGTTGATCTTCCGCTTATCTGGGCCATCATCATCATCTTCGGCATCATGATGTATGTGGTCATGGACGGCTTTGACCTTGGCATCGGCATCCTCTTCCCGTTCGTCAAGGGCGAGCAGGACCGCGATGTGATGATGAACACTGTCGCCCCGGTCTGGGACGGTAACGAAACCTGGCTGGTGCTCGGTGGCGCGGCGCTGTTCGGCGCCTTCCCGCTGGCCTACGCCGTGGTGCTTTCAGCGCTGTACCTGCCGTTGATGCTGATGCTGATCGGGCTGATCTTTCGCGGCGTGGCCTTCGAGTTCCGCTTCAAGGCCACTGCAGCCAAGCGTCACCTGTGGGACAAGGCCTTCATCGGCGGCTCGCTGGCGGCTACCTTCTTCCAGGGCGTGGCCCTGGGCGCCTTCATCGAAGGCTTTGAGGTGGTCGATCGCAGCTACGCTGGCGGCAGCCTCGACTGGCTGACCCCGTTCAGCCTGTTCTGCGGCCTGGGCCTGATCGTGGCTTACGCCTTGCTCGGCTGCACCTGGCTGATCATGAAGACCGAAGGCAAGCTGCAACTGCAGATGCACGACCTGGCGCGGCCGCTGGCCCTGGTGCTGCTGGCGGTGACCGGCATCGTCAGTATCTGGACGCCGCTGGCCCACCCGGACATTGCCGAGCGCTGGTTCAGCCTGCCCAACCTGTTCTGGTTCCTGCCGGTACCGATCCTGGTCCTGGTAACTCTTTACGGTTTGCTCCGGGCGGTGGCGCGTAACGCACACTACACCCCGTTCCTGCTGACCCTGGTGCTGATCTTCCTCGGCTACAGCGGCCTGGGCATCAGCTTGTGGCCGAACATCATTCCGCCGTCGATCTCGATCTGGGACGCTGCCGCGCCGCCGCAAAGCCAGGGCTTCATGCTGGTCGGGACCTTGTTCATCATCCCGTTCATCCTCGGTTACACCTTCTGGAGCTATTACGTGTTCCGCGGCAAGGTGACCCACGAAGATGGCTACCACTAGGGGAGCATGGCAATGACTGGCAAAGGCACGATGGACGAAGAGAAGAAACCGCTCTGGCAGCGCCTGGGCTGGTTGGTAGCGATCTGGGTCGGCAGCGTGGTGAGCCTGGCCCTGGTCGCCTGGCTGATGCGCCTGTTCATGAGTGCGGCCGGACTGAGCACGCACTAGTACGATATTTCCCATCCCGCCTTGCGGCGGATTTACAGCCCTTCGCAGCATCAGCTGCGGAGGGTTTTTTTTGCCCTGTGGGGGCGGCTTGACGCGTGATTCAGGCGACGCGGTACTGGCCTATTTACGCGCCTTGAGCACCACGAACTTGGGCGTCGCCGCCACCTGCTCGACCCCACGGAACAAGCGCGCCAGCTTGCTGTGATAACCCAGGTGACGATTGCCGACGATATACAGCGCACCACCGACCACCAGCGCCTCGCGCGCTTGCTGGAACATCTGCCAGGCGAGGAAGTCACCGACTACCTGCTGTTGATGGAACGGCGGATTGCACAGCACCACATCCAGCGACTGCGCTGGCTGCCCGGCCAGGCCGTCGTCGGCGCGCACCGTGACTTCACGCGGGCCCAACGCCGCCTGCCAGTTTTCCAGTGCCGACTGCACGGCCATGTATGACTCGTCGACCAGGGTGTACTGCGCCTGCGGGTTGGCCAGCGCGCTGGCGATGGCCAGCACGCCATTGCCGCAACCGAGGTCCGCGACACGTGCATCGCCGAGGTCCTTGGGCAGGTGCGGCAGGAACGCCCGGGTGCCGATGTCCAGGCCTTCGCGGCAGAACACGTTGGCGTGGTTGAGCAGCACCAGGGGGGGCGCGTCGAGTTGGTAGCGGGTCGGGTAGGGCGAAACGAACGCCGGCTTCGGCTCGAAGGTGGCAATCAGCAGCCGGGCCTTTTTCTGCGCCAGCGATGCCTGCACCGGGCCGATGTATTTCTCCAGCAAATCGCCAGCAGCCCGTGGCAGGTGCTTGATCATGGCCCCGGCAACAACCTGGGCACCGGGCGCCAGTTGGCCTTGCAGGCGAATCAGTTGCTCTTCGAGCAGGGCAAGAGTCTTTGGCACGCGTACCAGTACCCGGTCGAACGGGCCTTGCCAGGTGCTACTGGCCGCCACGAACGGCACCGCGTCGAAGGCCAGGCCATTGCGCACCAGGTTCTTTTCCAGGGCCAGGTGCGCCAGGTGCGAATCGCCGCTGCTGAGCACCGAGACATGCGGCGCCAGGCTGATGGCCAGGGCGCCGAAACTGTCGTTGAGCACCAGTACCCGGGTATCGGCGGCAGGTGCCTGCGCGGCCAGGTGCTCCAGCAGATACTCGTCGGCAGCATCGAAGGCTTGCAGGGGATCGTTGGCTTGTTCGGGCTGGCGAAGCAGGTCGAGTTCGGCGAAGGGGCTGGTCAGCAGGGGCATGGTGTAAGGCTCTGGGGCATTGATGTGCGTGCGCGCGGCGCGCTCTACAGGGCCGTGATTCTACCGTGCTTTGCGAAGGTACGGGGGCGTTGGCTCAGATCAGGCCACGCATCGCCGCAATGGCGATTGCGCCGGCTTTGTTGCTGGCGTTGGTTTTGGTGATGATGCTGCGGATGTGAAAGTTCACCGTGCTCTGTGACAGCGAGAGGATGCAGGCGATGTCGGCGGCGGTCTTGCCGGCGGCCGACCATTTGAGCACTTCGGTTTCCCGCTCCGAAAGGTTGTACGCCGGGGTTGCTTGCCCGGGTTGGCGGTCAATCATCAGCGTGTGCAGCAGGTTGCACAGCCAGATGGTCTGGCCGGCCTTGTCATAGAGTTCGTCTAGATTGATTGCGCCCTGGCTGCGGGCGATGCTGAGGATGCTTTCGTTGTGACGCATGTCGTGGGCCGACTGGCTCCAGCCGTGGCGCAAGCCGAAGGATTTTGCCTCTTCGCGAAATTCCGGTGTCTCTCGGAACACATCATCGCACTACAGCAATGGCATCAGGGAGTGGTGGCAATGGGCGACGGTGGGATCGATGTCCACGTAGTTGCAACGTTGGTAGCGTTCGTTCCAGGCGTCGGGATAGTTGTTGAAGAATCGCATTTGCGGCGCGAAAGTGGCTATCTGCACGCGCATGCCGAAACACAGGTACTCCATGTCCAGTTGCTGGGCCAGGGAAACCGCCAGGTCAAACATCCGTTGTTCATCTGTTTCGGCTAGCAACTGCTCGAGTTGCTGTTCTTTCCAGTGCGGCATGGGGGAGATCTCAAGGGGGTGGATCCAAGATCTGGCAGGGTGCAAAGTAGTGTAGGAAATGTCCCACGGTTTTGTTGGGTTTTTTGGCTATAGAAATGTGAACATTTTGGCAGGCCTGTTCTTTAGCGATCTTCTTGATATCAGTTCGAAATCATTGGGCTATTACCGGCATCGTGCAGTGATTTTCTCCTGTCGCTGTTGAAGTGTTGTGACAAGGGGTTTTTCTCCCTTCGGCGTCGCTTGTGCGGCTGGTACCGCGCCCGCGGTTGATGCCACTACAAACCAACGGTGTTTATCCCTCGGCGTTTGCGCGACACTGGGGCATCTGTTTTTTGGAGCAAGCCATGACTGCCAGTGCTGAAAAGTTCACCCGCCAGACGCTGCTCGACGTCCAGCCGCTGACCCCCAGCCTGTTCAGCCTGCGAACCAGCCGCGACCAGGGCTTTCGTTTTCGTGCCGGGCAGTTCGCCCGTCTTGGGGTGACCAAGGCAGACGGTAGTGTGGTCTGGCGCGCCTATTCGATGGTGTCCTCACCGTTCGACGAGCATCTGGATTTCTTTTCCATCGTAGTGCCGGGCGGCGAATTCACCAGTGAGCTGAGCCGCCTGGGCGCCGGCGACAGCCTGTTGATCGATCGCCAGGCCTTCGGTTACCTGACCCTCGACCGCTTCGTTGATGGCCGCGACCTCTGGCTGCTGGCGACCGGCACCGGTATCGCGCCATTCCTGTCGATCCTCCAGGACTTCGAAGTGTGGGAGCGATTCGAGTCGATCAAACTGGTTTATTCGGTGCGTGAGGCCCGCGAGCTGGCCTACCTGGATTTGATCGCCGGCCTGGAGCAGCGCGACTACCTGGCCGAGTACGCCGGCAAGCTGCAGTTCATCCCGATCGTCACCCGCGAGCAGCATCCGGGAGCGCTGAACCAGCGCATTACCACCCTGATCGAGAACGGCGAGCTTGAACGCGCGGCGGGCCTGGCGCTGACTCCGGAACATTCGCGGGTAATGCTCTGTGGCAACCCGCAGATGATCGACGACACCCGCAAAGTGCTCAAGCAGCGCGACATGAACCTCAGCCTCAGCCGCCGCCCCGGTCAGGTCGCGGTCGAGACCTACTGGTAAGCGCCAACAAAAACGGCGCCCGCAGACGCCGTTTTTTTAGCCCTGGGTTCAGGGTTGCCGATTCTGCGACTTGAGCAGGTCGCGAATTTCGGTGAGCAGCTCTTCTTCTTTGGTCGGCACCGGCGGCAGGGTCGGCGCGGCGGCTTCTTCGCGTTTCAGGCGGTTGATGACCTTGACGCCCATGAAAATCGCGAAGGCGACGATGATGAAGTCGAGGATGGTCTGGATGAATTTGCCATAGGCCATCACCACCGCCGGTATGTCGCCTTCGGCGGCCTTGAGGGTGACCGCGAGGTCGCTGAAATCGACGCCGCCGATCAGCAAACCGATCGGTGGCATGATCACGTCACCTACAAAAGATGAAACGATTTTGCCAAAGGCGGCGCCGATAATGATACCGACGGCCATATCGACGACATTCCCTTTGACCGCGAAGGCCTTGAATTCATTGAGCACGCCCATGGTTTATTCCTTGTAACAGATGAGTTGGGTAAACGCAGTGTAATTCAGCTATGCGCTTCATGCTCCGCGCTGCAGCAACAGACTGCGGTTATACCGAATAGTTTTGTCGTTTTCTCTGCCCGCCGGGGCGTCCGAGGTCGGCTATGATGGTGCCTTTTTCCAGAGGACCGTCCCCATGGCCAAGGCCAAGCGCATGTACGGCTGCACCGAGTGCGGCGCGACCTTTCCGAAATGGGCCGGGCAATGCGCTGAATGCGGTGCCTGGAACACCCTGGTCGAGACCGTGCTCGAGAGTGGCGCGGCCGCCGCACCGAGCGGGCGCACCGGCTGGGCCGGGCAGCAGGCGCAGATCAAGACCCTGGCCGAAGTCAGTGTCGAGGAAATCCCGCGCTTCACTACCGCCAGTGCCGAACTCGACCGGGTACTCGGCGGCGGCCTGGTCGACGGTTCGGTGGTGCTGATCGGTGGTGATCCGGGCATCGGCAAGTCGACCATCCTCCTGCAGACCCTGTGCAACATCGCTACGCGCATGCCGGCGCTGTACGTCACCGGCGAAGAGTCCCAGCAGCAGGTGGCGATGCGCGCCCGGCGCCTGGGCCTGCCCCAGGACAAGCTGCGGGTGATGACCGAAACCTGTATCGAGACCATCATCGCCACCGCCCGGCTGGAGAAGCCCAAGGTGATGGTCATCGACTCGATCCAGACCATCTTCACCGAGCAGTTGCAGTCGGCGCCTGGCGGTGTTTCCCAGGTGCGCGAAAGCGCAGCCTTGCTGGTGCGTTATGCCAAGCAGAGCGGCACGGCGATCTTCCTCGTCGGTCACGTGACCAAGGAAGGCGCGCTGGCCGGGCCACGGGTGCTCGAGCACATGGTCGATACCGTGCTGTATTTCGAGGGCGAATCCGACGGCCGCTTGCGTTTGCTGCGCGCGGTGAAAAACCGTTTTGGCGCGGTCAACGAGCTGGGCGTGTTCGGCATGACCGACCGTGGCCTGAAGGAAGTCTCCAACCCCTCGGCGATCTTTCTTACGCGTGCCCAGGAAGAAGTACCGGGCAGCGTGGTCATGGCCACCTGGGAGGGTACCCGGCCGATGCTGGTGGAGGTCCAGGCCCTGGTCGACGACAGCCACCTGTCCAACCCGCGGCGGGTCACCCTGGGCCTGGACCAGAACCGCCTGGCCATGCTGCTGGCGGTGCTGCATCGCCATGGCGGCATCCCTACCCATGACCAGGACGTGTTCCTCAACGTGGTCGGCGGCGTCAAGGTGCTGGAGACGGCCTCCGACCTGGCGCTGATGGCGGCGATCATGTCCAGCCTGCGCAACCGCCCGCTGGACAACGGCCTGCTGGTGTTTGGCGAGGTTGGCTTGTCTGGCGAAGTGCGCCCGGTGCCGAGCGGCCAGGAGCGTTTGAAGGAAGCGGCCAAGCATGGCTTCAAGCGCGCCATCGTGCCCAAGGGCAACGCCCCGAAGGAAGCGCCGCCTGGGCTGCAGGTGATTGCCGTGACCCGCCTTGAACAGGCGCTGGACGCGCTGTTCGAGTGATCTTCGCATCCCGGCACGTGCAAGGCGTGCCGGGGTGAAGTTGCAACTGATTCTCACTAACGAGTAGCATACCGCCTTCTTTCCGGCCATCCACAGGGAGTTCGCGTGGCGGAGTCCGACTTGAAGCGGCTGTTCCTCAAGCACGCGAAAACCTTGCAGGGGTTGCTGACGCGCAAGGTGCGTGACCCGCAGCTGGCTGCCGACCTGGTGCAGGAAAGTTTCCTGCGCCTGGCCGAGCAACAGGGCCGCGAACGAATCGACAACACCCCGGCCTACCTGTATCGCACCGCGCACAACCTGATGATCGATCATGTTCGCCAGCAGCAACGGCGAAAGACCGATTCGGTGCCCCACGAAGCACTGGAAACCATCGTCGAGGACAGCCCGGGCCTGGACGAAAACGCCGCCACCGAGCAGCACATGCGCCGCCTGCGCCGGGCCCTGGCCGACTTGCCGCCACGCACCCAGGAAGTGTTTCGTCTGAACCGCCTTGAGGGCATGACCCACGCCGAGGTGGCGCGGGCGCTGGATATTTCCGACAGCTCGGTACAGAAGCATCTGGCCAAGGCCCTGGCCTATGTGATGCAGTGTCTGCAGGAACCAGGATGACGAACGGTTTACTGGGAAATGCGCCTTCAGACGTCAGCACTCACATAACCAGAATTCGAGAGAACCGTGTGACCAGCCAGAACTCGCCAGAGCAAGCCATTCGCGAGCAGGCCGCCGAGTGGGCGGTGCTGCGCTGCGCCGGCCCGTTGAACCCCGAACAGACGCAGGCGCTGGCGCGCTGGCTGGCCTGTGATCCGCGCCATGCCCAGGCGCTGGATTTTGCCCAGGCGACCTGGGCTGATCTCGGCCGTCTTGGGCGCATGCACCAGTCCGCGCCAATGGCAGCCCCGGCGCTGGCTCGGCCACTGGCCGGGCGTCGGCGCCGTTCACGCCTGCGCTGGGCGCTGAGTACGGCGGCGTTACTGGTGCTGGCGGTAGTGGGCGTGGAGCAGGCGCCGAGCCTGGCGCTGGCATTGCGTGCCGATTACGCCACGGCCAAGGGTGAAGTTCGCCAGGTGACGCTGCCCGATGGCAGCCAGGTCGACCTCGACAGCCAGAGTGGCATCGAGCTGGCTTATAACGACAGCGAGCGCCGCGTGCGCCTGTTGGCCGGTGAAGCAGTGTTCACCGTTGCAGCGGTTTCTGGCGCTGAACAACGGCCCTTTGTGGTCGAGCGGGCAGGGGGCAGCAGTCGCGCCCTGGGCACGCGTTTCGTGGTGGGCCCCGAGCCTGACGGCGGCACCTGGGTCGGCATGCTCGAACACAGTGTTGCCGTGACCTTGCAGGCCAGCCCGCACGCGGGCAGTTCCGAGCAGGTGCTCAAGGAAGGCCAAAGCCTGCGCTACGACGCCGCCCATGGCATTCGCCCATGGCCTGAGCAGGACGTGCGTCGCGCCAGCGCCTGGCAGCGCGGCGTGCTGGTGTTCGAGCGCGAACCGCTGGCCGAGGTGGCCGCACAGCTCAATCGCTACCGTGACGGCCATGTGCTGATCACTGACAAGGCCCTGGCCCGGCGTGAGGTCAGCGGCATGTTTCGCCTGGATAACCTCGATGCCGCGCTGGCCATGCTGACTGAAGAGCTCAAGGCCAGCCGCCTCGACCTGCCCGGGCTGACGCTGATCTATTGATCGCTGCGCCGGCGATTGTCGGTCGCGCTGTTTTCTACGAAACTGGCGTTTTGACAACGATCTCAAGGCAGGGATATGGCCAGTGGTTTTCTCGCGTGTGTTGCTTCATCCATCTGTGGCGCCTTGCTGCTCGGAGTGTCCAGCACTCACGTGCTGGCGGCCGACGACCTGGTGCAATTCGATCCCGCTACGTGCGAGTTCGGCGCAAAGCTTGAGCCGTACTACGACAAGGCCATCGCCAAACGTCAGGCGTTGCCTGCCCAGGCGCAGGAAGAGGAGGTGAGCTACCCGGTCGATCTGCCCTTCCACGGCATCAAGGTCACAGCGGTGTTCATCGGCTATGAATGGCACGGGATCTACTTCGATGCGCCGCCCGAGCAGGTGCGTTCGCTGTTTCGCCAACTGGGCTACCGCGTGGCCGAAGACGGTGACATGTCGGCCAGTGGTGATGAGGTCGCGGTCACCGCATCGATCATCGAAACCAGCGACAAGGCCCGCCAACAAGGGCTGTCGGCGCTCACCTGCGGCGTCTGAAACAAGCACCCTGAAATTCTTTTGAATTTTCGTTACTGACTTTTCCCGCGTTGCACGTCTGTTTGTTGAGATTGATTTTCATTACTAGAAAACGCCAACACAGCGAGCAACAGACGTGAGCAATCAACAACAACGACGCACCCGGCCGTTCGGTCGGGTAGCCCTTGCCAGCAGCCTGATGCTGGCGGCCTGGACCTTGCCGATGGGGATCGGTAGCGTGCAGGCCGCCGAGCCCGCTCACCCGAGCCAAACTACTGCCCTGATCCGCTTTGACATTCCCGCCCAGGCGCTGGACAGCGCCGTGCTGGCCTTCGCCGAACAGGCTGGGGTCCAGGTGTTTTTCGACAGCCGCAAACTGGCTGGCCTGCGCAGTGAGGGTTTGCGCGGCGAGCACTCGGCTCAGCAAGGGCTTGGCCTGTTGTTGCGCGGTTCGCCCGTGCGCTATCGCTTCAGCGGCACTGACCGGGTCGGCCTGGAGCGGGTCAGTGATGATGGCCAGACCCTCGAGCTGGGTACCACCCATGTCGACTCCAACAGCGATGCCGACTGGGTCTACCAGACGCCGCGTTCGGTCAGCGTCATCACCCGCGAGCAGATCGACAAGCGCCCACCGCGCCACGCCGCTGACATGCTCGAAGAAACCGCCGGCGTCTACACCGCGGTCAACCAGCGCGATCCGGGGCTGTCGGTGAACATTCGCGGCGTGCAGGACTATGGCCGGGTCAACATGAACATCGACGGCATGCGCCAGAACTTCAACGTCAACGGCCATCAGCAGCGCAACGGGGTGATGTTCATCGACCCGGAGTTCATCAGCTCCATCGAGATCGAAAAAGGTACCCAGGCGGGCATGGGCGGTGCTGGTGTTATTGGCGGTATTGCCAGCTTCAACACGGTCCAGGCCCGTGATTTTCTCGGCCCCGACAAGGAGTACGGTGGCCGCCTGCGCGCCGGCAACGGCATCGGTGAGCTGGGCAATGGCACAAACTTCAATGGCAGCGCATTGTTTGCCTTCGGCAATGAGCTAGGCGATGTACTGCTGGGCGTCAGTGAGCGGCACTTCGGTGATTACCGCGCCGGCACCAACAACGCTGACAACCTCGGCACCCAGATCCGCGGCAAGACCAGCTACCCCGAAGCCTGGAAGGACTGGCTGCACTCCGAGGTCGGCGAGACCGGTAGCGTCACGCGCTCGCAACTGCTCAAGCTGGGCCTGAACCTGCCCAACGACCAGCGCCTGCAGCTCAACTACATGGAAACCGACACGGACAGCAAAGATGCCTGGACCTATTACGACAATCAGACTCGGCAGTTCTATTACAAGCGCACCGGCAGCAGTGATTTCAACGCCCGCAACGCCTCGCTCAACTACAGCTACAGCCCGGACAACGACCTGGTCGATCTGAAGGCCAAGCTGTATTTCGTTTCGACCCGCCAGGATCGCTGGAACGCCGGTAATGACGCCTCGGCCAGCAGCAACAACCGCGTCGAGGCGTATGACGATCGTTTTCAGACCGATACCTGGGGCCTGCAACTGGAAAATACTTCGCGCTTCTATTTGGGGGACGCCGACAAGCTCACCTTTAACTACGGCACCGAATTCTTCCAGGATCGCTTCAAACCGAAAACCGATCGGGTCCCGGCACTCAACGAACAGGCTTTGCCTTACGTTCAGGGGGCCACGCCTGAAGGCAAGCGCATCATGGCCAGCCTGTTCGGCGATGTGCAGTACGAGCATGGCGACTGGCTGACGGTCGATGCCGGATTGCGCTACGACCGTTACCGCCTCACCGGCGAAACCGGCATCACCACCTGGATGTACCCAAGGGGTGTCACGGGTGAAAACCTTCAACGCGTGCAGACTCACCTGATCTTTGACGAAGAACACGAGCAGGGCCGTTTCTCGCCCACCTTCGGCATTGCGCTGAAGCCCGGTGTCGACTGGATGCAGGTCTACACCCGCTGGGGACGTGGCTGGCGTCCGCCGTCAGTGACTGAAGTATTCATGAGCGGCCGTCCCCATGGCGGCGGTAGCGAGATGCTCTATCCCAACCCCTTTCTCAAGGCCGAGGAGTCGCACAACTGGGAGCTGGGGGTGAACCTGTTCAAGGAATCGTTGCTGCAGGAAGGTGATCGCTTTGGCGCCAAGGTCGCCTATTTCGACACCCGCATCGACAATTTCTCGTTCATGGATGTCAACGCCGATGTGCCCGGCGCCTCTGCACTGGGGACTTCACTCGGGCGCTCGGCGTATCAGAACAACCTGGAGCAGACGCGTTTTCGCGGGGTCGAATACAGCCTCGACTACGACGCCGGGCGTTACTACAGCCAGCTCAGTTATACCCACATGATTGGCAGCAACGATTTCTGCTCCAAGCAGTTGTACATGGGGGGAGGGCAGCGCCTGGTCAGCGCCGGGACGGTGCTGCGCCCGGTGCGGGTCGGCAGCCGCGTGATCATGTTGCCAGTGCGCGTTTCGCGGGCCGAGGACGCTGCCGACCTCGATCAGACAGTCAGCTGCGGTCACATCATGGGCAACGCCAGCTACATGCCGGCAGATCGCGGCTCGCTGACGGTCGGCATGCGCTTTCTGGACCGCACCCTCGATGTCGGCGCCCGCCTGCGTTACAGCAAGGGCAATGGTGAGAACCTCAACGACCACGGCTACCGCCTGATCGACCAGGCGCAGTGGCCCAAATACAAGGTCTACGACCTGTACGCCAGCTACTGGATGACGCCGAGCCTGAACCTCGCGCTGTCGCTGGAGAACGCCACCGACGAAGCCTATTTCGTGGCCATGGGCGACACCGACAACCTGTCGCTGGCCCGCGGCCGGACCTTGAGCGGGATGCTCGAATACAAATTCTGATCCACACCGGGTTTGCCCATGTCGGGCGACACGAAGGCAGGGAATACGCCTTCGCAATCATGCAATGCAACGAGGAACCGTTATGACTCTTTCCGTTACTTACGATGCCGCCTTCTCCAGCTCGTCGATCGATGACTACCTGGCGTTCTGGACTTCGGGCTTCGTCACTGCAGGTCATGGACAAAGCAATACCGGCGGCTTCAGCAACGGCAGCCTGAGCGGCGACCAGTACGCTACCCATGGTAGCCAGGGCTCCGACTACGCATTCATCGCCGACAGCAACACTGCCAATGGTCTGCACTATGTGTTCGACCGCGGCCTGCCAGCCGGTGACAACCTCAACCACTACCTGTGGGGCGAACTGGACAACGTTTCCCTGGGCCAGGTGCTGGGCGGCGGTAGCGGTAGCGACTTCACCCTGAGCAACTACGTGGTCAGCTTCAACGGCCTGGACCTGGACGCCGCGCTGGGCGCCGGTCGTGCCGGCAACGAAGTACAGAGCGTGATCTACGGCCTGATGCAGGGCAACACCTCGGCCCTGGAAGGCGTGCTGGACAACCTGCTGGCCGGTTACGGCGTGTCTACCGACGACAGCTTCGACGTGGTCAGTGCTGCATTGGCTGCCGGCCCGCTGAGCGTGGCCTCGGCCGATGTCGTGGGTGTCCAGGCCCTGGCTGACGACTTCGCCCTGGCCGCCTGACCCCAGGTAAAAAAAAGCGAATGGAAGATCACTCCTCCATTCGCTGCTTGCTTACCCCGCCGCCTGCGTCTTTGCCGGGCCCAGGTGGCGGTGGTGCGAATTCTGCGAGCCTGCGCCGGCGAGGTCAATCGCCCGCAGGCTTGCCCTGTCGAGGACGTTCATGAAAGCCACCCGCTCCCGCCCTGCCAACGAAGTGTTGCAGGCGCTCAAGGCCTGCCGCGCCGGCTTTGCCAACATCGGCCTGTTCACTGCGGTGATCAACTTGCTGATGCTGGCGCCGGCGCTGTACATGCTGCAGGTCTACGACCGGGTGCTGTCCTCGGGCAACGAGATGACCCTGCTGATGCTCAGCCTGATGGTGCTGGGCTTGTTCGCCTTCATGGGCCTGCTGGAATGGGTACGCAGCCTGGTGGTGATCCGCCTTGGCACGCAAATGGACATGCGCTTGAACCCGCGGGTGTTCGAGGCCGCTTACCAAGCCAGTCTGGCCGGCCACAAGGGTGCAGCGAACCAGGTGCTGAGCGACCTGACCACCTTGCGCCAGTTCGCCACCGGCCAGGCGCTGTTCGCCTTTTTCGATGCGCCGTGGTTCCCGGTGTACCTGTTGGTGATGTTTCTGTTCAGCCCATGGCTGGGCTTGATGGCGCTGGTGGGCGCGGTGCTGTTGACGATTCTCGCCTGGGTCAACGAGCGCCTGACCCAGGCGCCGTTCGCCGAAGCCGGGCAGTTGGCGCAGCAGGCCGGGCAACAGGCTGGCGCCAACCTGCGCAATGCCGAAGTGATGGAAGCCATGGGCATGCTGGCGGCGGTGGGCCAGCGCTGGGCCAGCTTGCACCATGGTTTTCTCCTGCGCCAGAACCTGGGCAGCGAGCGCACGGCGGCAGTGACTGCGGTGTCCAAGAGCCTGCGCCTGACCCTGCAATCGCTGGTGCTGGGCCTGGGCGCGTGGCTGGCGATCGAGCAACTGATTACCCCGGGGATGATGATCGCAGGCTCCATCCTTATGGCCCGGGTGCTGGCGCCAATCGACCAATTGATTGCCGTGTGGCGCCAGTGGGGTTCGGCCCGCCAGGCCTATGAGCGCTTGCACAGCTTGCTCAGCGAGCAACCGCCGCGTGCACTCGGCATGCCGTTGCCGGCACCCAGCGGGCGCTTGCTGGTGGAGCAACTCAGCGCCCTGCAGCCGGGCACGCGCAAGCCGTGCCTGGCCAACCTCGGCTTCGAACTGGCGGCCGGCGACAGCCTGGGCATCATTGGTGCGTCGGGCTCGGGCAAGTCGACCCTGGCGCGCTTGCTGGTTGGCGCGGCGATTCCGGCTGCCGGCAAGGTGCGTCTGGATGGCGCCGAGCTACAGCAATGGGACAAGGGCCTGCTCGGCGCGCACATCGGTTACCTGCCCCAGGACGTGCAGTTGTTCGCCGGCAGCATTGCCGAGAACATCGCCCGCTTGGGTGAAGTCGATTCGCACCAGGTGGTGGCTGCTGCGCAACTGGCCGGTGTCCACGAGCTGATCCTGAAACTGCCCAATGGCTATGACACCCAGCTTGGTGAAGGCGGGGCGGGGCTCTCCGGTGGCCAGCGCCAGCGCATCGGCCTGGCCCGGGCGCTATACGGCCTACCCGCACTGATCGTGCTCGATGAACCCAACTCCAACCTCGATGACTTCGGCGAACGCGCCTTGCTCGAGGCGATCCGCCAGGTCAAGGCGCAACAGCGCACGCTGATCCTGATTACCCACAAATCCAGCCTGCTGGCCGCAGTAGACAAGCTGCTGGTGCTGCAGAACGGCCAGATGCAGGCCTTCGGCCCGACCGCGCGGGTGCTGCAGGATTTGCAGCGCAGCCACAAGCCAGCCGGCATTCCCACGCCTGCTCCGACTCCGGCGCTGCGCAGCGCGGCCAGCGTCAGCATGAGCTATGGCACCCCGAGATCCTGATCATGACCGCCCCTCAGTCGCTTCACGCTCAAGCCATTCCCGACAACCTGCTGAGCCTCGATGCCCGCCGTCACAGCCGCCTGGGCCGCTGGCTGGTGATCGGCGGCTTTGGCGGTTTCATCCTCTGGGCAGCCCTGGCGCCGCTGGACAAAGGCGTGCCGGTGTCGGGCAACGTGGTGGTCGCCGGCAGCCGCCAGGCGGTGCAGCATCCCACCGGCGGAACTATCGAACGCCTGCTGGTGCACGATGGCGACAGCGTCAGCGCCGGCCAGGTGCTGGTGCAGATGGACGCCACCCAGGCCCAGGCCCAGCATGATTCGTTGCGGGTGCAATACGTCAACGCCCGGGCCAGCGAGGCGCGCCTGCAAGCTGAGCGTGACGGCTTGGAAAGCATCACTTTCCCGGCCGAGTTGCAGGCACTGGTCAGCGAGCCCTGGGTCGCCACCGCCCTGGAACTGCAACGCCAGTTGCGCAGCAGCCGCCGCCAGTCGCTGGACATGGAACTGGCCGGCCTGCGCGAAAACATCGCCGGCGCCGAGGCCATGCTGGCTGGCGTGCAGGGCTCGATGAGCCACAAGCAGGAACAGCGCGCCGCGCTTGCCGAGCAATTGCAGGGCCTGCGCGAACTGGCCCGTGACGGCTATATCCCGCGCAACCGCCTGCTCGACAGCGAACGCCTGTACGCGCAGATCAACGGCGCGATTTCCGAAGACCTGGGCAATATCGGCCGCAGCCGCCGCCAGGTCCTGGAGCTGAAACTGCGCATGGCCCAACGTCAGCAGGAATACCAGCGCGAAGTCGGCCAGCAGTTGAGCGACATGCAGTCCAGTGCTGAAGACCTCGGCAACCGCCTGCGCAGCGCCGCCTTCGAACTGGCCAACACCCAACTGCGCGCCCCGGCCAGCGGCACGGTGGTGGGCCTGAGCGTGTTCACCAATGGCGGGGTGATTGCCCGTGGTCAGCAACTGATGGAGATCGTCCCGATGGACGCGCCCTTGCTGATCGATGCTCGCGCCCCGGTGGAGCTGGTCGATCGCCTGCATCCGGGCCTGCCGGTAGAGATCATGTTCGTCGCCTTCAACCAGAGCAAAACTCCGCGGGTCGATGGCGAACTGACCCTGGTCTCGGCCGATCGCCTGGTCGATGAGCAAACCCAGCAACCTTACTACCAGGTGCGCGCCAAGGTCAGCGATGCCGGCTTGCAGCAACTGGCCGGCCAGGACATTCGCCCCGGCATGCCGGTGCAAGCCTTTGTGCGTACCGGCGAGCGCTCGATGCTCAATTATCTGTTCAAGCCGTTGACCGACCGGGTGCATGTCGCCCTGGCGGAGGAATGATGTCGATGCGTGCGATATGCTGCCTGCTGTTGCTGGGTGCCAGCCTTTCGGCCGCCGCCGTCGACCTGGGCGATGCCTATGCCCTGGCGGTGCGTAACGATCCGGTCTTCCATGCCGCCATCGCCGAACGCGATGCCGGCCTTGAGAGCCGCGCCATTGGCCGCGCGGCGCTGCTGCCGAACCTGTCCTACCGCTACAACAATGCCCGCAACGACTCCGAAGTGACCCAGACCAACGCCCGCGGCAACATCACCAGCCAGCGTGATTACCGCAGCTATTCCTCGACCCTGACCTTGCAACAGCCGCTGTTCGACTATGGCGCCTGGGCCGAGTACCGCCAGGGCGTGGCCAAGGCGCTGTTGGCCGACGAGCGCTTTCGCAGCCGCAGCCAGGAACTGGCGGTGCGGGTGTTCGCCGCCTACAGCGAAGCACTGTTCGCCAACGAACAGATCGCCCTGGCCCAGGCCCAGCGGCGCGCTTATGCCGAGCAACTGCAATTGAACCGGCGCCTGCTCAAGGGCGGCGAGGGCACCCGCACCGACCTGCTGGAAACCCAGGCCCGTTACGAGCTGGCCCAGGCCCAGGAAATCGAAGCCAGCGACAACCTCGATGCGGCCTTGCGGAGCCTGCAGGCGATCATCGGCGAACCGCTGGAAGTCGCCGACCTGGCGCCCTTGAGTGGCGAATTTCGCGTTCAACCTTTGCAGCCCCTGGGTTTTGAAAGCTGGCGCGACCTGGCGGTTGCCCACAACGCCGAGCTGGCCTCCCAACGACACGCCCTGGTTGCCGCCGACTACGCCGTCGAGCGCCAGCGCGCCGGTCACCTGCCAACGTTGAGCGCCTACGCCAGCAGCGGCAAATCCAGCTCAAGCTCGGAAAGCAGCTACGACCAGCGCTATGACACCGACAGCATCGGCATCCAGATCAGCCTGCCGCTGTTCGCCGGCGGCGGGGTGTCGGCCGCGACCCGCCAGGCAGCTGCCGAGCGTGACAGTGCGCGTTTCAGCCTCGACGGGCAGATCGCCGATACCGTCAACCAGCTGCGCAAGCAATTCAATCTCTGCGCCAGCAGCACGGCGAAGATCCGTGCCTATGAACTGGCAGTCAAATCCGCCCGCGGCTTGATTAGCGCTACGCGCAGAAGCGTGGCCGGCGGTGAGCGGGTCAACCTCGACGTGCTCGATGCCGAGCAGCAGCTCTACAGCGCCCGCCGCGACCTGGCCCAGGCGCGCTACGACTACCTGCGCGCCTGGCTGCAGTTACGTTATCTGGCCGGGGTGCTGGAGCCGCAGGATTTGCAGCAATTGAATGGCTATTTTAAGAGTCGCTCGCAGGGCCTGGCGGGACGCTGAGATCAGCTTGCCGTTTGACTTGCAGCAATCAGGCGTTTGACTTGTCGTTCGCCAGGTTTTGACATAATTGCTTAGCTGCTTTGTTGGTATGTCCAATAAAAACGGGGCTTTCATGTGCTATGTTTTGACTTGCTGTGGAAGCGCTCTAGAGATAATTTGACATGCCGACTTTCAAACACCGCGAACTGGAACACCCAGCAGCTGTCATCGGTGCAACACTAGCGACTCGATAGAAAAGGCCGGTGCATGTGCACCGGCCCCGAAGATTCAACCGCTAACTCATTCAGTGTTCCGAAACCGTCTCTCGTCGCGCCGGCGGTTCTCCATGCTCGCCCTCGCTCATCACCGGCACTTCTATGCCCTCGGCGTTGAACAGCTTGCCATCTTCGAAGTAGTCACCATCGCGCAGGGCGGAGATGTCCGAGTAGTGGATGGTGCGTTCGTAAGCGGCAGCGAACACCGACTGCTGGTCGGAGTTGCCGGTGGTGAAGTGGTTGAACACCAGGTTGAGGACGATCGCCATGATCGCTGCCGAGCTGATGCCGGAGTGGAAGATGGTCTCGAACCAGTTGGGGAACTGCGCGTAGAAGTTCGGCGCAGCGATCGGGATCATGCCAAAGCCCAGGGAGGCGGCGACGATGATCAGGTTGACGTTGTTCTTGTAGCTGACCTTGGACAGGGTGCGGATACCGCTGGCGGCAACGGTGCCGAACAGCACGATGCCAGCGCCACCGAGTACCGAGGTCGGCACTGCGGCAATCACCCGGCCCATGATCGGCAGCAGGCCGAGCACTACCAGGATCACCCCGCCGGTGGCCACCACGTAGCGGCTCTTGACCCCGGTCACGGCCACCAGGCCGACGTTCTGGGCGAAGGCGCTCTGGGTGAAGGAGCCGAAGATCGGCGCCAGGATGCTCGAGGCCATGTCGGCGCGCAGGCCGTTGCCCAGGCGTTTGGAGTCGACCTTGGTGTCGATGATTTCACCGACTGCGAGGATGTCCGCCGAGGTTTCCACCAGGGTCACCATGATCACGATGCACATCGACAGGATGGCGGCGATGTGGAAGGTCGGCATGCCGAAGTGGAACGGCGTCGGCATCGCCACCAGCGGGCCGTCGAGGACCTTGCTGAAGTCAGCCATGCCCAGCGACCAGGCAATCAGGGTACCGATGACCATGGCCAGGAGGATTGACAGCCGCGAGATGGTCGCGCTGCCCAGCTTGCTCAGCACCAGGACGATGACGAAGGTCAGCCCGGCCAGGCCGATGTTGGCCATGCTGCCGAAATCCGGGGCCTTGCTGTTGCCGCCCATGACCCAGCGCGCGGCCACTGGCATCAGGGTCAGGCCGATGGTGGTGATGACGATGCCGGTCACCAGCGGCGGGAAGAACTTGGTGATCCGCGAGAACACCGGGGTAATCAGAAAGCCGATCAGCGACGCCGCCATGACCGCGCCCAGTACCCCGGGCAAGCCACCGCCACCTTCACTGCTGAGAATTGCGCCCATGGTTGCTACACCGGCGAACGACACGCCCTGCACCAGCGGCAGCTGGCAACCGAACCACGGCAGGCCGAGGGTTTGCAGCAGGGTGGCGAGGCCACCGGCAAACAGCGAGGCGGCGATCAGCAGGCCGATGTCGGCAGGGCCCAGGCCGGCCGCCTGGCCGAGGATCAACGGCACGGCGACGATACCGCCGTACATGGTCAGAACATGCTGCAGGCCATAAGCCAGGTTGGCGCCAAGGCCCAGGTTCTCGTCTTCGGGACGCTGGGCTGAAGACGTGCTAGGGGAGGACGTATTCATGGGGCAAGTTCTCAGTTTTATTGTTGTGGCGCTACTGTAGACAAGTCCTACACGTGAATGCCAGAACAATTGTATACAATTTTTAGATTTGCGTAGGAACAGTCCTACCCATGGTTTGGCTTCAGGGCTGGATGCAGATTCTGTTCCAAGAGCCACAGGCCAGCGCCACAGGGCCTCGTGCGGGCACCGTGGGGCTGGCTATAAAGCTGTCCAAACGGACAAGAAAGGTATTTGGGGGAAGGTAGGTAGGAAGCTAAGAGTTTCTAAACTTCGATCAGTTGGTGGAACTCGCGCTCCAGTTCGGTGCGATCGGCCAGATTAAGCTCGATCAGGCGGCACAGATGCTCCAGCGAAGGCAGGTCGATGTGCAGGCAGATAAAGCCGAGCTGCTGTTCATCGATATGGCGCAGTTGCACCTGCATCTCGACCTGCGCGCCTTCACCCAGGTGAATCACCGCATCGAACAGCTCTTCGAGGTCGGCGTCCCAGGGTTCGGGGTATTCGATCAATATGCCCTTGAGGGAGATGTCCAGCAGGCTGACCTGCCAACGGTGTTCGCCTTGCACCAGTTCGGTGGGGGCGTCGAAGGCAATGCGTTTGAAACGTCGACGTTCTAGGTGGTCGCTCATGTTCAGGCACTCCGGGGTTCTTCCTGACTATAGCTCAGCACTTGCCAAGGCCCGCGCAAGGGCGCATAACGAGATTTGTTCAACCACGCTGGAAGGCTCTAGACCAACGTGGGGGCTGGCCTTTCCTGCCAGTATCGCTAGACTCGAAAGGCTGTCTTTTATCCACTAGCTGGAAGCAAACCATGAACAACAATAATAGCCTGCTACGCCACATTCCGTGGCTGGCGCTGGCAGTCATAGGAGCCTGTGCGCTGGGTGTGGTTGCCCTGCGTCGTGGCGAGGCCATCAACGCCTTGTGGATCGTCGTCGCCTCGGTGGCCATCTACCTGGTCGCCTACCGCTACTACAGCCTGTTCATCGCCACCAAGGTGATGCAGCTGGACCCGCGTCGGGCCACCCCGGCAGTGGTCAACAACGACGGTCTGGACTACGTGCCGACCAACAAACACATTCTTTTCGGCCACCACTTCGCCGCGATTGCCGGCGCCGGCCCGTTGGTCGGTCCTGTGCTGGCGGCGCAGATGGGCTACCTGCCCGGTACGCTCTGGCTGATTGCCGGGGTGGTGCTGGCCGGTGCGGTACAGGACTTCATGATCCTGTTCCTCTCCACCCGCCGCAACGGCCGCTCGCTGGGTGACATGGTCCGTGAAGAAATGGGCCGGATCCCGGGCACCATCGCCCTGTTCGGCTGCTTCCTGATCATGATCATCATCCTCGCGGTGCTGGCGCTGATCGTGGTCAAGGCCCTGGCCGAGAGCCCGTGGGGCATGTTCACGGTGATGGCGACCATCCCGATCGCGATGTTCATGGGCATCTACATGCGCTACATCCGCCCGGGCCATATCGGCGAGATCTCGCTGATCGGCGTGGTGCTGCTGTTGCTGTCGATCTGGCTGGGGGGCCAGGTTGCCGCCGACCCGGTCTGGGGCCCGGCGTTCACCTTTACCGGCGTGCAGATCACCTGGATGCTGGTGGGCTACGGTTTCGTCGCCGCCGTGCTGCCGGTCTGGCTGGTGCTGGCGCCGCGTGACTACCTGTCGACCTTCCTCAAGATCGGCACCATCGTTGGCCTGGCCATCGGTATCCTGATCATCGCCCCGGAGCTTAAAATGCCGGCGCTGACCCAGTTCACCGACGGTACCGGCCCGGTGTGGAAGGGCACCCTGTTCCCGTTCCTGTTCATCACCATTGCCTGCGGCGCGGTATCGGGCTTCCATGCGCTGATTTCCTCAGGGACCACGCCCAAGCTGCTGGATAACGAAGTCAACGCCCGCTACATCGGCTACGGCGGCATGCTCATGGAGTCGTTCGTGGCGATCATGGCCATGGTTGCCGCTTCGGTGATCGAGCCTGGCGTGTACTTCGCCATGAACAGCCCGGCCGCGGTGGTCGGCTCTGATGTCGTCTCGGTAGCGCAAACCGTCAGCAGCTGGGGCTTTGCCATCACCCCTGATGCCCTCGAAGCGGTCGCCAAGGACATCGGCGAGCACACCATCCTGGCCCGTGCCGGCGGTGCGCCGACCCTGGCAGTGGGTATCGCGCAGATCCTTCACCAGGTGCTGCCGGGTGAAAACACCATGGCCTTCTGGTACCACTTCGCGATCCTGTTCGAGGCGCTGTTCATCCTCACAGCGGTGGACGCCGGTACCCGTGCCGGGCGCTTCATGCTCCAGGACCTGCTGGGCAGCTTCGTGCCTGCGCTCAAACGCACCGAATCGTGGGGCGCCAACCTGCTCGCCACCGCCGGTTGCGTGGCGCTCTGGGGTTACCTGCTGTACCAGGGCGTGATCGATCCGCTAGGTGGTATCAACACCTTGTGGCCGCTGTTCGGCATCTCCAACCAGATGCTCGCCGGTATCGCCCTGATGCTCGGCACGGTGGTGCTGATCAAAATGAAGCGCCAGCGCTACATCTGGGTCACCTTGCTGCCTGCGGTATGGCTGCTGATCTGCACCACCACCGCCGGTTTCATCAAGCTGTTCGACCCGAACCCGGCGGTTGGCTTCCTGGCCCTGGCCAACAAGTACAGCGCCGCGCTCGACGCCGGCCAGGTGCTGGCCCCGGCCAAGGACATCGGGCAGATGCAGCACGTGATTTTCAACGCCTACACCAACGCGGCCCTGACCGGCCTGTTCCTGTTCGTGGTCTTCAGCATTCTGTTCTTCGCCCTCAAGGTCGGCATCGCTGCCCTGGGCAAAAAAGAGCGGACTGACAAAGAGTCCCCGTTCCAGGCCCTGCCGGATGCGTAACCCAAGAGGAATGCAGTGATGTTCAACGATCTCGGTCGACTGGGTAAGTACCTGGGGCAGGCAGCCCGCCTGATGGTCGGCATGCCCGACTACGACAACTACGTCGAGCATATGCAGACCAAGCACCCGGACAAGCCGGTAATGACCTACGAGGAGTTCTTCCGCGAACGCCAGGAGGCACGTTACGGCGGCAAGGGTGGGCCAAAGTGCTGTTGAAAAGCGGCATGCAAGGCCAGTGACAAAGCTGTGGGAGCCCGGTTCGCGCCGGGCTCCCACAGTCATTTTCAGCGTTCAGGAGTATTCGGTTTGTTACCTCCAATTCCCGTTACCGTGCTCAGCGGCTTTCTCGGCGCCGGCAAGACCACCTTGCTGCGCCACCTGCTCAAGGCCGAGCACGGCCTGAAGATTGCCGTGATCGAAAACGAATTCAGCGATGCCGGCATCGATACCCAACTGCTCGGCGACGAGCCGGTGCAGGTCATGACCCTGGCCAACGGCTGCGTGTGCTGCAGTATCCACACCGACCTGACCAAGGCGCTGTTCCTGCTGCTCGAGCGCCTGGACAGCGGCGAGATCGCCTTCGACCGGCTGGTGATCGAATGCACGGGCCTGGCCGACCCGGCGCCGGTGGCGCAAACCTTCTTCATCGATGAAGAGCTGCGCGAGCGCTACATCCTCGACGGCATCATCACCCTGGTGGATGCCGCGCACGCCGATCAGCACCTGACCCAGGCCATTGCCCAGGCCCAGGTCGGTTTTGCCGACCGCCTGCTGGTGAGCAAGACCGATCTGGTCGACGCCGCCAGCTTCCAGGCCCTGAGCGAGCGCCTGGGGCGGATCAACCGCCGTGCGCCGATCCGGGTGGTGGAACACGGCAAGATCGATCTGGCCGAGTTGCTCGATGTGCGGGGTTTCAACCTCAATGCCAGTCTGAACGTGCGCCCGGTAGTAGCGGCGCCGAGTGTCGACCGGATCTCCAGCATGGTCCTGCGCACCGACCTGCCGCTGGATATCGACCGCCTCAGCGAGTTCATGAACCAGTTGCTTGAAGAGCACGGCAAGCAACTGCTTCGCTACAAAGGCGTGCTGAACATTGCCGGCGAGGATCGGCGCCTGGTGTTTCAGGGGGTGCTCAAGCTTTATGGCTTTGATTGGGATACCGAGTGGGCAGAGGGGGAAGTGCGCGAGAGTGTGATGGTGTTCATTGCCGACGATTTGCCGGAGGCGAAGATTCGCGAAGGGTTTGAGGCTTTGACTCTGTAGGAGCGGGCTTGCCCCGCGATGCGATGGTGCGATCACTATTGCATCGCGGGGCAAGCCCGCTCCTACAGGTACAAAAAAGCCCGGCTCTAGAGCCGGGCTTTTTCACATCACAACTGAGCTTAGTTGCCGTATACCGGCAGCTTGGCGCAGATGGCCTTGACCTTCTCGCGAACGGCGTCGATCACCGCTTCGTTGTTCAGGTCGGCGAGGATGTCGCAGATCCAGCCTGCCAGTTCTTTACACTCGGCCTCTTTGAAGCCACGAGTGGTCACAGCCGGGGTGCCGAAGCGCAGGCCGGAGGTGACGAACGGCGAACGTGGGTCGTTCGGTACCGAGTTCTTGTTGACGGTGATGAAGGCGCGACCCAGGGCGGCGTCGGCGTCTTTACCGGAGATTTCCTGCTTGATCAGCGACAGCAGGAACAGGTGGTTCTGGGTACCGCCGGAGACCACGTCAAAACCGCGCTCGATGAACACACCGGCCATGGCCTGGGCGTTCTTCACCACTTGTTGCTGGTAGGTCTTGAACTCAGGCTGCAGCGCTTCTTTGAAGCAGATGGCCTTGGCGGCGATCACGTGCTCCAGCGGGCCGCCCTGGGCGCCCGGGAATACTGCGGAGTTGAGCTTCTTCTCGATCTCGGCGTTGGCACGCGCGAGGATCAGGCCGCCACGTGGACCGCGCAGGGTCTTGTGGGTAGTGGTGGTGACCACGTCGGCGAATGGCACCGGGTTCGGGTACACGCCTGCAGCGACCAGGCCGGCAACGTGGGCCATGTCGACGAACAGGTAGGCACCGACCTTGTCGGCGATTTCACGGAAGCGTGGGAAGTCGAGGATCTGCGAGTAGGCCGAGAAACCGGCAACGATCATTTTCGGCTTGTGCTCGACCGCCAGGCGCTCGACTTCGTCGTAGTCGATCAGGCCGTTGGCGTCGATGCCGTACTGGATGGCGTTGTACAGCTTGCCCGAGGAGCTGACGTTGGCGCCGTGGGTCAGGTGACCGCCGTGGGCCAGGCTCATGCCCAGGATGGTGTCGCCGGCCGACAGCAGGGCCAGGTAGACGGCGCTGTTGGCTTGCGAGCCAGCGTGCGGCTGGACGTTGGCGTAATCGGCGCCGAACAGCTCCTTGGCACGGTCGATGGCCAGTTGCTCGACCACGTCGACGTATTCGCAACCGCCGTAGTAGCGCTTGCCCGGGTAGCCTTCGGCGTACTTGTTGGTCAGCACCGAGCCCTGGGCTTCCATGACAGCGGGGCTTGTGTAGTTTTCCGAGGCGATCAGCTCGATATGTTCTTCCTGGCGCTGAGCTTCTTGCTCCATGGCGGCAAAGAGATCGGCGTCGTACTTGGCAATGGTCAAATCACGGCTGAACATGGCGGTCCTCAAGGATCGTGCTGAAATAGGCGGGCATTCTACCTCATCAGCTTTTGTCTGGCATATGAAAGGGCATCATGTCGCAGACAAATGGGGCTCATGAGCGACAAGCTGCAAGCTTCAAGCTTCAAGCTTCAAGCTTCAAGCTTCAAGCTTCAAGCTTCAAGCGGCAAGTCAAAGGCCGGACGCGTAACGCTTCTAACTTGCCGCTTGTAGCTTAAGGCTTGCAGCTTCCTGCCTATTCGAACATGAACAGGGTTTCGTTGCTGAACTGCGCCTCGAACTGATGCGCCGGCATCGGTCGTCCGAACAGGTAGCCCTGCACTTCGTCACAGCCGTGTTCGCGGAGGAACTCCAGCTGTTCGTGGGTCTCGACGCCCTCGGCGATCACCGCCAGGTTCAGGCTGTGGGCCATGGCGATGATCGCCCGGGCGATCTGTGCATCCTGCTCGCCCTCAGGCAGACCGTCGACGAAGGTGCGGTCGATCTTCAGCACGTCGATGGGGAACTGCTTGAGGTAGTTGAGCGACGAATAGCCGGTGCCGAAGTCGTCAACGGCGATGCTCAGGCCGAGGTTCTTCAGGCTGTCGAGGATCACCATGGCCTCGTTGACCTCGCGCATCAGGATACTTTCGGTCAGCTCCAGTTCCAGGCATGCCGGCGGCAGGCCGGTTTCCTTGAGGATGGTGGCGATGCGTTCGCCCAGTTGACCGTCGGAGAATTGCCGCGCCGAAATGTTCACCGACACCTTCGGCACCCGCACCTTGGCCTGGTGCCAGGCCTTGAGCTGGCGGCTGGCTTCCTTGAGTACCCAGTCGCCGACATCGACCACCAGGCCCAACTCCTCGATCACCGGGATGAAATCCCCCGGCGGTACCAGCCCGCGCCGTGGATGACGCCAGCGCAGCAACGCCTCGGCACCGGTCAGGCGCTTGCCGTCGCCGCTGAACTGCGGCTGGTAATAGAGGATGAATTCGTTCTGCTCCAGGGCATGGCGCAGGTCGCTTTCCAGCTCCAGGCGCTCCAGGGCACTGGCGTTCATGTCGGCCTGGTAGAACTGGAAGTTGTTCTTGCCGCGCTCCTTGGCGTGGTACATGGCGGTGTCGGCGTTCTTCATCAACTGGCTGAGTTCGCTGCCGTCCTGCGGGCTCAGGGCGATGCCGATACTGGCGGTGACGAAGAACTCGCGGTTCTCCAGCACGAATGGCCGCACCAGGCTGCCAAGGATCTGCTCGGCCACGTGAATGGCCCGGTTCAGGGCCATTTCGCGGGTGGCGCGCGGTTGCAGCAGCAAGGTGAACTCGTCGCCGCCCATGCGCGCCACGGTGTCGTCGTCATCGACGCAGTCGAGCAGGCGCTCGGCCATGTCCTTGAGCATGCGGTCGCCTGCGGCATGGCCGAGGGAGTCGTTGATCGGCTTGAAGCGGTCGAGGTCGAGGAACATCAGCACCACCCAGGCCTTTTGTCGCTCGGCTTGCTGCAGGGCAGTGTGCAGGCGGTCCTGGAACAGGGTGCGGTTGGGCAAGTGGGTCAGGGCGTCGTAGTAGGCCAGGCGATGGATGCGCTGTTCGCTGGCCTTGCGCTCGCTGATGTCGGTAAAGAAGCACACGTAGCTGGCCAGGTCGCCTTCATCGTCGAGCACCGCGGTAATGCCGACCCAGGCCGGGTAATGTTCGCCGCTGCGGCGCTTGAGCCACACTTCACCTTCCCAGGTGCCGCGCTGGTGCAGCTGTTTGAGCACGTAGCGCAGGTGTGCATCCTGGTGCTCATCGACGGTCAGCAGGCTCGGCAACTGGTCCAGCACGTCGGCCACGGCATAGCCGCTGACGCGGCTGAAGGCTTCGTTGGCCTGGACGATGTAGCCGGCCGGGTCGGTAATGAGGATCGCCGAGGTCGAGTGCTCGAACACCGTGGCGGCCATGCGCAGGTCTTTCTCGGCGCGGCGCTGCTGGCTGATGTCGCGGCCCACGCCAAGGATGCCCTCGAAGCGCTCCTGGTCATCCCAGACCAGCACCAGGCGCAGCTCGATCGGGATCTTGCGGCCGTCGGCGCGCAGGCAATCGAACAGGAACAGCTGAGTCGGCAACTGGGTGCGCAGCAGTTCCATCTGTTCGGGGTCGCCCAGGGCCTTGTTGACCCGCTCGACCAGGCTGTAGATACCGGTGAGCTGGGCCGGGTTGGCGATGGTCGAGTGCCAGCCGTTCTCGAAAATCCACTCCACTTCAAAGCCCAGCACCGCCTGGATCGACGGGCTGACGTAGTTCAGTTGCAACTGGCTGTCGGTGGAGAAGATCACGTCGCTGATACTTTCGGCGAGCATGCGGTAGCGCTGTTCGCTGTCGCGCAGAGACTCGCTGGCCTCGATCTGCTCGGTAACGTCCTTGCCGACGCCGATGATCCGCGTCACGCAACCTGCGCTGTCGCGGGTCAGGGCCTGCTCGCGGATGTCGAAACGCAGCCAGCGCTGGTCGTGGTGACGGAAGCGCAACTGGCAATGCAGTTGCTCGACGTAGCCCGAATCGCGTTGCTGCTGGCGCAACTGGTGATAGAGCTGGGCGTCGTCCGGGTGCAGCAGCACCTCCCAGAAATGGTCGCCCATCTGCGCAAGCTCGGTGCGGCTGTAACCCAGGGTCTGGCCGAGGTTGCGGTTGCTGAAGATCATCAGCTGGCTATGCACGTCCTGGACGTACAACTGGTCGGGCACGGTGCGCACCACATCCGACCAGAAGCTTTCGCGCTCGAGCAACGACAGCTCGACCTGCTTGCGGCTGGTGATGTCGCTGATGCTGAGGATCACTGCCTGGTAATCGCGGCGCTGCTGCGGGAAACGCACCATCAGCCACAGGTGCAGGTCGTCGCCACCGGGCACCGGCAGGCGCACTTCCAGCTCCAGCTGCTGCTGGTTGTCGAGGATCGCCCCGAGGAGCTGGATGCCGATGCCTTCGTTGCCGGTCTGCGAGCCTTCGACCAGGCGTTGCCAGGCACTGTCGCAACAGTTGACGCCCAGCAGTTGCAAGGCCACCTGGTTGACCTCGGTGACTTTCAGCTCCTGGAGCAAAATCCGCCGCAATGGCTGGTCGAAAGCCAGGCGCTGTTCCAGCGCCGGGCGGCTGCGCAGGCGATAGCGCTCGAGCTGGCCGGGTAGGCCCGAGAGGTCGAGCACGCACAGGGCGACCCCGGTGCCTTCGAAGATATCGTGATAGCGTCGGCGGCTTTCCTGCAGCAGGCGATGGCGGCGGCGCATGTTGATCAGCGCCAGCAGCGGGATCAGCGCGCAGAACAGCCCGAGCATGCATTTGCCGATCAGCGCCGGCAGCAGTTGCTGGCGGGCAAGGCCGGCATCGAACAGGCCGCGCAGTTGCCAGGTACTGTTGTCGAGGAACGCCAGCATCACGCTTTGCAGCGGCTCGTCGCTGCCGGGGGTCGGCTGATGGCGGTTGATGATCTCGCCGGTGCGGCTGTTTTCCAGCAGCCACAACGGGTGATTGGGGCGGTCCAGGTGGTTGGTCAGGTCGCTGTAGTAACCCGGGGCCAGGCGCAGGAACCAGTAGCCGCTGGGCGCCTCGCCCGGCTGGCGCAGCAACAGGTAGACCTGCTGGTTGTCGGCACTGTTGCTGTAATAGAAGTCGCGGCCCTGGTTGAGTCGCAGCAGTTCGTCCAGTGCCTGGTAATCGGGTGTATCCTTCAGGCTGTCGGCCTGCAGGCTGCCATCGGCACCAATCCAGGCGACGCTGAGCAGCTTGGGCTGCTGCTGGCGCAGTTGCGCGATGACCTGCGCCAGTTGCTCAGGGGCAGGCGATGAGCGGTAGGGCTGGATCTGGTTGAGCGCCACCTGGGCCTTGAGCGCCATGTTCAGGCTCATGTGGTCGGCGAGCTCGGCGCTGGCGTTCAGGCTGTGCTGGTACTGGTCAGCCTGGGTATGACGGAACTGGGCGATCAACTGCCACAGCAGCAGGCCTAGCAGCAACAGCACCAACAGGGCCAGCGCGCCTTTCAATGAGCCGCGCAGCGGCGAGCCTGACGCAGTGGCCGGCTTGCGCAGGGATGACGGCTGAGTGAGATTGGTCAAACGTTGATCCTGCGGTATGGCTGGATGGCAGGTTTAGAGCTGCTGGTTGGCAAGTGCCGCGTTCCTGGCGACGGCTCCGGTTGCGCACTATAAGCCGGACGCCCGAAGGGCGGCTAGCATGCCCGCAAACGTGGCAAAGTGCCAGCCCTGTTCGTCGGCGGTTTGCCCAACCCGGCGCATTACGGTAGCTTTGGCCCTTTCCTGGGCGCCACGGCGCCCTTCATCTGTTTCGTTTCTATTTTTTCGTCTCTGACGCTAGGTTTTTCCATGGCTCAATACGTCTATACCATGCATCGGCTGGGCAAGGTTGTCCCGCCGAAGCGGGAAATCCTCAAGAACATTTCGCTGTCCTTCTTCCCCGGCGCCAAGATCGGCGTGCTCGGCCTCAACGGCTCGGGTAAATCCACCCTGCTGAAAATCATGGCGGGTGTCGATACCGAGTTCGACGGCGAAGCCCGTCCGATGCCGGACCTGAACATCGGCTACCTGCCGCAGGAGCCACAGCTGGACCCGTCCAAGACCGTGCGTGAAGTGGTCGAGGAAGCGGTCAGCGTGATCAAGGACGCCCAGGCCCGCCTGGACGAAGTCTACGCCGCCTACGCCGAGCCGGATGCCGACTTCGACAAGCTGGCCGCCGAACAGGCCAAACTCGAAGCCATCCTCCAGGCCAGCGACGGTCACAACCTCGAGCGCCAGCTGGAAGTGGCCGCCGACGCCCTGCGCCTGCCAGCGTGGGAAGCCAAGGTCGAGCACCTGTCCGGTGGTGAGAAGCGCCGTGTGGCCCTGTGCCGCCTGCTGCTGTCGGCCCCCGACATGCTCCTGCTCGACGAACCGACCAACCACCTGGACGCCGATTCCGTCGCCTGGCTGGAACACTTCCTTCACGACTTCCCGGGCACCGTGGTCGCGATTACCCACGACCGGTACTTCCTCGACAACGTTGCCGGCTGGATCCTCGAGCTCGACCGCGGCGCCGGTATTCCGTATGAAGGCAACTATTCGGGTTGGCTGGAAGCCAAGTCCGATCGTCTGGCCCAGGAATCCAAGCAGCAGTCGGCCCATGAAAAGGCCATGAAGGAAGAACTGGAGTGGGTGCGCAAAGGCGCCAAGGCACGTCAGTCCAAGTCCAAGGCCCGCCTGCAACGCTTCGAAGAAATGCAGTCGCAGGAATTCCAGAAGCGCAGCGAGACCAACGAGATCTACATCCCGGCCGGTCCGCGCCTGGGTGACAAGGTCATCGAGTTCAAGAACGTCAGCAAGGGCTATGGCGATCGCGTGCTGATCGACAACCTGTCGTTCTCCATGCCAAAAGGCGCGATCGTCGGCGTGATCGGCGGTAACGGTGCCGGTAAATCGACTCTGTTCCGCATGCTGATGGGCAAGGAACAACCGGACTCGGGCAGCATCGAGATCGGTGAAACCGTGCAACTGGCCTGCGTCGACCAGAGCCGCGAAGACCTCGACGGCAACAAGACCGTGTTCCAGCAGATCTCCGACGGCTCCGACCAGCTGCGCATCGGCACCTACGAGATTCCGTCGCGCACCTACGTTGGCCGTTTCAACTTCAAGGGCGGCGACCAGCAGAAGTTCGTCAAGGACCTCTCCGGTGGTGAGCGCGGCCGTCTGCATCTGGCCCTGACCCTGAAAGAGGGCGCCAACGTCCTGCTGCTCGACGAACCGTCCAACGACCTCGACGTCGAAACCCTGCGTTCGCTGGAGGAAGCCCTGCTGGACTTCCCGGGCGCCGCCATCGTGATTTCTCACGATCGCTGGTTCCTGGACCGCGTGGCGACCCACATCCTGGCCTACGAAGACGATTCGCAGGCGGTGCTCTTCGAAGGCAACTACACCGAGTACGAAGCCGATCGCAAGAAACGCCTGGGCGAAGCGGCTGCCCAGCCGCACCGCGTACGGCACAAAAAACTGGCATGACCCTCAGGGGCTTGCACTGAAACGGGGCCTTCGGGTCCCGTTTTTTTTGCCCGAAATTTACCCCGGCCCTGTAGGAGCGGGCTTGCCTCGCGATACGGCTTAACATGTATACACTTATACAAATGCACCATTTAATTTCATAAAAACGACATTGCGCCCTGTTGCGGTGCCGTGGCTTCTTGGTAAAGTCGAGGAAAAAACATAAGTCCAACTCCATCTGGTGAATGTCTACATGATCGAATCAGTCGAAGATTTCCTCGCGCGCCTCAAGCAACGCGACCCGGCCCAGCCTGAATTCCATCAGGCGGTCGAAGAGGTGCTGCGCAGCCTCTGGCCGTTCCTCGAAGCTAATCCACACTACCTGCAGGCTGGTATCCTCGAGCGTATGGTCGAGCCTGAGCGGGCGATCCTGTTTCGTGTGTCGTGGGTCGATGACCAGGGCAAGGTCCAGGTCAACCGCGGCTACCGCATCCAGATGAGCAGTGCCATCGGCCCGTACAAGGGCGGCCTGCGCTTCCACCGCTCGGTGAACCTTGGCGTGCTCAAATTCCTGGCCTTCGAACAGGTATTCAAGAACTCCCTGACCTCGCTGCCCATGGGCGGCGGCAAGGGAGGCTCGGACTTCGATCCGAAGGGCAAGAGCGATGCTGAAGTCATGCGCTTCTGCCAGGCATTCATGAGCGAGCTGTACCGCCACATCGGCGCCGACCTCGATGTGCCGGCCGGCGATATCGGCGTTGGCGCCCGCGAGATCGGCTTCCTGTTCGGCCAGTACAAGCGCCTGGCCAACCAGTTCACCTCGGTGCTGACCGGCAAGGGCATGACTTACGGCGGCAGCCTGATCCGCCCGGAAGCCACCGGCTACGGCTGCGTGTACTTCGCCGAAGAAATGCTCAAGCGCCAGGACCTGCGCATCGACGGTCGCAGGGTGGCCATCTCCGGCTCCGGCAACGTTGCCCAGTATGCGGCGCGCAAGGTCATGGACCTGGGCGGCAAGGTGATCTCGCTGTCCGACTCCGAAGGCACCCTGTACTGCGAAGCCGGCATGAGCGACGAGCAGTGGGATGCGCTGATGGAGCTGAAAAACGTCAAGCGCGGCCGTATCAGCGAGTTGGCCGAGCGTTTCGGCCTGGAGTTCCGCAAGGGCCAGCGCCCCTGGAACCTGGCCTGCGACATTGCCCTGCCATGCGCGACGCAGAACGAACTGGACGCCGAAGACGCCCGCACTCTGCTGCGCAACGGCTGCCTCTGCGTGGCTGAAGGCGCCAACATGCCGACCACCCTCGAGGCTGTGGATATCTTCATCGAGGCCGGCATCCTCTTCGCCCCGGGCAAGGCCTCCAACGCCGGCGGCGTGGCCGTCAGTGGCCTGGAGATGTCGCAGAACGCCATGCGCCTGCTGTGGACCGCCGGTGAAGTGGACAGCAAGCTGCACAACATCATGCAGTCGATCCACCATGCCTGCGTGCACTACGGCGAAGAGAACGGCCGCATCAACTACGTCAAAGGCGCCAACATCGCCGGCTTCGTCAAGGTTGCCGATGCCATGCTGGCCCAGGGCGTGGTTTAAGCCTCGGGTTCGATGGCGACGACTTCGGGTGCTTGTGGCCTATTTGTGTCGATAGGCGCGCGCGGCGTCGCGATCCTTTTCTTCCTGCCACTGCTCATCGCGCTCATCCCAGTGACGGGCGCGATACTCCTGCAGGTCCTGGTTCTCCTGCATGGCGTGGCACTGGCGAAAGCCGTCGTCCCAGCCGGACTCGTACTGGCGGTTGTGCAGGTAGCGCGGCACGTCTTTGCGAAAGTCCCCGGCCATCACCCCGGCGGCCTGGCGACCGCTGCTGCAACCGTCCTGGAAGCCATCGGCATAGGCCGGTGGGTAACCTTGATTGATCAATTGCTCATGGGTTGTCTGGCAACCTGTGAGCACACCCATTACCACCATTACCAGCCAGTACCGCCGCATGTTCAGACTCTCCGCTTGCCAGGGAAAGTCTAGGCGGGCAATTGTCGGCGGCGTGTCAAAAGGATGTGATCAAGGTATTGGGGCCTTGCTAATAGTGATACCACTTGAGCTCCAGCATCACCTCGTTCTGCGCTGACGCAAGCTTGCTGAAGTCGCGGCTGGCACTCAAACGTACACCCAGATCGCGGGACAGCTCCCACTGCTGATTCAGACTCAGGCTACGGCGCACCTCGCCATTGGTGAAGTAGTCGGCCTTGGCCTCGACGCTCAGGTTGCCCAGCGGGTTGCGCCACAGCATCCCGGTATTGAAGCCTGCAGCCGGCGCAATGAAGCCGGCGAAGTCATTGTTGTGCTCGACGCGCACCGTGCCCAGGGCAAAGCCCAGTACGTCATCGGCCAACTGCCAGGTAGCGCCGGCGCCGCCGTTGACGTGGCTGACCAGCACCTCGTCGCCGTGCTTGCCCAGCACTCGCTCAAGCCCCCCGGCGACCTGCCAGGACCAGGGTTGCAGCAGGGCGTTGCGCGGGGTCAGCGAGCGGATGGTCGCCAGGTCCAGGCGCTGCACCTGCCAGTCGTTGCCTTCGTACTGGCGCAGCTTGAGCTGGAGGATCTCGATCTGTGCGCCAAGGGGGAAGCCGTAGGCGTTGTCGTTGAGGTCGTGATAGGCCATGCGCAGGCCATATTCGGCGTAGGCGCGATCATCGCGGCTGCCCAGGCCCAATTGCCAGGTACGTGACTGGTGGCCGTCCTCAGGCAAGCCGGGGCGCTCGATCTCAAGCTCCGGCGGCGGGTTGCGGTTGATTGCCCGTAGCAGCTCGAAGCTGCGCTTGGTCCGCGCCGGGTCGCGCTCCTGACCGTTGGCGCGGTAACGCTCCAGGCGGTAGGCGGCGTCCTGCACCAGGGCCTGGCGCTCGCGGGGCAGGGCGGTGAACGCGGGGCTCTGTAGCTGCGCGGTGTCGGCACTGACGGCCAGCACCTGTTGCTGTTCCTCGGCCTCCAGCGGCTTGGCGCGCTCCAGCAGTTCGCGCTCGCGCGACGGCCGGTAGTCGATACGCTCGACCAGGCCGGCCTGCTTGACCGCCTTGACCGTGTCGGTGGGGATCGCGGTCAGCGGGAACTGCGAGGTCAGGTCCAGGCTCGGACGCGCCACCTGCAGCAGTTCGAGCAGGCGGTAGGAGCAGTTTTCGTCGAAGAAGAAGTAGTCGAACTGGATCTGCTTGAGTTCCCAGACGTGCTCGACCATGCGCCCGGTTTCTTCCGGGGTCAGGTTCAGCCGGTATTCCCACAGGTCGCGGTTTTCCAGGCTACGGTACTCGGAGAGTTTCTCTTGGTAGGGCACCAGGGCGAACAGGCCCGGGTAGCCGCCCATCAGGCCCTTCCAGGCATAGAGGATGCTGTTGTCGCTGCCTTCGATATAGGCGCCGAAGTTGATCGCGTAGCTGAGCAGGGCGGTTTCGTTGCTCTGCACGTCGGCCTGGTCGATGCGTAGCAGGGTATGGCCGAACATCGACGAGGGGCTGTTGAGGTAGGCGGCCGGGAAGATCATCACCGCACTGTGCGGCGAGACGTCCTTGAACCACTGGGTGTAGTCCTTGCAGTCAGGGCTCGGCAGGTCGTCCAGTTGCAACTGCTCGCGCAGCCAGCGGGTACGTGCCGGGAACACGCACTGGGCATGTTTGTCGCCCAGGCTCGCCGGTGCGTACAGCGCCTTGACGGTGGCGCGCAGCTCCTGGTCGGGGTGATGGGCACCGTCCTGGGCAAGAAAGAAGCGTTGGTCATCGACATAGCTGCGCCAGCCGCCCAGCTTGGCCGTCTCGTAATGGCCGAGGGCGATCCAGTAGCGGTCGGCCGCCAGTTGCTTAAGGCGTGCTTCATCGAATGAAGGGGCAGCATGCAGCGGGGCGCAGGCACAGAGCGCCAGGTAGGCAAGGCGTTTGAGCATGTCGGGCAACTAAGTCTGAATGATGCCGATAGAGGCGGACAACAACCCGCCCCGGTGAAGGGGCGGGTGGGCCGAGCTTAAGCCTGGGTGACGTACTTGGCCAGACGTGGATCGCTTTTCAGTACCGCGAGGGTGTTGCTGTGTACATCTTCAGCCGTGACATCGGCGGTCTTGAAGATGTCCTGGAAGTGTTGATGGGTAACCGCGGCGAAGTGCGCGCGATCTTCCGGTGCGACACCGAGCACCACGGCATAGGTGGTCAGTGCTTCACCTTGACCCTTGGCCATGTCTTCGGAGAGTTCGTTCATCATGCCGTTCATGGCGAACCATGATTTACCGCCATAGGTCAGCGCAGCGTTGGTCGAGCAGCCGTTGGTGCCCGAGGTCATGCCGAAAGTGGCGTTGCCGGAGGTGCCGTTGGTGGTGGATGCAAGGAAGTGGGCCGGTGTGCCGCGTTGGCCCTCGAACAGCATGTTGCCCCAGCCGCAATCCGGTCCGCCAGGGGCCTGGGCCATGGCATTGAGGGAGACCGCGGTGAACAGAGTACCCAGAAGAATCCGTTTCATAGCATTGTTCTCTTTCTAGAATTACATACCAAAGGTCAGGGTTGTCTGGCATATCTGTAGGACCAGTTGCCAGGGCGGGTCGGTTATTTACCCAGCCGCGCAGTTTGGAGTTTAGGCACGATCTAAGGGTTCCGTGATTTATTGCGAAAGATTGCCTGAAAATATTGACGTAGATCGGCTTTTCGCCCCTGCGACAATTAGCAGCGATGAGCCTTGCAACGTGTACGCGCACGGCGCCAGAATGCTGACATCCGCCCCGCCGAAGTAAGGAAGCCCGATGCCCGATCCTGTCGCTGCGAGCCTGCGTCTTGCGCCCGAAGCCCTGACCCGGCCGTTTTCCGCTGAACAGTTCGCTTTTTCCACCACCAATGATCTGGAGCCTTTTCGCGGTGTGCTTGGCCAGGAGCGTGCAGTCGAAGCCTTGCAGTTCGGCGTCGCCATGCCGCGTCCCGGGTATAACGTCTTCGTCATGGGCGAGCCCGGCACTGGCCGTTTCTCGTTCGTCAAACGCTACCTCAAGGCCGAAGGCAAGCGCCTGCAAACGCCGTCGGACTGGGTCTATGTCAACAACTACGACGAGCCACGCGAGCCGCGCGCGCTGGAGTTGCCACCGGGCAGCGCCGGGGCGTTCATCAGCGACATCGGTGGCCTGATCGACAACCTGCTGGCAACCTTTCCGGCAGTGTTCGAGCACCCGTCCTACCAGCAGAAGAAAAGCGCCATCGACCGCGCCTTCAACCAGCGATACGACCGTGCCCTGGATGTGATCGAGCGCGCCTCGCTGGAAAAGGACGTGGCCCTGTACCGCGACAGCAGCAACGTTGCCTTCACCCCGATGGCCGACGGCAAGGCGCTGGACGAAGCGGAATTTGCGCAGCTGCCGGAAGCCGAGCGCGAGCGTTTCCACGACGATATCGCCGCGCTGGAAGAACGCCTCAACGAAGAACTGGCGAGCCTGCCGCAATGGAAGCGTGAATCGAGCAACCAGCTGCGTCAGCTCAACGAAGAAACCATCACCCTGGCCTTGCAGCCAGTGCTGGCGCCGCTGTCTGAGAAGTACGCCGAGAACGCCGCCGTCTGTGCCTACCTGCAAGCCATGCAGGTCTACCTGCTGCGCACCGTGGTCGAGCAACTGGTTGATGACAGCAAGACCGACGCCCAGGCGCGCAAGCTGCTCGAAGAGCAGTACGCACCGAGCCTGGTGGTCGGCCATCACGCCAGCGGCGGGGCGCCGGTGGTGTTCGAGCCACACCCGACCTACGACAACCTGTTCGGCCGTATCGAATACAGCACCGACCAGGGCGCGTTGTACACCACCTATCGGCAACTGCGCCCGGGGGCCCTGCACCGGGCCAACGGCGGCTTCCTGATTCTGGAAGCCGAGAAGATGCTCAGCGAGCCGTTTGTCTGGGACGCGCTCAAGCGCGCCCTGCAGTCGCGCAAGCTGAAGATGGAATCGCCGTTGGGCGAGTTCGGCCGCCTGGCCACCGTGACCCTCAACCCGCAGATGATCCCGCTGAACATCAAGGTGGTGATCATCGGTGCGCGCCAGCTGTACTACGCCCTGCAGGATCACGATCCGGACTTCCAGGAGATGTTCCGGGTGCTGGTCGACTTCGACGAAGACATCCCCATGGTCGACGAGAGCCTGGAGCAGTTCGCCCAGTTGCTCAAGACCCGCACCAGCGAGGAGGGCATGGCGCCGCTGAGCGCCGACGCGGTGGCGCGCCTGGCGACCTACAGCGCGCGCCTGGCCGAGCACCAGGGGCGTTTGTCGGCGCGTATTGGTGATTTGTTCCAGCTGGTCAGCGAGGCGGATTTCATCCGCCACCTGGCCAATGACGAAATGACCGACGCCGGGCACATCGAACGTGCGCTCAAGGCCAAGGCCACGCGCACCGGCCGTGTGTCGGCGCGGATTCTCGACGACATGCTGGCCGGCATCATCCTCATCGATACCGACGGCGCCGCGGTGGGCAAGTGCAACGGCCTGACCGTACTAGAAGTCGGCGATTCAGCCTTCGGTGTGCCGGCGCGGATTTCCGCCACGGTCTACCCCGGCGGCAGCGGTATCGTCGACATCGAGCGCGAGGTCAACCTCGGCCAGCCGATCCACTCCAAGGGGGTGATGATCCTCACCGGTTACCTGGGCAGCCGCTATGCCCAGGAATTCCCCCTGGCGATCTCCGCGAGTATCGCCCTGGAGCAGTCCTACGGTTATGTCGACGGCGACAGCGCCTCGCTGGGCGAGGCCTGCACGCTGATCTCGGCCTTGTCGAAAACCCCGCTCAAGCAGTGCTTCGCCATCACCGGCTCGATCAACCAGTTCGGTGAAGTGCAGGCGGTCGGTGGGGTCAACGAGAAGATCGAGGGCTTCTTCCGCCTTTGTGAAGCCCGTGGCCTGACTGGCGAGCAGGGCGCGATCATCCCGCGTGCCAACGTTGCCACGCTGATGCTCGACGAGCGGGTGCTGCAGGCGGTACGCGCCGGCATGTTCCACGTCTACGCCGTAAGCCAGGCCGACGAGGCCCTGAGCCTTTTGGTCGGTGAACCTGCCGGTGAGCCGGATGAAGAAGGCCAGTTCCCGGAAGGCAGTGTCAACGCCCGGGTCGTCGAGCGCTTGCGGGTGATTGCCGAGATGATCAGCGAAGAGGACCTCAAGGAGGCAGAAAAGGAGCACGCCGAGCAGGCCCTGGCCCAGGTCAAACCGTCCTGATCTGAGTGGTACGAGTCAAAAAAACGGCGCTAAATGGAACATGACCATTCGGCGCCGGTTTTTCCACGCATGGGCGGAATTCTTCTATTCTTCAGTTCAGGGACAGTGGTAGGTACAGGAAGAGACAGCCTTCACCTGAAGGCTGAACAAGGGTTTACCGAGGACCTCCGCCATGCCGCGCAGCCTCAGCCTCACCCGTCAATGCCTGGGCCTGGTGACCCGCATTGAATGCAGCATCCGCCCATTGGCCGGTGACAACGGCATGTGGACCCTGCTGTTTGCCGCCGGCATGGCTGGCGAGCAGCCCTCTGCGATCAAGGCCCAGGGGCCGTTTCACGGGCCATTCGTGGCCGAATCGGTGCTCAACGCCATTGTCGACAGCCTGACCCTGCACGGTTACCAACTGGCTGACGATCCGCAGATCTGGTGCGTGCACCTGCAAGCGCAACTGCGCCGGATCAACGGCGAACGCGTGCATCACGTCGGCGACTTCCAGTTCCATCCGGAAACCTGAGACGCCTGCGCCGCGCCTGTGGCAGCGTGCCACGGGCTTTTTCTGTCATGGGTGGCTGTTATACTCGCGCTCGCTTTTTTGCCAACCTGACGAGTTTTCAATGGAACGTATTATCGAAAATGCGATGTATGCCTCGCGCTGGCTGCTCGCGCCCATCTACTTTGGTCTGTCGTTGGGCCTGTTGGCGCTGGCACTGAAGTTCTTCCAGGAGATCTTCCACGTCCTGCCCAACGTCTTCGCCCTGGCTGAAGCCGACCTGATCCTGGTGCTGCTGTCGCTGATCGACATGGCCCTGGTCGGCGGCCTGCTGGTGATGGTGATGATTTCCGGTTACGAGAACTTCGTCTCGCAGCTGGATATCGACGAAGACAAGGAAAAACTCAGCTGGCTGGGCAAGATGGACTCGTCTTCGCTGAAGATGAAAGTCGCAGCCTCGATCGTGGCGATTTCCTCGATCCACCTGCTGCGGGTGTTCATGGACGCGCGCAACATCGAACCCCAGTACCTGATGTGGTACGTGATCATTCACATGACCTTCGTGGTCTCGGCCTTTGCCATGGGTTACCTGGACAAGGTCACCAAGCACTGATCAGGCGTTGTGCCAGTCAAATACCGCCCGTCCGTTGCAAAACGGACGGGCGGTTGCGTTTTTGCCTTGTGCTTTGCCTGCCGCTGTACAAAAAATGAACGGTCACTCGAAGTTCCAGTAACGAGGTATCGCAATGAACCTTCAACAACTGAACACCGAGGCCAGGGCCGGTCATGTCGATGAGTTCAACCTGATTGCCCTCGAAGGCGGTGAGTTCGTTATCGAGGCCCGGGTAAGAGGCCATGCCCATCCGCTGGTTGATAAGCACGGCAAGCGTGTGCAAGTGCATTCAGTGGTCGACGCGCAGCGCCTGCTCGACGGTTTGCCCGCTGTGCCGCTGCACCTGGTGCACTGGTCGATGGACGACGAGATGTGCGGTGGCGCCGACGCCGGTGATGGCGACCTGAAAATCCCGATGCCACGACGTTCGGCCTGGTAGCTGATCTGCGCAAGCGCAGTGTGCTAGGCTGCTCGCCCTTTTCATAAAGGGCGCGGCTGTCGTGCGCCCTGCAGCGGAGCAAGCAAATGTCCGAACTCAACCTGTCTACCGACGAAACTCGCGTCAGCTACGGCATCGGCCGTCAGCTGGGTGGCCAACTGCGTGACAACCCGCCACCAGGTGTGAACCTGGACGCCATCCTGGCCGGCCTGACCGACGCCTTCAACGGCCAGGACAGCCGCGTCAGCGAAGCCGACCTGTCGGCCAGCTTCAAGGTTATCCGCGAAATCATGCAAGCCGAAGCTGCGGCCAAGGCCGAAGCTGCCGCTGGCGAAGGCAAGGCTTTCCTGGCTGAAAACGCCAAGCGTGACGGCATCACCACCCTGGCTTCGGGCCTGCAGTTCGAAGTACTGACTGCTGGCGAAGGCGCCAAGCCAAGCCGCGACGACAGCGTGCGTACCCACTACCACGGCACCCTGATCGACGGCACCGTGTTCGACAGCTCCTACGAGCGCGGCCAGCCAGCAGAGTTCCCGGTCAGCGGTGTGATCGCCGGCTGGACCGAAGCCCTGCAACTGATGAACGCCGGCAGCAAATGGCGCCTGTACGTGCCGAGCGAGCTGGCTTACGGCGCTCAGGGCGTTGGCAGCATCCCGCCGCACAGCGTGCTGGTGTTCGACGTCGAGCTGCTGGACGTTCTGTAAGACCTATCGCGGGGCAAGCCCGCTCCTACACAATTCGGGTAGGAGCGGGCTTGCCCCGCGATGCTGTTCAGTTCCAATCGGTTCCACCGCCAGGGCGCAACGCCCGGGCATAGCAAAACAGGAACAGGTTCCTCACCAGCTCCTTGAGCACACTTGGCTCACTTGAATTCAAACCATTGAGATCCAGGTCGCCCTGGTCGCGCAGTTCGTCCAGTGCTTCTTCTTCAAGCACGGCACACACCTCGCCGGTTTCCCGGTGCAGGATGCGCAGGTAAGGATGGGGGCGGTCAAGCCAGGCGTCTATCAGATAAGTCATGGCTATTCTCCTTGAAAGCGTTCAATGAGAATAATTCTTATTATCAAAATAGCAAGTGCCTATTGGCGGTTTTTTCCCGCCGGTGGGTTGTCGAGGCCGCAGCGCGACCCCGAAACCCGGCAGAATCAGACCTTGCGGACGAATTCCGATTTCAGCTTCATCGGGCCGATGCCGTCGATCTTGCAGTCGATGTCGTGGTCGCCATCGCACAGGCGGATGTTCTTGACCTTGGTGCCGACCTTGACCACCAGCGAGGTGCCCTTGACCTTGAGGTCCTTGATCACGGTGATGGTGTCGCCGTCCTGCAGGACGTTGCCCACTGCATCCTTTTTCACCGCTTCGTCGCTGGCCGCTTCGGCTTCACCGGCAGCCGACCACTCGTGGGCGCACTCGGGGCAGATCAGCTGGGCGCCGTCTTCGTAGGTGTATTCGGAGTTGCATTTGGGGCAGGGTGGCAAAGTGCTCACTAAGGTTCCTCAAGACGTACAGGTACAAAACCTACATTGTATAGGGTTTTGTTGTCGTGGGGCGAATGCAATCGCGGGGCAAGTCGAGGCGTCGCACGGCCGCTCCCACCGTGTGGGAGCGGGCTTGCCCCGCGACTAGGGAGGTAGCGAATCAGTGTGTGCGGGCGACGGCGAATTCGCTGAGTTCGACCAGTGCATCGCGGTATTCGCTGGCCGGCAGCACGTCCAGGCAGGCGATGGCGCGGGCCACGTAGTCGCGGGCCAGCTTGGCGGTGTAGTCCAGCGAGCCCGAGGCTTCAACGGCCGCGCGGATGCTCTCGAGGTCTTCGATGCCGCCTTTCTGGATGGCCTGGCGGACCAGCGCAGCCTGTTCGGCGGTGCCTTCGCGCATGGTGTAGATCAGCGGCAGGGTCGGCTTGCCTTCGGCCAGGTCGTCACCGACGTTCTTGCCCAGGGTTTGCGCATCGCCCTTGTAGTCGAGCAGGTCGTCGACCAGCTGGAAGGCCACGCCCAGGTGGTCGCCGAAGGTGCGCAGGGCTTCGCTCTGCTCCTCGGTGGCCTGGGCCAGGGCTGCGGCGCTGTGGGTCGAGGCCTCGAACAGCATCGCGGTCTTGCCGCGGATGACGTCCATGTAGACTTCTTCGGTGGTGCTGGCGTCGCGCACTTTGGACAACTGCAGGACTTCGCCTTCGGCAATGACCCGGGTGGCCTTGGAGAGGATCTGCATGACCGGCATCGAGCCCAGTTCGACCATCATCTCGAACGAGCGCGAGTACAGGAAGTCACCGACCAGCACGCTCGGCGCGTTGCCCCACAGGGCGTTGGCGGTGGAGCGGCCACGGCGCATGCCGGACATGTCGACGACGTCGTCATGCAGCAGGGTGGCGGTGTGCAGGAACTCGATGGTGGCGGCCAGCAGGCGCAGGTCGTCGCCTTCGCGGCCCAGGGCCTTGCCGCACAGCAGCACCAGCAGCGGGCGCAGGCGCTTGCCGCCGGCCGAGGTAATGTAGTCGCCGATTTTCGATACCAGCGGTACACGCGAAGTCAGCTGTTTCTTGATAATCTCGTCAACGGCGCTGAAGTCGTCCGCTACCGCACGGTAGAAAGCTTGGGGTTGCATCGGCCACAGGTGCTCCATAAAGGTTGCGCGGCATGCTAGGTCGCGGGTCCCGGCGTGTCAAGGCGCGCTGCCCGCGGGCCGGGGGTGGGACTTGCAAGCAAAGCGGGGCTTGCGTACAATCGCGCACCCTGAACTTCCTGGGCAGCACCTGCCTTACGCAATTGCACTGGGCCGTTCCAGCCCTATGCAGCCATGCCAGCCAATACTCTTCCTATAAAGAGCTGGGTGAGCAGGATTATCGGAGAAATACCCATGTACGCAGTAATTGTTACCGGTGGCAAGCAGTACAAAGTCGCCGAAGGTGAATACCTGAAAATCGAAAAACTGGAAATCGCCACTGGCGAATCCGTGACTTTCGACCGCGTTCTGTTGGTTGCCAATGGCGACGACGTGAACATCGGCGCTCCAGTCGTTGCTGGTGCCAAGGTTGTTGCTGAAGTGATCTCCCAAGGTCGTCACGACAAAGTGCGCATCATCAAGTTCCGCCGCCGTAAGCACCACATGAAGCGTATGGGCCACCGCCAGTGGTTCACCGAAATCAAGATCACCGGTATTTCGGCTTAATCGCCTGAATCCATTTCTGGAGAATTTGAACCATGGCACACAAAAAAGCTGGTGGTAGTACCCGTAACGGTCGCGACTCAGAAGCCAAACGCCTTGGCGTGAAGATGTATGGCGGCCAGGCTATCATCCCTGGCAACATCATCGTGCGTCAGCGCGGCACCCAATTCCACGCTGGCTACGGCGTTGGCATGGGTAAAGATCACACCCTGTTCGCCAAGATCGCGGGTAAGATCAAGTTCGAAGTTAAAGGCGCCTTCGGTCGTCGTTACGTGAGCGTTGTCGCCGAGTAATCGCGCGAACGCTGGAAAAGCCCTGTCTCGCGACGGGGCTTTTTCGTTTGTGGGGTGAGTCTCTTGCAAAGCTGTTTGTATGGGCTGCCGGCGTGGGTTGTTACTGTCGTGACGGGGCCGCCGCGCTCACTTTTGCAAGAGCCTTATGTCTTTGTGTCACTCAGCTCGTCCAGCTGACGAGAGGCGGTTTTTATGAAGTTTGTTGACGAAGTATCGATCCGGGTCAAAGCCGGTGACGGCGGTAACGGTTGCATGAGCTTCCGCCGCGAAAAATTCATCGAGAACGGTGGTCCCAACGGCGGTGACGGTGGCGACGGCGGCTCGGTATACATGGTTGCCGACGATAACCTCAACACCCTGGTCGACTACCGTTACACCCGTCACTTCGAAGCCCAGCGCGGCTCCAACGGCGGCAGCACCGACTGCACCGGCAAGAAGGGCGACGACCTGATCCTGCGCGTGCCGGTCGGCACCACGGTGATCGACTCGGCCACCCAGGAAGTCATCGGCGACCTGGTCAAGCCAGGCCAGAAGCTGATGGTGGTCCAGGGCGGCTGGCACGGCCTGGGCAACACCCGTTTCAAATCCAGTACCAACCGAGCGCCACGCCAGACCACTCCGGGCAAGCCGGGTGAGCAGCGTGACCTGAAACTGGAAATGAAAGTACTGGCCGACGTCGGCCTGCTGGGCCTGCCGAACGCTGGCAAGAGTACCTTCATCCGCTCGGTATCGGCCGCCAAGCCGAAAGTCGCCGACTACCCGTTCACCACCCTGGTGCCGAACCTGGGTGTGGTCAGCGTCGACCGCTGGAAGAGCTTTGTCATCGCCGACATCCCCGGTCTGATCGAAGGTGCCTCCGACGGTGCCGGCCTGGGTATCCGCTTCCTCAAGCACCTGGCGCGTACCCGCCTGCTGCTGCACCTCGTCGACCTCGCGCCGCTGGATGAAAGCAGCAGCGCCGATGCCGCCGAAGTCATCGTCAACGAGCTGACCCGCTTCAGTCCGTCGCTGGCCGAGCGTGATCGCTGGCTGGTGCTGAACAAGACCGACATGCTGATGGACGACGAGCGTGACGAGCGGGTCAAGGAAGTGGTCGAGCGCCTGCAGTGGGAAGGCCCGGTCTATGTGATCTCGGCCATCTCCAAGCAGGGCACCGAGCAGCTCAGCCGCGACATCATGCGCTACCTCGAAGACCGCGCCGACCGTCTGGCCAACGACCCGGCCTACGCCGAAGAGCTGACCGAGCTCGACCAGCGCATCGAAGACGAAGCCCGTGCCCAGTTGCAGGCCCTGGACGACGCTCGCGCCCTGCGCCGCAGCGGGGTCAAGAGCGTGCACGACATCGGCGACGACGATGACGATGATTGGGACGAGGACGACGAAGACGGCCCGGAAATCATTTACGTGCGCGACTGATTCGTTGCAGTACACTAAACGCCGCTCTCAGGAGCGGCGTTTTGGTATCTAAAGATCTGAATAGGTTGGAAGAAGATGCGGAGCAAGGTGACGGGTGCGCAGCGCTGGGTCGTGAAAATCGGCAGTGCCCTGCTGACAGCAGATGGCAAGGGCCTGGATCGCGCGGCCATGGGTGTCTGGGTCGAGCAGATGGTGGCGTTGCATGAGGCAGGTGTCGAGTTGGTGCTGGTGTCGTCCGGGGCGGTTGCCGCCGGGATGAGCCGATTGGGCTGGGCCAAGCGACCGAGTGCGATGAACGAGCTGCAGGCGGCGGCCTCGATCGGCCAGATGGGCCTGGTGCAGGCCTGGGAGTCGAGCTTTGCCGAGCATGGCCGGCATACCGCGCAGATCCTCCTGACCCACGACGACCTGTCGGACCGCAAGCGTTACCTCAATGCCCGCAGCACCCTGCGCACCCTGGTGGAGCTGGGCGTGGTGCCGGTGATCAACGAAAACGACACCGTGGTCACCGACGAGATCCGCTTCGGCGACAATGACACCCTGGCGGCGCTGGTGGCCAACCTGGTCGAAGCCGACCTGCTGGTGATCCTCACCGACCGCGACGGCATGTTCGACGCCGACCCGCGCAACAACCCTGATGCGCAGCTGATTTACGAAGCCCGTGCCGACGATCCGAGCCTCGACGCCGTGGCCGGCGGCACCGGCGGCGCCCTGGGCCGTGGCGGCATGCAGACCAAGCTGCGTGCCGCGCGCCTGGCGGCGCGTTCCGGTGCCCACACGATCATCGTCGGTGGGCGCCTTGAGCGCGTGCTCGACCGCCTCAAGGCGGGCGAGCGCCTGGGCACCTTGCTGTCGCCTGAGCGCGGCATGCTCGCCGCGCGCAAGCAGTGGCTGGCCGGGCACCTGCAGACTCGCGGCACCCTGGTGCTCGACGAGGGCGCAGCGAAGGCTTTGCGCAAGGACAACAAGAGCCTGCTGCCGGTCGGTGTGAAGACCGTGCAGGGCAGCTTCCGCCGTGGCGAGATGGTGGTTTGCGTCGGCCCGGATGGCCTTGAGGTCGCCCGCGGCCTGGCCAACTACAGCGCCCTGGAAGCACAGAAAATCATTGGCCAGCCGTCTGACGCGATCGAGGGCCTGCTGGGCTACATCGCCGAGCCGGAGCTGGTGCACCGCGACAACCTGATTCTGGTCTGAGGAACTACCTGTGTTCAAAGGGATGATTGCAGCGGCGCTGCTGGCGTTGCCGGTAATGGCATCGGCCGAGGAGATTGGCCAGGTATCGACGGTGTTCAAGATCGTCGGGCCGAATGACCGCATCGTTGTCGAGGCGTTTGATGACCCCAAGGTCGAGGGCGTGACCTGCTATCTGTCACGGGCCAAGACTGGCGGACTGAAAGGTGGCCTGGGCCTGGCTGAAGACCGCGCCGAGGCGTCGATCGCCTGCCGTCAGGTCGGGCCGATTCGCTTCAAGGAGCAGCTCAAGGACGGTGACGAGGTGTTCAAGGAGCGCACCTCGCTGGTGTTCAAGACCATGCAGGTGGTGCGTTTCCTCGACAAGAAGCGCAATACCCTGGTCTACCTGGTGTACTCCGACCGGATCATCGAAGGCAGCCCGCAGAATGCGGTGACGGCGATTCCGATCCTGCCGTGGGCCCAGCAGTAACACCGGGTTGAGTTCATCGCGGGGCAAGTCGGGTCGCCGCACCGCCGCTCCCACTGGACCGGTGGGAGCGGCGGTGCGGCGACCCGACTTGCCCCGCGATTAGTTTCAGGCTGAAGCTTCTTCCTCTTCTTCTTTGCGCACTACCGCCTTCTCCACATCCCGGCGGCTGATGTACTTCCAGTCTGCCTCGTCGATATAGATGCCGTTCGGCCCGCTGCCGCCTTCCAGGTCGATGGCGACATGCGCCGAAACCTGCGGCTTGACGCTCGCCAGAATCGGTACGAAGCCCAGCTGCAAGCTGGTTTCCAGCAGCGCTGCCTGGTTGCGTTCGTCGATGTCGGCCGCTTCGTCCAGGTAGTACGGCAGGCGCACGCGACCGGCCAGGTCGCGGTCCATCAGGTGCAGCAACAAGTACATGTTGGTCAGCGCCTTGATGGTCATGGTGGTGCCGTTGGACGCCGCACCGTCGATGTCGGTGTGGATCACCGGCTGGCCACCGACCTTGGTGATCTCGAAGGCCAGTTCGAACAGGTCCTTGAGGCCCAGCTGGTTGTGGTTGGCCGCGACCAGGCGCGCCAGGTATTCCTTGGCCTCTTCGTTCTTGTTGTCCTGCTCGGCGCTGGCGCTGAGGTCGAACACCGACAGGGTCTCGCCTTCCTCGTACTGGCCGGCGCTGTGGATGATCTGGTCGATGTGCTTGAGCGCTTCCTTGTTTGGTGCCAAAACGATGCGGAAGCTCTGCAGGTTGGAGACCTGGCGCTTGTTGATCTCGCGGTTGAACAGCGCCAGCTGGTGCTCGAGGCTGTCGTAGTCGCTGCGGATGTTGCGCAGGGTCCGGGCGATGTCGGTGACTGCAGCGCGGCGCGCCTTGCCCAGGGTCAGGGCCTCTTCGGTACGGTGCGAGTAGGCGTTGATCAGCAATTGCAGGCGGCGCTCCATGTCGTCTTCGCTGTCGAATTTGGCCACGCCCTTGAGGCGTACCTGGGCATACAGCGCCTCGATCTGGCCATCGACCCGCAGCAGGCCCTGCCAGCTGTCCTGGTAGTCGTTGAGCAGCGGCAGCAGGTTGTCCATGCTGTCGTCGACCGGTTCCATGAACGGCGTGCCGAACGGCAGGTCGGCGGGTAGCAGCTGGCGGCGACGCAGGGCGTCGTCGAGGGTGCGCTGCTTGGCTTCCATGTCGGCGATCTGCCGGCCGACCAGTTGCAGCTTGGCCGACAGCTGCTGGACGCGTTCGGTGAAGGCGTCGCTGGAGCGCTTGAGCTCGTCCTGGGCCGCTTCCATCTGCGCCAGTTGCTCGAGCTTGTCGCCTTCCTCGGCGGACAGTGTCTCGCTGCGGCGGAAGTCTTCCAGGGCCTTTTGTGCATCCAGCACCTGTTGGTACAGGGCTTCGGTCTGGGTCTTGCTCGCGGCGCGGTCGGCGGCTACCGCCTGCTGGGTCTTGAGCTGCTTGAGTTCTTTTTCCAGGCGTTCTTTCTGGTCGCGCAGGGCGGCGCGGTCGGCCAGGGCCTGCAGGGCAGGCGGCTCGATGTGCGAGAGGTCGATGGACAGCCCCGGGGCTTCGAAGCGTTCGCCCTTGAAGCCGTCGAGTACCGCTTCCAGGGATTTGACCCAGACATCGCTGTCGTCCAGCTCGATGCCGCGCTCGCCCAGCGGCAGGCTGAACAGCGCACCATTGAACAGGCGCATCAGGCGCTCGACGTCCTGCTGCGAGAACTCTTCGCGCAGGCGCGCGTAGCTGTTGTTGTCGGCGTGGTCGAGCTGCTGTTTGACTGACTTCAGGCGTTTTTCCAGCTCGCGCAGACGCTCTTCGAGGTCTTCGGCGCTGAACTGGCGCGACTGCGCCAGGGCACCGGCCAGTTCGTCGTGGGCGTCCTTGGCGGCCAGCAGTTGCTGTTCCAGGACCTTGACGTCATCGACCAGGGCGAAGCGATGCTTGAGCACCGACAACTCGCCGAGCCAGCGCTGCACGCCAGTGATCTCGCGCTCCAGGCGCATCAGTTCCTGGGTGCCGCCACGCTGGTCGTTCTGCAGGCTGTCCTGTTCGTTCTTGTAGTGCTCGGCCTGGATCACCAGCTCTTCTTTGCGCGCGCTGGCATAGTCCTGCCAGGTGCCGAGCAGCGAGTCGAGCAGTGGCGACAGGCGATGCAGCTTGCCGCGCAGGACGTCGCGCTGGGCTACGCCATTGGCCAGGGCCTCGACCAGCGGGCCGGCGGCGACCAGCGAGTTGTAGTCCTGCTCCATGCGCCGTACGTCGCGGAAGGCTTCTTCGCAGGCGGCGATGTAGTCGACGCTGCCCGAACGCAGGCTGTGCTCGAAGGCGTCGAGGAACAGCTGCTTGAGCTTGGCCGCGGTGATCTCGCGCATGTGCAGCAGGTTGATGAACAGTGCGCGGAAGGTCTTCAGGCTCTGCTCGCTGGTGGAGCGCAGCGGGATCAGGGTCAGGTCCAGCGGGATCGAGGTGTGGCCGCCGACCAGCAGGCGGCGCAGCTCGTCAGGCTTGAGCTCGTAGGCTTTGAGGCCGTTGCGCTCAAGGTTGCTGAACAGCTCTTTCTGGCGCAGGCAGGTGTCGTTCTTCTGGTAGTGGGCCAGGTCCAGTTCGCCGGCATAGGCGAAGAACTGGTGACCGAAACCGCCACCCGGGCCGCGGCCGACCACGCCGATCACGTGCGGGCCGTGGGGCAGGTTGACTTCGCAGAGGATGTAGCTGGTGTCGGTGGCAAAGTAGAAGCGGCGCGACTGCTCGAGGCTGTACTTGCCGAAGCTCATGTCCGACATGCGTGCCAGGATCGGGAACTGCAAGGCGTTGATCGAGGCACTCTTGCCCAGGTTGTTGGCACCGTAGACCGACAGCGGGTGTTCCAGGGGGAACAGGCCGAGGCTGTAGCCGGCGGTGTTGAGCAGTGCGAAGCGGCGAATGCCGTAGCGTTCCTGGCTCATGCGTCAATCTCCTGTTGCTCTTGCGCTATGGCTCGGGCCAGGGCGTCTTCTTCGCTTTCTTCGAACGGGCTGAGGTCCAGCGGGTCGTCGGTACGGTTGAGTTCTTCCGGGCTCTCTTCCTCGACCAGCACCGGCGTTGGCAGCGGCAGGGCGCTGTGCAGGCTGGCAGCCAGGTCGCGGTCCTGCTGGACCGACAGGCAGACGTCGAGGAAACGGTGCATCGGCGGCAGGAAGCGGTAGATGCCGTTCTCTTCGTGGGCAAAGCCGAGCTGGGTCATGCGGCGCATGATCTTCTCTTCCAGCTCGTCGGGGGTCTGTACTTCGGCCTGGATGAACAGGTCGCGGTATTTTTCCAGCAGCGAAGGCAGCTCGTCGCGGCCCAGGCTGCCGCCGTCGAGCACCGACATCGGGTCGCGGCCCTGGTCAGCCAGGTGCTCGACCAGGATGAAGGTGAACAGCGACAGGCGCTGGGCAGTCTTGTTGACCTGGGCCGCGGCCAAGTCCGGGACGAAGTAGTAGAAGCCGCGGGTGTCGCACACCAGTTCAAAGCCCAGGGCCTTGAACAGGCCGCGGTACTGGTCCTGGAAATTCGACAGTTGGGCGTACAGCTCCGGGTCGCGGCGGCTGATGTGAAAGCCCTTGAACAGCTCGCGGAAGATCGGTGCGAGCTGGGACAGTTCGGAAAGATCAAGATGCATGGGCAGGGCTCGCAGTTGGCTCAGGCGATGGTTCGCGGCTCGATGTCAGAGCGAAGGAACGCAGGCTGACCAGGTGTTCGCGGGTGGTGTATTCGCGGCGCTCGAGGCGCGCGCGGGTAAAGCGTTTTTCCCGCGACAGGCGCGAGAACCAGTACAGCAGCTCGTCGGTGGCGCCTTCGGGCTCCTGGTCGAGCAGCCAGACCATCAGGTCCGGCAGCGGCAGGGCGTCTTCGCAGCGCTCGAGCATTTCCTTGACCGTACGCGGCGCACGCGGGGCATCGCCCTTGTGGCTCTTGTGGGCCTTGGGAAACTGCGCAGGCTTGGGCTCGAAGCGGGCCAGGGCATAGACGTAGGCTTCGACCTGGCTGGCGCTGCCGAGGAAGGTGCTCTGCGGGCGGGTGAACAGCGGCATGGCCGCCTGCGGCACGGCGTCCAGGCCTTTGCGGCGGATTACCGACAGGGCCAGGGCGGCGCCGCGGGTCACGGCGTTGTGCCGGCGCGCTTCTTCACGCAGCGGCAGCAGCAGTTCACGAGCGTGGCGCAGGGTCAGCTGGGCGCTGGTCTGCATCTCGAGGATGCGCGCGTGGGTGCGCAGGAGCATGTCGTCGTCGACCAGATGGCCAAGGCGGGCCTGCTCGCCGAGCAGGCGCAGCAGCACGGTCTCGACCTTGCGCACGCCCTGCTCGAAGGCGCCATCGGCGTTGACCAGCTGGATCATCGGTTCGACGTATTCGTCCCAGGTCGCCAGGACTTCGGCGTAACGCTGGCGCAGGGGGATCTGCCGGTCGCTGGTCTTAGCGCGTTCGGCCACGGCGACCAGCGCCTGTTCGTCGTTGTCGAGCTTCTTCAGTACATCGCGCACGCGCATGTCGAGCAGGCGCAGCTGGCGCGCCAGGTCATTGCCGTCGCGAATCTCGAAGGCGTCCTGGATGTGCCCGGCCAGGCGCTCGAGGTGGCGCAGGTAGGCTTCGATCTCCAGGCACAGGCCCAGGCGGTGCTCGCGACGCAGGTAAGCGAGAAAGTCGTGGATCTGGGCGTTGAGCTCGAAACGGTTCGGGCTTTTTGCCACCGGCACCAGGATATCCAGGCGGATCCACACGTCGAGCAGGCTGGTGATGTCCTGGGGCGTGCTCTCCAGCTGCTGGGTGGCCAGTTGCTGGCGCAGTTCGGCCAGGCTCAGGGTGCCCCCGTCGAAGCGCTCGCACAACGGCTCGAGCAGGGCCCAGTGTTCGGCTAGGGCGCGCAGGACGCGCTTGGGTTCGATCATTGGCGGGTCGACTCGTTGCCAAATAAAAGCGCTGATTGTACTGCATCAGACGCCTGTCGATTCACCCCCTTGATCGCTTCAAGCTGCTGTCGGGCGGTTTTCTGCCGATCAACAGCGGCGCCGAGCGGCGAACAACGTTAGAATATCGGCCCTGACTTATCCACAGATGGCCGATCCTTCTTGTTAATCGAGTCCCGCCGCCGCGCTTATCTCAACGCCATGCAAGTGGTGCACTGGCTGCCGCGTGCCGAACTGCCGTTCGCCGCGCCGTCGCGCCCGCAGCTGTTGTTGCCGGTGGCGGCACTCGAGGAACCGGCGTTCGAGCCGCAGGAGCAGGCACCTGCCCCCGCCAGCGTTGCGCCGAGCGCGCCGCTGGTGCGTTCTGGCGAGCGCCCGAAGATCGAGATCCCGCGCCCCGGCAGTACGCCGAAAGTGACGGCCAAGGCGGTGGACGAAGCCGAAAAGCCCGTGGTTGCCAGGCCTGCGCCGGTACCACCGCCACGCTTTGCCCTGCAACTGCTGCGTGCCGGCAACTGCCTGCTGCTGGTCGAGCTTGCCACCGGCGAGCCGTTCCAGAGCCGCGACCCGTCCTACTTGCTGCTCAAGGACATGCTGCGCGCCGCCGGCCTGCCGGACAGCCCGCAGATCATCGGCGAGCCGGTGCGCTGGCCGTTGCTGGTGCGCGGCAACCTTGACCAGGGCCCGCAGGCCGCGACCGATTTCGTCCAGGGCTTTATTCAGGCCCGGCTTGAAGAGGCGCCGTGCGTCTGTCTGTGGCTGATTGGCCTGCCTGCCGTGCGCTTTGCCGGTGAGGCCGACGCCGAAGCTTATTACCGCGAGTTGCCGGTTGAAGGCCTGGGCGCTGCCTGGGCCTTGCCGGGGCTCGAACTGTTGATGGACGAGCCGCAGCGCAAGGCGCACGTCTGGCAAGCCATGCGCCGGCTGATGGCGCGCTGGAAACCAAGCAATGAGTGACACAATCAGCTTTCGCCGGATGACCGAGGCGGATCTGGATGCCGTACTGAAGATCGAATACGCCGCCTTCAGCCACCCCTGGACCCGCGGGATTTTCCTCGACGGGCTCAAGTCCTATGAAATCTGGCTGATGTTCGAAGGCGAGCAACAGGTCGGCCACGGCGTGATCAACGTGATCATCGACGAGGCGCACCTGCTCAACATTACCGTCAAGCCGGAAAGCCAGGGCAGGGGCCTGGGCCTGCGCCTGCTGGAAGAGCTGATGAAGCGCGCCTACGCGAGCAACGGTCGCGAGTGCTTCCTCGAAGTGCGCGCCAGCAACCAGTCGGCCTACCGCCTGTACGAGCGCTACGGCTTCAATGAAATCGGCCGCCGGCGTGACTACTACCCGGTTGCCGGCGGTCGCGAAGACGCCCTGGTCATGGCCTGCACCCTGTTCGAGTAACGGCTCAGGGTTCGCGCTTGCCGTCCAGCGGATCGCGCCGGGCCAGTTCCGCTTCATCCAGGCCGTTGCCGCCGCCGATGTCATCTTCGTCGACTACGCTCAAATCCCAGTCTGCCGGGTGATCCGCACCGGCTTCGCCGGGCGAGCGGGCGCCGTCTTCAGGGATCAGGGTTTCTGGCTCGAGGTCGTCGTCGGTTGGGTCGAAACCGGCATCGACATTGGGGGTATCCTTGTCAAAGTGCAGTTCTTCAACCGAGCCCATGCGGTCTTCGTCGGTGTCGATCGGGGCGGGTTGCGGGGCGTGCAGCGGGCGGTGTTCCTGGCTCATGGTCGATCCTCCTGCGGGTGGGCGTATGCGGTGGACCTGACGGTTGGCCGAAGATTCAAAGGCGTGACCTGAACGGGCCGGCGCCTGTCACAAGATGCGCACCAACCATGAGGCTTGAACATGCACGATCTACAAGAACTGATTGATAACAACGCGCGCTGGGCCGATGCGATCAAGCAGGAAGATCCGGATTTCTTCGCCAAACTCGCGCGTCAGCAGACTCCGGAATTCCTCTGGATCGGCTGCTCGGACGCCCGGGTTCCGGCCAACGAGATCGTCGGCATGTTGCCGGGCGATCTGTTCGTTCATCGCAATGTCGCCAACGTGGTGCTGCACACCGACCTCAACTGCCTGTCGGTGATCCAGTACGCGGTGGACGTGCTCAAGGTCAAGCATATCCTGGTCACCGGCCACTACGGTTGCGGCGGGGTACGGGCCTCGATGCAGGATCGCCAATTGGGCCTGATCGACGGCTGGCTGCGTTCGATTCGCGACCTGTACTACGAGAACCGCGTGGAGCTGGCCAAGCTTGCGACCGAGGAAGAGCGGGTGGACCGCCTGTGCGAGCTGAACGTGATCCAGCAGGTGGCCAATGTCGGCCATACCACCATCGTCCAGAATGCCTGGCACCGTGGCCAGAGCCTGTCGGTGCATGGTTGCATCTATGGCATCAAGGATGGCCGCTGGAAGAGCCTGAACGCGACCATCAGCGGCCTCGACCAGTTGCCGCCGCAGTACCGCTTGCGTCCGCAGGACTGAGTCAATCGCGGGGCAAGTCGGGTCGCCGCGATTGGCTTCACCTCAAGACTTCTGCAAATCACGCAACGTCCGCGTCACCGCCCCGGTATTGCACTTGGCCCCAGCCTGCTCCGGGGTCATGTTGCGAATGCTGCGAAAATACAGCTCGCAGGTCTGCTTCTTCGCCGTCACCTGCCACTTCTGAGTACAGGCCCCCAGCGTTGCCTTGGCATCCGCCGCCGGGTTGCGGCCCATGCCCGCCTGCCAGCAGGCAGCGCTCAAATCCTGGCCCATCATCTTCAGGCCGGCCTGATCGGCCTTGTCCTGGTCGCCGCCATAGTTGGTTTTATCTGCCGCATACCAGATTGCGCTCGGGTGATTGGCGCCCAGCACCGGCACCTTTTGCCCAGGCGTCGGGCTGATGCTGGCCAGGCCCAGTACATAGAGCCTGGGTCCGTACTGCTGCTCGATCCAGCTGCGCACCGGCGAGCCGAAGGCAACCATCGGCAAGGCGGCGCCGTTGCCGGTTCGGGTCATCTCTTTGACCATTTGCAGCTGATAATCCTTGAAGTAGCCATACACGCCCTCCAGGTCTTTGCCGGCGCTGGCTGGCGCGGCGATCGGGGCGATGTCGACGATGGTCTGGTAGGCCGGGGTCTGCTCGGCAGGAATGCCGTTGAAGGTCAGCAGCGTGGCCCAGCGGTCGGTGGTGTTGGAACGCAGGTAGTCCTGGGCCTGGGTCAGCGAGTAGTCCGGTGGAAAATGCAGCAGCTCGATGCTGCGGCGCTTTTCCAGGGCCATGCCCAGGGGCAGGAACAGGTTCCAGTTGTAGGCCCACTTGCCTTCGCGGTTGAGCCGGGTGGCGCCCTGGTAGGCCAGCTCGCCGGTGTCGAGCAGCGCTTGCAGGGGCTTGCTGTAGTCGCTCGGTACGCCCTGGATGTCGGCATGTAGTGTGTCGTTGTCGCGCTTGACCTTTACCGTCGCCGCGGCGTAACCGTCGCGTTGCACGCTCTGGGTCAGGTAGTGCTCCACGGTTTGCTCAAGGGTCCAGTTGCGAAAGCAGATGACGTTGCAGTTGTTGGGGTAGGCAAACAGCCGGGTCACCCGTTCCTGGCTGCCCAGGTCGATGCGGGCATCAGCCAGGGCGGCGCTGCTCAGGGTCATGGCGGCCAGGGCGAAGGTCAGTGGAGCAGTCGTGTGCATGCTTAACTCCTTGTTAGTTCTTCCCCGCAGTCGGGAGGGTTGCCATACTGGAGGAATTTCCCGGGGGTTGGGAAGGGGGAGCAGGCTGATGAAAACGTGGTGCAAGGCCGGGATCGGTGCAGGACTTTTACTGACAGCGCTCGCTGCCCGGCAGGCGCAGGCTGACGAGCGTGACCTGTACCTGTTTGCTCAGTGGGCGGGCGATCATCAGACCCGGCCCTTTCGTGAAATGCTGGTGGATGCACGCCTGTATGGCGTGGTGCCTATCCACCAATTGCTGCGCTCGGCCAGTGACTGGCGTTTGTGCAAGGCCGAGCCGTTTGCGCTTGCGCCCGCGGCGCAGTGGCCGGCAGTACGTTCGACCCTACTGCTGCTAAAGACCCTGGGCGAGCAGGGCGTGCTCAAACGCTATGAAGTGGTTTCGGCCTACCGCGACCCGGTGCTCAACCGCTGCGCCGGTGGCGCCGTGGCCAGCGCCCATACCCGCGCCTTTGCGGTCGACCTGCTGCTACCGGCCTGGGCCGACCCGAACCCGCTGTGCAGCTTCTGGCAGGCCCATGGCAAGGACTGGAACATGGGCCTGGGGCGTTACCCGTCGGGGCGCATTCACATCGACACGGCGGGCTACCGCACCTGGGGTGGCGACTTCAGTGCCGGCTCCTCCTTCTGTGCGCCGGCTACCGCCAACAAGGCTCAGTCAAGGTGAGCGAGGCAGGCCTGTGACTGGCCGATCACCCACTCGGCGAAGCAGCGGCTTTTGTCGTCGTCGAGCAGCGCCCGGGGGCTGAGCAGGTAGTAGGCTGACTGGTCCTGGATAAAGCCGCGCGGCGCCTGCAACTGGCCGCTGTCGATTTCATCCTGGACCATCAGGCGCGAGGCCATGGCCACGCCCAGCCCGGCTGCCGCCGCCTGAATGCACAGGTAGAAGTGCTCGTAGTCGGCGCGGCTGCTTCCCTTGGCCGACTCCCCGCTATGACGCAACCAGGTAGCCCAGGCGTTGGGGCGCGAAGCGCTGTGCAGCAGGCGTTGTCCGGCCAGGCCGTGTTCGGGAAAGTTATGGGTGGCACTGCACACCGGGCCAACCCATTCGTCGCAGATCTTCAGTGCGTGCAGATTGGCGTCCCAGCGAAAGTCATCGCGGCGCAGGGCCAGATCGACGCCGCTGCGGGCAAAATCGATCGGCCCGCCAGCCGCCACCAGGTGCAGGTGAATGTCCGGGTGGGCGGCATGAAAGGCCGGCAGCCGTGGGATCAGCCAGCGCATGGCGATGGTTGGCTCGCACGACAGCACCAGCACGTTCTCCCGCGCCTGTTGCTGCAGGCGGTACACCGCGCCTTCAAGCTGCTCGAACACCGACAGCGTGGTGCCGTGCAGGGCGCGGCCGGCGGCGGTGAGGAAGATCGCCCGGTTGCGCCGCTCGAACAGTTGCACCCCCAGCGTTTCTTCCAGCAGGCGCACCTGTCGGCTCACCGCACCGTGGGTGACATTGAGCAGCTCGGCGGCGCGCACAAAGCTCTGGGTTTGCGCGGCAACGTCGAAATAGCGAAAGGCGGACAGCGCAGGCAGTTTCATATCTGTGAGAAAAACTAGCGGATTTGCCTCACTATAAATCGCTTTTGGCCTTACCCGAAGCTTTCGATAATGGCGGCGTGCAGAGCTATCTGTGCATTGTCCTAGCAGATCGAGGAGCTTTACGTGAATGAACTCATAGCCGTTGCCCTGTTTACCGTGCTGGCGGTGATCAGCCCGGGCGCCGACTTTGCCATGGTGACCCGCAGCAGCTACGCCTTTGGCCGCCGCGCCGGCCTGGCGGCGGCAATGGGCATCGCCCTGGGGGTGCAGGTGCATGTGCTGTACACGGTGCTGGGCATCGCGGTGATCATCAGCCAGAGCCCGGCGCTGTTTTTGGCGATGAAGGTGCTGGGGGCGGGGTACCTGATTTATCTGGGCTACAAGTCGCTGACCAACACTACGCGGATTTCCCTGGATGGCACCAGCGCCAGTCAGCTCGGCGTGCTGGCGGCATTTCGTTCGGGCTTTCTGACCAACGCCCTGAACCCCAAGACCATGCTCTTTGTGGTCAGTGCCTATACCCAGGTGGTGCAGCCGGGCAGTTCGCTGGCGGTCAACTTCGGCTATGGCGCGTTCATGTCGCTCGCCCACTGGTTGTGGTTCAGCCTGGTAGCGGTGTTTTTCTCAAGCGTGGTGTTGCGCCGGGCCATGCTCGAGCGCCAGCGTCTGGTTGACCGGGTGATTGGTGTGGCCTTGATCGGCCTGGGGCTGGCGGTAGTGTTCGCCAATGTGCGCTAAGCGGGCAGGGTAAAAATCGCAGGCAAGAAAAAAGGGCTTACCTTGCGGTAAGCCCTTTTTAGTACTTGGTGGCTACACAGGGACTTGAACCCCGGACCCCAGCATTATGAATGCTATGCTCTAACCAACTGAGCTATGTAGCCAAGTGGCGCGCATTATTCGCCTGAAACGGATTTGTGTCAACACTCTTTTTCAAAAAAATTAACGCGCGATCAACCGCTTAGCCGTAAACCGGCTCAGAAGTCGTATTTGAACGTGGTCATCAGGTTACGCGGCGCCCCGTAGTTGCCGTACGACGACGCCATCGAGTAGTACTCGCGGTCGAAGACGTTGTTGAGGTTGACCGTGGCGCTGAGGTTTTCGCTGATGTTGTAGCGCGCCATCAGGTTGACCAGCGCGTAGCTGCCCTGGTCGAAGCTGTGCAGGTCGGTGCCGACCTTGCTTTGCCAGTTGACCCCGCCACCCACGGTGACTTTGTCGAGCATGCCCGGCAGGCGGTAGCTGGTGAAGGTCTTGAGGCTGTGGCGCGGATACACGGTGGCAATGCGCTCATCCTGGTTGTCGGTGGTCAGGGTGTAGGTGTAGCCCGCCGACGCCTGCCAGCCTTCGGCCAGCTCGCCATTGAGCTCCATTTCCAGGCCTTTGGAGGTGGTGTCCTGCTTGGCGTCGTAGACGTTGTCGTGCACCCAGATCGCCAGGTTGTCCTGTTCGAGCTTGAACAGCGCCAGGCTGGAGTTCAGCCTGCCATCAAAATGACTGCCCTTGACGCCCAGCTCGTAGCCGACGCCTTGCATCGGGTCGAGCGGCTTGTTGTTCTCGTCGGTGACCCAGGAGGCTTGCGGGTTGAAGATTTTGGTGTAGCTGGCGTACAGCGCCCAGGTTTCATCAAGGTCGTAGACCACCCCGGCATAAGGGATGAACACACCGGTCTCTTTACGGTTGACCTCGGTCTTCTCACCGCCGTACGGGCGGTCCTCGGTGTCACGCTTCCAGTCGATGACCCGGCTGCCGAGAATCAGGTTGAGATCGTCGGTCAGGTGCAGGCGCGAGGTGAGGTAGGCGGCGTACTGGGTTTCTTCCATTGACGATTTGCCACTGATGGTCCAGTCCGGCTTGGGCTGCTTGCCGTCCCAGTCGAAGATGTTCTCCACCGACGCACCTGGCGTTGCGTTGTAGTCGTAGCGCCAGCCGCCCCAGCTCGGTACGTTTTCGTTGTACTTGGACAGGGTTACGCCGCCGATCAGTTCGTGTTCGCGGCCGAACAGGCTGAACGGGCCGGTCAGGTACAGGTCCAGGTTGTCCTGGCGCGGGGTGCCGGAAAAGCGGACCGGCAACTGGCTCAGGCCGCTGCCGTCGGGCTGCAGCTCGCCCATGAGAAAGCCGAACACTTCGTCGAACTTGTTTTCGGAATGGCTGTACTCGATCTTGCCGCTCCAGCCGTTGCCCAGTTGCTGCTCCACCGAGGCGAAATAGCTGGTCTGTTCGTGGTCGTTGTACGACCAGTCCGGAGCCATGTTGATCGAGCGCTTGAGATTGCTGCGCTCACCCGTGCTGAAGCGGGTTGGCAGGCCGGTGCGCAGCGGCGAGTCGACGTCGGTGCGCTGGTAGCTGAAGCCCATGGTCAGCAGGGTATCTTCGCTCAGGTCGAACTCGGTGATGCCATACAGCAGCTGGCTCTCCAGCTTGTAACGGTCGACCCAGGCGCCTTCAGTCTTGTAGTCGGCAACCAGGCGGCCGCGCACATTGCCGCTTTCGGTCAGCGGCCCGGAAACATCGAAGCCGGTGCCATAGCGGTCCCAGGTGCCGGCCGAGCCGGTGACGCTGGCCTGGCCCTCGGCGGTCGGGCGCTTGCGGATCAGGTTGATGGTCGCCGACGGGTTGCCCATGCCGCTGATCAGGCCGCTGGCGCCGCGGACGATCTCGATGCGGTCGTACATCGCCATGCTCTGGGTGTAGTTGTCCATCCGCGTGACGGTCGGCACGCCGTCGACCTCGTAGTTCTGGATGACGAAGCCGCGCGAGTAGTAGCTGTCGGTCTCGGCGCCCAGGCCGTCGCGCACGACGATCACCCCGGGGGTCGCTTCGAGGGCATCGCTGAGATTGGTCAGGCGCTGGTCATCCAGGCGCTGGCGAGTCATGACGGTCAGCGACTGCGGGGTTTCCTGTGGGGTGAGGTTGAGCCGCGTCGAGCTACTGGACGAGTAGGTGGTGTAAAGCCCGGTGCCTTCAGTGGTCGAGCCCGGGGCCTTGCCGGAAATGCTCATGGCATCCAGTTGCAGGGCGCTGCCCAGTTCCATCGGTAAATCGATGACAAAGCTGCTGGCGTTGGGTTGGCTCAGGCGTGCGCTGCTGCCGGCAGTCAGGGCCTGCAGTGCCTGGGTCGGGCTCATGCGGCCCTTGACCCCCGGCGACGAGCGCCCGGCCAGCTGGTTGGCGTCGTAGATCACCTGCAGCCCGCTTTGGGCGCTGAACTGGTCCAGGGCATCGGCCAAGGCTTGCGCGGGGATGTTGAAATCTAGCGCCTGGGCCTGGGTCTGGGCAGACTCGGCGGCCTGCAGCGGCAGGCCCAGGGTTGTGGAAAACAGGCTGGCGGCAAGGATGGCGCGGGCCAGTGGCTGACGGCTGAATCGGAAATCGCGTGGGTACTGCATGTGTCCTCCCCCAGAGAATACAAACGATAATGCTTCTTATGTGGAGGTGTGACGCAGCAGCAAAGACAATTACCGAATGCCTGGGAAATATATTTTCACCGGCTTAGCGGACGATGATCCATTGCCCGGCCAGGTTGCTCACGTTGAGGTTCTGAGTGCGCGCCAGGGCATCGATGGCAGTGGCGGCCTGGTCGAGGTTAAAGCTGCCACTGACCGGGCGCCGGCCGACCTGTTCATCGATGTACAGCAGGCGGCTGCCCTGGTACTCGGCAAGCTGTTCGAGCACCCGGCGCAAGGGCACCTCACGCACCCGCAACTGCCCCTCGCGCCAGGCCAGCAGGCGTTCGGCATCGACCTTCTCGACCTGGTCCAGGCGGCTGGCGCTGAGCGTCACACGTTCACCAGGGGCGAGCATGCGTTTGTCGCCGGCGCTGCTGACCTCGACCTTGCCTTTGAGCAGCACCACTTCATCGTGATCGCGGCCGCGGCTGACCGAGAAGCGCGTACCCAGCACCTGTACCTGGGCCTCGTCGACATCGACCACGAAGGGCCGGCCATCGTGGGTCACTTCAATGAACATCTGCCCTTGCACCAGGCGCAGCGTGCGCACCGGCCCGCGCAGGTCGATATCGACGGCGCTGGCACTGTCGAGGGTCAGCCGTGAGCCATCGGCCAGCTGGATCTGCCGGCGTTCGCCAACCGCGGTGGCGACATCGCTGTTCAAGCGCTGCAGCAATGGCAACTGCAACATCACCAGGCCGCTGATCAGCAGGATGCTCGCCGCCACCGCCCAGCCCCCCCAGGAGCGTGGGGCCGTACCCCGTTTGACCTTGTGCAGGCGACGCGCGGGCATCTCCAGTTGTTGCCAGAACAGCTCGACCTCGGCAAAGGTGCGGGCATTCTCGGGGTCCAGGCGCCAGCGTTCAAAGGCCTGGCGTTGCTCCCGCGGAACATCGTGGGCGCGCAGCCGGGTAAACCAGTCCAGGGCTTGCTGTTCGCGGTCGCCAGGCTCGTTCGGATGGGCAGAATTTGGCGATGGGTTCATGGCTGGTCAGTCTTGTTTCGGTTATGCAGGGCAGCCGCGGCGCAATGGCTCAGGGCTTTGTTCAAATGACGCTCGACCGCACGCGGGTCGAGTCCCAGGCGCGCGCCGATGTCCTTGTAGCTCAATTGCTCGACCCGGGCGAGTAAAAATACCTCGCGGGTCGGCGAGGGCAGGCCGTCGATCAGGCGTTCAAGATGGTCAAGGGTATTTCCGGCCACGGCACTGCGCTCGGGTGAGGTTTCGTTGAGCAGATGCTCCAGCGCCTGCTCGTCATTGAGCCCACGTACCTGGTTGCGCCGAGCATGGTCGATGCTCAGATTGTTGGCGATGCGGTACAGAAAGGCCCGCAGGTTGCCAACCTCGCCACGCTCGCTGTGCATCAGCCGCACAAAGGCATCCTGGAGCAGGTCGCGGGCGGTTTCCCGGCAGCGCACGCGGCGGGTCAGGAAGGCCAGCAGTTCACTGCGGTGATGCTGATAGAGCAGCGACAGGCTGCGGTTGTCCTGGTCGTCGGACATGGCGTATGCGGGCCTCGAATAGGCAGGCAGTGGAGTCTGTAAAAACGCAGCCGATGCTAACGTTATTGAGAATTATTAACAAGCACGTCAAAAGCACGTTGGTCGAAAAGAATAGTGCGCTTGCTAACGATTTCTGGATAATTGGATCCCGCCCCCCGGATGGAAGCTTTTGTCATGGCTGTGAGCACTGCCTCGTCAACGTCACCCGCCAGCACCGCAACTGCCCAGAGCAGCCCGCTGGTGATGCGTATCATCGCCGCCTGTGCCCTGGCGCACCTGATCAACGACCTGATCCAGGCCGTGCTGCCGTCGATCTATCCGCTGCTCAAGGCCAACTACGGCCTGACCTTTACCCAGATCGGGCTGATCACCCTGACCTTCCAGATCACCGCGTCGCTGCTGCAGCCCTGGGTCGGCTTTTACACCGACCGCAAGCCGATGCCGAACCTGTTGCCGCTGGGCACCCTGTGCACCCTGGTGGGGATCGTCATGCTTGCGTTTGTCGGCAGCTTCCCGATGATTCTGCTGGCGGCGGCGCTGGTGGGCATCGGTTCGTCGACCTTCCACCCGGAAACCTCGCGTATCGCCCGGCTGGCCTCCGGTGGGCGCTTTGGCCTGGCGCAGTCGACCTTCCAGGTCGGCGGCAATGCTGGCTCCGCCTTCGGGCCCTTGCTGGCGGCGGCGATCATCATCCCCTTCGGCCAGGGCAATGTGGCCTGGTTCGGCCTGTTCGCGGTCTGCGCCGTGCTGGTCACCTACGGCCTGAGCCGCTGGTACAAGGAACACCTCAACCTGTTCAAGGCCAAGCAGGGCCAGCGCGCCACCCATGGCCTTTCCCGCCAGCGGGTGATCGGCGCTCTGGTGGTGCTGGGGCTGCTGGTGTTCTCCAAGTACTTCTACATGTCCAGCCTCACCAGCTACTTCACCTTCTACCTGATCGAGAAGTTCGACCTGTCGGTGGCCAGCTCGCAGCTGTACCTGTTCCTGTTCCTCGGCGCGGTAGCGGCCGGGACCTTCTTTGGCGGCCCGATCGGTGACCGCATCGGGCGCAAGGCGGTGATCTGGTTCTCGATCCTCGGCGTTGCGCCGTTCACCCTGATGCTGCCTTATGCCGACCTGTTCTGGACCAGCGTGCTCAGCGTGATCATCGGCTTCATTCTCGCCTCGGCATTCTCGGCCATCGTCGTCTACGCCCAGGAGCTGGTGCCGGGTAACGTCGGCATGATCGCCGGGATCTTCTTCGGCCTGATGTTCGGTTTTGGCGGCATCGGCGCGGCGGCGCTGGGTTATCTGGCCGACCTCAAGGGCATCGAGTACGTCTACAGCCTGTGCTCGTTCCTGCCGCTGTTCGGCCTGCTGGCAATCCTGCTGCCGTCCACCGGCAAGCGCTGAAGGCTCAAGGACGGGCTATTGACGGGTGGCACGGGTTCTCCTAGAGTGCCGCCCATCCTTTACGGTGTAACCGACGTATGAGCCGCTTCAGCCACACATTCGCGCATCGCCAGCCGGTCGTCCTGACCCGCTGCTGCGACTGGCCGAGCGATACCGTCCTCAAGCGTCGGCGCAGTGTGCTGTTCGCCTTTACCTTCTCGCCTCACCGCCCCACCTCCTGACCTGGCAGCTGCATGCCCGGCGTTCTGCCGTGGCTGGCGCGCCTGTATGCAAATCTTATTACGGTCATGTATGCGCCTGCGCAGGTGCGATGTGGTGCTTTGCGCCGGTGAGTTCGGAGTGGTGATGAATACGCGTTTGTTGCTGGGCTTGTTGTTTGCGGTTTCGGTAGTCGGTTTCAGCCTCGGGGCGAGTTTGCCATTGGTGTCGCTGCGTTTGCTCGACGCAGGTGCCAGTACCTTGCAGATCGGTATCGTCTCGGCGATTCCGGCGGCGGGGATGATGCTCTCGGCGTTCATGGTCGATGCCTGCTGCCGGCACCTGACCCGGCGCACCATCTACCTGCTGTGTTTCGGCCTGTGCACCTTGAGCATCGGCCTGCTCGAATGGGGCTTTTCCTCGCTCTACCTGCTTGCCCTGTTGCGCCTGGCGCTGGGGATCGGCATGGGCATTGCCATCATTCTCGGCGAGTCGTGGGTCAACGAGCTGAGCCCGGAACACAACCGCGGCAAGATCATGGCCCTGTACGCCACCGCCTTTACCGGCTTCCAGATGCTCGGCCCGGCGATGCTGGCGCTGCTCGGCGCGCAGAGCACCTGGGTGACCACGGTGGTGACAGGTTGCTATGGCCTGGCGCTGCTGTGCATCGTGCTGACGGTGCCCAATGACCACGTCGAGCATGGCGAGGAGGGCGGCAAGAGCTTTTCCCTGGCGGGCTTTTTCCGCGTGGCGCCGGCCTTGTGCATGGGCGTGCTGTTCTTCTCGTTCTTCGATGCGGTGATCCTTTCGCTGCTGCCGGTGTATGCCACCAACCATGCCTACGCCGTGGGCGTCGCAGCGTTGATGGTGACGGTGATTCTTACCGGCGACATGCTCTTCCAGTTGCCGATCGGCTGGTTGGCCGACCGCTGCGAGCGCACCACCGTACACCTGGTGTGCGGTGTGGTGGCGATGCTGATCGGCCTGGCGCTGCCATGGCTGATCGGTATGCAATGGCTGCTGTGGCCGGCCTTGGTGGTGCTCGGCGCGGTGGCCGGTGGGGTCTATACCCTGGCGTTGGTGCTGATCGGCCAGCAGTTCAAGGGCCAGGACCTGGTCACTGCCAACGCCAGCGTCGGCCTGCTCTGGGGTGTCGGCAGCCTGCTCGGGCCGCTGCTCAGTGGTGCGGCCATGGACGTCGCTCCCCATGGCCTGCCGATGGCGCTGACGGCGATGGCCGCGCTGTTCGTGGTATTCGCCCGCAGCGCCCGGCGCCGGGCCTTCCGCGCCCAGCGTGCCGGGCAGGGTGCTGCCTAGCACGCATGGCGCTTCAGAAGCGCTCAGGCACCATGCGCGAGGTGTAGCGGGTGCTTTTGTAGCGGCCGATCTTGCCGCGCTTGGGCAGCTCGATCTTCTGTTTGTGGGTGATGTCCTCGTAGGGCACCTGCTTGAGAAAGTGGCTGATGATGTTCAGGCGCACCCGCCGCTTGTCTTCGGAAACCGCCACATACCACGGGGCCCAGGAGGTATCGGAGGCGGCGAACATGTCATCCCGTGCGCGGGTGTAGTCGTCCCAGCGGGTGAAGGACTTGAGGTCCATCGGCGTCAGCTTCCAGATCTTGCGCCCGTCGGTAATGCGCTCCTTAAGGCGCCGCTCCTGCTCTTGAGGACTGACTTCCAGCCAGTACTTGACCAGCACGATGCCGGACTCGACCAGCATCTTCTCGAACGATGGCACCACTGACAGGAACTTGCTGGACTGCTCTTCGGTACAAAAGCCCATCACCCGCTCGACGCCGGCGCGGTTGTACCAGCTGCGGTCGAAGATCACCACTTCGCCGGCCGAGGGCATGTGCTGTATGTAGCGCTGGGCGTACATCTGGCTTTTTTCCCGTTCGGTCGGTGCTGGCAGCGCCACCACGCGAAACACCCGCGGGCTGACGCGCTCGGTGATGGCCTTGATGGTGCCGCCCTTGCCGGCGCCGTCGCGGCCTTCGAAGACAATACATACCTTCAAACCCTTGGCCACCACCCACTGCTGCAACTTGACCAGCTCGATGTGCAGGGCCTTGAGGGCTTGCTCGTATTCTTTACGGGGGAGGCGTTCGCTGCTGTCTTGCTTTTCCTTTTTCTTAGCCATGCGCCGATACCTGATCTGTGGACAAGAGCCGTTTGAATGCGGCTTTGAGTATAGATCCAGGTATTGGCTCGCGTTTGCTCATGGCGCAGGCAAAGAAAAACCCCTTGAGGCATGACCTCAAGGGGTTTCGGGCTGCTGGCAGCGGGTCAGACGTTGAAGCGGAAGTGCATCACGTCACCGTCCTTGACGATGTAGTCCTTGCCTTCCAGACGCCATTTACCGGCTTCTTTCGCGCCGCTTTCACCCTTGTACTGGATGAAGTCGTCGTAGGCGACCACTTCGGCACGGATGAAGCCTTTCTCGAAGTCGGTGTGGATCACGCCGGCCGCCTGCGGGGCGGTGGCGCCGACGCGCACGGTCCAGGCGCGGACTTCCTGCACGCCGGCAGTGAAGTAGGTCTGCAGGTTGAGCAGCGAGTAACCGGCGCGGATCACGCGGTTCAGGCCTGGCTCTTCGAGGCCCAGGGCTTCGAGGAACATGTCCTTCTCTTCACCGTCGTCGAGCTCGGCGATCTCGGCTTCGATCTTGTTGCACACCGGCACCACGATCGCACCTTCTTCTTCGGCAATGGCCTTGACCACGTCCAGGTGCGGGTTGTTGTCGAAACCGTCTTCGGCAACGTTGGCGATGTACATCACAGGCTTGCTGGTCAGCAGGTGGAAGCCGCGGATCAGGGCCTTCTCGTCGTCTGCCATGTTCTTCATCAGGCTGCGCGCAGGCTTGCCTTCGGTGAAGTGCGGGATCAGTTTTTCGAGGATGGCTTTCTGCGCCAGGGCGTCCTTGTCACCACCCTTGGCGTTGCGCGCAACCTTCTGCAGTTGCTTCTCGCAGCTGTCGAGGTCGGCGAAGATCAGTTCCAGGTCGATGATCTCGATGTCGCGCTTGGGGTTGACGCTGTTGGAGACGTGAATCACGTTCTCGTCTTCGAAGCAGCGCACCACGTGGGCGATGGCGTCGGTCTCGCGGATGTTGGCGAGGAACTTGTTGCCCAGGCCTTCACCTTTCGAGGCACCGGCAACCAGGCCGGCGATGTCGACGAATTCCATGGTGGTCGGCAGCACGCGGTTCGGCTTGACGATGGCCGCCAGCGCGTCCAGGCGTGCATCGGGCATCGGCACGATGCCGCTGTTCGGCTCGATGGTGCAGAACGGGAAGTTCTCGGCGGCGATGCCGGATTTGGTCAGGGCGTTGAACAGGGTGGACTTGCCGACGTTGGGCAGGCCGACGATGCCGCAATTGAAACCCATGGTGAATCCCTCTTCGTGGAGTCAGGCCTTTTGGCTGTGCAGCTCTCTCATCGCACGCGTCCAGTCGCCGGCGAGGATGTCCGGCAGCACGCCGAGGGCAAAATCGATACTGGCGTCCAGCTTCTCCTGCTCGGCGCGTGGCGCCTTGCCGAGGACGAAACCGGAGACCCTGCTGCTGTCACCCGGGTGGCCGATGCCAAGCCGCAGACGGTGAAAGTCATTCTGGTTGCCGAGCTGGGCGATGATGTCGCGCAGCCCGTTGTGCCCGCCATGGCCGCCGCCCTTTTTGAGCTTGGCGACGCCGGGAGGCAGGTCGAGTTCGTCGTGGGCCACCAGGATGGCATCTGGCGGGATGCGGAAAAAGTTCGCCAGTGCAGCAACGGCCTGGCCGCTGCGGTTCATGTAGGTGGTCGGGATCAGCAGACGAACGTCGTTGCCCTGATGGCTGAATTTAGCCGTCAGGCCGAAATACTTGCGGTCAGCGGTCAGGTTGACGCGCTGGGCGCTGGCAATGCGTTCTACGAAAAGAGCCCCTGCGTTATGCCGGGTCTGTTCGTATTCGGGGCCGGGGTTTCCCAGGCCGACGATCAGTTGGATGGCGGTCACGTCAGGGGCTCTTCCTTGGAGTTGTGGGTTACAGTGCGGGGCACTGTAACCCGGTCAACGCCGGCGTGCTGAGTAGATTACTCGGCAGCGCCTTCTGCAGCTTCAGGCGCAACACGCGGAGCGTGAACGTTGGCAACAGCCAGGTCGTTACCGTGAGCCAGAGCGACGAACTCGACGCCTTTCGGAGCTTTGAGGTCCGACAGGTGGATGATCGCGCCGACTTCGGCGTTGGCCAGGTCGACTTCGATGAACTCAGGCAGGTCTTTGGCTTCGCAGGAAACTTCGATCTCGTTGACAACGTGGGAGATCTCGCCGCCTTTCTTGACCGGAGCTTCTTCGTTGACGAAGTGCACAGGTACTTTGGCGGTCAGTTTCTGGCCAGCAACAACGCGGACGAAGTCAGCGTGCAGGATGAACTGCTTGGCTGGGTGACGCTGCATCGCTTTGACAACGACGTTTTCTTTCTTGCCGTCGATGTTCAGCTCGATAACGTGGCTGTAGGCAGCTTCGTTTTCGAACAGTTTGGCGATTTCCTTGGCCACGATGGTCAGGGATTGAGCTTCTTTGTCACCACCGTAAACAACGGCAGGGATCTGGGCGGCGAGACGACGCAGGCGGCGGCTCGCACCTTTCCCCAGGTCGGTACGCGCTTGGGCGTTCAGAGTGAAATCAGTCATTTTGTATCTCCAAAATAGCCATCTCCCGCAGGCGTTTGCGACCAGCGCCAAACGGGGTGGGCAAAAAAGCCCCGCCCCAACAACAGGTGTTGGGGCGGGGCGCTTTTCGTCAACGAGAGGTTCGCGAGGGAAAACCCTCAGCGGAACATCGCGCTGATCGATTCTTCATTGCTGATGCGGCGAACCGCCTCGGCAACAACCGGTGCAATATCCAGTTGGCGGATACGGTCACAGGCTTGTGCTGCAGCGGACAGCGGGATGGTGTTGGTCACCACCAGTGCGTCCAGCACGGAGTTCTCGATATTCTCGATCGCCCGACCCGAGAGGACAGGGTGCGTGCAGTAGGCGTAAACCTTGGCAGCGCCGTGTTCTTTCAGGGCCTTGGCCGCGTGGCACAGGGTGCCGGCGGTGTCGACCATGTCGTCGACGAGAATACAGGTACGTCCTTCGACGTCGCCGATGATATGCATCACTTCGGAGTGATTGGCCTTTTCACGGCGTTTGTCGATGATACCCAGATCGACACCCAGGGACTTGGCAACAGCACGTGCACGCACGACGCCGCCGATGTCCGGGGACACGATCATGAGGTTCTCGAAACGCTGGTCTTCGATGTCATCCACCAGAACGGGGGAGCCGTAGATGTTATCTACCGGAATATCGAAGAAACCCTGGATCTGGTCAGCGTGCAGGTCGACAGTGAGAACACGGTCGATACCGACGACGGTGAGCATGTCAGCGACGACTTTGGCGCTGATAGCAACACGCGCCGAACGCGGACGGCGATCCTGGCGGGCATATCCGAAGTAAGGAATCACGGCAGTGATTCGGGAAGCTGAGGAGCGGCGGAAGGCATCGGCCATCACTACCAGTTCCATCAGGTTATCGTTGGTTGGCGCGCAAGTCGGCTGAATGATGAAAACGTCCTTACCACGAACATTTTCATTAATCTCAGTGCTGATTTCGCCGTCGGAGAATTTGCCGACAGAAACATCACCCAGTGGGATATGCAGCTGACGTACGACACGCCGAGCCAGATCGGGGTTAGCGTTCCCCGTAAAGACCATCATCTTGGACACGCGCAGTACCTGAAGGCTGAGGGTATACCTGGATGAGTATAAGGAAAATGGCAGGGGCGGCTGGATTCGAACCAACGCATGGCAGGATCAAAACCTGCTGCCTTACCGCTTGGCGACGCCCCTGTATCTGTTGCTGCGAGCACCTGGTGCTCGATTCCTAGAGCAGACTCTGCAGCGTGCGATGCAACATCGAAACGTTGCTTCCCTTAGCTACAAACCCTGTTTGGGTCTCTGCAAGAAGGGCCAAAACTTTATCAGCTTCAGCTTTGTTTGGGAAGGCCCCAAACACACAACTTCCAGTTCCGGTAAGCCGAGCCTCAGTGAATTCGTTTAACAAATTCAATGAATTGCGTACCTCTGGGTAACGCTGCTCTACCACCGGTTGGCAGTCATTTCGACTGTTTCCCTTGGGAACGGGGCGCATCTTAAGGGGCAAGGAATCACGTGTCAACAGCGGATCTGAAAAAATTTCTGCTGTGCTAACAAATACTTGCGGGACCAGCACGACATACCAGGGCTCTTCGGGGTCGACCGGGGTCAGCTTCTCGCCCACGCCCTCGGCGAACGCCGCATGGCCGCGGACGAAAACCGGCACGTCGGCGCCCAGGGTCAGGCCCAGTTCAGCCAGCTGGTCTTCGCTCAAGCCCAGTTGCCATAAATGGTTGAGGCCGAGCAGGGTAGTGGCGGCGTCGGAGCTGCCGCCGCCAATGCCGCCGCCCATGGGCAGGATTTTTTTCAGCCAGATATCCACGCCCTTGTCGCAGCCGGTCAGGGCCTTGAGCTTGCGCGCGGCCTTGACGATCAGGTTGCTTTCATGGGGGACGTTGTCGATCTCGCTGTGCAGGCGCACTTCACCGTCTTCGCGCAGGGCGAAAGACAGCTCGTCGGCATGCTCGAGAAACTGGAACAGGGTTTCCAGCTCATGGTAGCCATCGGCGCGGCGGCCAAGAATGTGCAGCATCAGGTTGAGCTTGGCCGGGGCCGGCAGGGTCAGGGTTGCAGTGTTCATTGATCAGTGGCCCAGTTGCCGTGGTTGCCAGTCTTTGACCACCAGGGTCACGTCGAGGTTTTGCCCGTGCAGCTTGATCCGCTCGGGCAGCCAGTAGCCGTTCTGTTCGGCGTAGCTCAGGTATTGCACGTCCCAGCCGTCCTGCTTGAGGCTGGCCAGGCGGCTGTCGCCGTCGAGGGTCAGCTGGCTCTTGCTGTCGGGGGCGGGCAGGCCGCGAATCCACCAGACCAGGTGCGACACCGGCAGCTCCCAGCCCAGTTGTTCGGCCAGCAGGGCTTCCGGGCTTTGCGCCTCGAAGCGGCCCTGGTTGGCGACCTCGAGGGTGACGCCGCCGGGGCGCCCGGTCAGGCGTGCAGCGCCGCGGCCGAGCGGGCCGGACAGGCGGATGTCGTAGTAGTCCTGGCGCTGCAGCCAGAACAGCGTGCCGCTGCCGGAGTCTTTCGGCGCGCGGATGCCGACCTTGCCGTTGATCTGCCAGCCATCGAGGGTGCTCAGCTGTTGCTTGTGCTCGCGCCACAGCTGGGGGTTGCCTTCGCCCCGCAGGGCCTCACGGGAGCCGAAGCCGGCACAACCGGCAAGCAGGGCAATCAGGCAGAAGGTGATGCAGTGGCGCAAAAACATAGGCTTATAGAGTCTCGGATCCGGTCAGGCGCAGGACGGTCTTGCGCAGGATAGGGCTGTCGGGCTGGGCTTCGAAACCTTTGGCCCAGACCTGGCGGGCTTCGCGGCGCTTGCCGTTGGCCCAGAGCACTTCACCCAGGTGGGCAGCGACTTCGTGATCGGGGAAACGCTCGATGGCCTGGCGCAGCAGGCGCTCGGCTTCGTCGAGGTTGCCCATGCGGTAGTTGACCCAGCCGAGGCTGTCGAGCACCGCCGGATCGTCCGGGGTGATCTGGTGCGCCTTGTCGATCAGGGTCTTGGCTTCGGCATAACGGCTGGTGCGGTCAGCCAGGGTGTAGCCCAGGGCGTTGAGGGCCATGGCGTTTTCCGGCTCGCGGCTGATGATGCTGCGCAGGTCTTTTTCCATCTGCGCCAGGTCGTTGCGCTTTTCCGCAAGCATGGCCCGGGTGTACAGCAGGTTGAGGTCGTCCGGGTACTGCTTGATCGCTTGCTGCAGCACCTGCTCGGCCTGGGCGTCCTTGTCGTTGTTGCCCAGGGCTTCGGCTTCGATCAGGTACAGCTGGATCGCGTAGTCGGGCTGGGCTTCGCGGGCTGCGGCCAGGCGCCGCGAGGCCTCGGCGCTGCGGCCGTTGGCAATGAGGATGTCGGCCTGGCGCAGTTGCGCTGGCAGATAGTCGTTGCCGGGGCCGACCAGGGCGTACTCGTTGAGGGCGCTTTCGGGGTCGTTGCGTTCTTCATGGATGCGCCCCAGGTTCAGGTGCGCGGCATCGACATGGCTGTCGCGGGCGATCAGCTCTTCGAGGTAGCCGGCGCCTTCGTCCCAGTCCTTGGTTTCCAGGCTGACCAGGGCCAGCGAGTAACGCAGTTCATCGTCGTCCGGGTATTGCTGGACCAGGCTGACAAACTCGGCCTTGGCATCGGCCAGGCGATCCTGCTCGACCAGCATGCGCGCGTAGGTCAGGCGCAGGCGTTTGTCGTCCGGGTACTGGCGAATGGTTTTCTGCAGCAGCGGCAGGGCCTCTTTGCCGCGGTCCAGGCCTTGCAGCAGGCGCGCGCGCAGCAGCACCGGGGCAATCTCGCCGGCTTCGGGCGGGTGTTCTTCGAGCAGGTCGAGGGCCGCCTGGGCCTTGCCATCCTGTTGCAGCAGCAGGGCCTTGCCGAACACCAGCTGACCGTTGTCAGGATACTTCACCAACAGACGATCGAAACTGTTTTGCAGGCCGGCGCGGGTGTCCGGGTCGGTTTCCAGTGCCGACAGGGCGAGGAAGTCGAAGTGGGTGTCGCCCTGGCCCTGAAGGACCTTTTCCATGTAGACCATGGACTCGTCATAGCGACCGCTGCGAGCCAGCTGGATGGCGGCGGCGCGCTGGGAGTCGAGGTTGCCGGGGTCGTTTTTCGCCCAGATCAGCGAGGTGTCGAGCGCGGCCTGGTCGGCGCCCAGGTATTCGGCGATGCGGTAGGCGCGTTCGGAAATACCCGGGTCCTGAGTCTTGATTGCCTGGCTGACGTAATTGTCCAGGGCGATATCGAAACGATCGCGCTGGCCGGCAAGTTCTGCGGTCAGCAGGCTGTACACGGTGTCCTGGCTGAACGATCCGTAGACGGTGGGCTTGGCCGGTTGCACCGGGGCGGCATCTGCAGGCGCCTTGGCATCCGGGGAATCCGGAGCCAGGGTCTGGCAGCCCTGGAGCAAGGCAAGGGCAAGGAGCAACGCGTAGGATCTATTCATAATCGGGATTTGGGCGGCTTACCAGCGGTCGGATCATCATGACACAAGCGCCGGGGCAAACCCATAAGCGAAGGTCTCGGTAGGGGTAGACTATAGAGACAATAGCGAGCGGTGGTTGTTCTGCGCTCTGCGAAGTAGGACAATTATCGGCTTCTCGTCACAATCAGCGACCTTGCATGGCCTTTCTTGCCCTCGGTATCAACCATAAGACTGCCTCGGTAGACGTACGCGAGCGCGTGGCGTTTACCCCTGAGCAGCTGGTGGACGCCTTGCAGCAGCTCTGCCGACTGACCGCCAGCCGCGAAGCCGCGATCCTTTCGACCTGCAACCGCAGCGAGCTTTATATAGAGCAGGACCACCTGGCTGCGGAGAGCATCCTGCGCTGGCTGGCCGAATATCATCAACTGAGCCTGGATGAACTGCGCGCCAGCGCCTACATCCATGAAGATCACGATGCCGTGCGGCACATGATGCGGGTGGCCTCCGGGCTCGACTCGCTGGTGCTGGGCGAGCCGCAGATCCTCGGCCAGATGAAGTCGGCCTATGCCGTGGCGCGCGAAGCCGGAACCATCGGCCCGCTGCTCGGGCGGCTGTTCCAGGCAACCTTCAGCGCTGCCAAGCAGGTGCGCACCGATACCGCCATCGGCGAAAACCCGGTGTCGGTGGCCTTTGCCGCCGTGAGCCTGGCCAAGCAGATCTTCAGCGACCTGGGCCGCAGCCAGGCGCTACTGATCGGCGCCGGTGAAACCATCACCCTGGTCGCCCGCCATCTGCACGAGCAGGGCGTGCGGCGCATCGTCGTCGCCAACCGCACCCTGGAGCGTGCCAGCACCCTGGCCGAGCAGTTCGGCGCCCATGCGGTGCTGCTGGCCGACATTCCCCAGGAGCTGGTCAACAGCGATATCGTCATCAGCTCCACCGCCAGCCAGTTGCCGATCCTCGGCAAGGGTGCGGTGGAAAGCGCCCTGAAGCAGCGCCGGCACAAGCCGATCTTCATGGTCGACATCGCCGTGCCGCGCGATATCGAGCCACAGGTGGGCGAGCTCGATGACGTTTACCTGTACACCGTCGATGACCTGCACGAAGTGGTCGCCGAGAACCTCAAGAGCCGCCAGGGTGCTGCCCAGGCCGCTGAAGAGCTGGTCTCGGTGGGCGCCGAAGATTTCATGCTGCGCCTGCGCGAGCTGGCCGCGGTGGATGTACTCAAGGCTTACCGTCAGCAGAGCGAGCGCCTGCGCGACGAAGAGCTGCAAAAGGCCCAGCGCCTGCTGGCCAATGGCGCCAGTGCCGATGAGGTGCTGGTGCAACTGGCCCGTGGCCTGACCAACAAGCTGTTGCATGCGCCCAGCGTGCAACTGAAAAAGCTCTCTGCCGAAGGCCGCCTCGATGCGCTGGCCATGGCCCAGGAACTCTTTGCCCTCTCCGAGGGTTCGACGGATAAAACCCCGCAATGAAAGCGTCGCTGCTGAATAAACTGGACACGCTCCAGGACCGTTTCGAGGAACTGACCGCCCTGCTGGGCGATGCCGAGGTCATTTGCGACCAGACGCGCTTTCGCGCCTATTCCCGTGAATACGCTGAAGTCGAGCCGGTCGCCGTCGCCTACGCCCAGTGGCGCAAGGTCCAGGATGATCTGGCCGGCGCCCAGGCGCTGCTCAAGGACAGCGACCCGGACCTGCGCGAAATGGCCGTGGAAGAAGTGCGCGAAGCCAAGGAGCAACTGGCGCAGCTGGAAAACCAGCTGCAGCGCATGTTACTGCCCAAGGACCCCAACGACGGGCGCAACGTGTTCCTGGAAATCCGCGCCGGTACCGGTGGTGACGAGGCGGCGATCTTTTCCGGCGACCTGTTCCGCATGTATTCGCGCTATGCCGAAAAGCGCGGCTGGCGCCTGGAAATTCTCTCGGAGAACGAGGGCGAACACGGCGGCTACAAGGAAATCATTGCCCGGGTCGAAGGCGACAGCGTCTACGGCAAGTTGAAATTCGAGTCCGGTGCCCACCGCGTCCAGCGTGTACCCGAGACCGAATCCCAGGGCCGCATTCACACCTCGGCCTGCACCGTGGCGGTGCTGCCGGAGCCGGACGAGCAGGTGGCGATCGAGATCAACCCGGCGGACCTGCGTGTCGACACCTACCGTGCCTCCGGTGCCGGTGGTCAGCACATTAACAAGACTGACTCGGCAATCCGCATCACCCACTTGCCCACCGGCATTGTCGTCGAGTGCCAGGAAGAACGTTCCCAGCACAAGAACCGTGCCCGGGCGATGTCCTGGCTGTCGGCCAAGCTCAACGACATCCAGACCAGCGCGGCGCAGAATGCCATGGCCAGCGAGCGCAAGCTGCTGGTCGGCTCGGGTGACCGTTCCGAACGAATTCGTACCTACAACTATCCACAGGGGCGGGTGACCGATCACCGCATCAACCTGACCCTGTATTCCCTGGATGACGTTCTGGCCGGTGGGGTCGACGCGGTAATCGAGCCGTTGCTGGCCGAGTACCAGGCGGATCAACTGGCGGCACTGGGTGAGTAAATGACGATTATTGCCAGCTTGCTCCGCGGTGCGGAGCTGCCGGATTCGCCGACCGCGCGTCTGGATATCGAACTGCTGTTGGCGGCGGCCATCGGCAAGTCGCGCAGCTACCTGCACACCTGGCCGGAGCGGATTGTCAGCAGCGAAGCGGCGTTGACCTTTGCCGACTTCCTGCAGCGCCGCCGCGCCGGTGAGCCGGTGGCCTACATTCTGGGTCAGCAGGGGTTCTGGAACCTCGACCTGGAAGTGGCCCCGCATACCTTGATCCCGCGTCCGGAAACCGAGCTGCTGGTGGAAACCGCCCTGCAGTTGCTGCCGGGTAGTGCGGTCAAGCTGCTCGACCTGGGCACCGGCACCGGGGCGATTGCCCTGGCCCTGGCCAGTGAGCGCCCGTTGTGGCAGGTCACCGCGGTCGACCGCGTGCTCGAAGCCGTGGCCCTGGCCGAGCGCAACCGCCAGCGCCTGCAACTGAACAACGTCAACGTGCGCAGCAGCCACTGGTTCGATGCCCTGGCCGGCGAGCGCTTTGATCTGATCATCAGCAACCCGCCGTACATTGCCGCCGCCGACCCGCACCTGGTGGCCGGTGACGTGCGCTTTGAGCCCAGCAGCGCGCTGGTCTCTGGCGAAGACGGCCTGGACGACCTGCGCTGCATCGTCAGCCAGGCGCCGGCGCACCTGGCGCCGGCTGGCTGGCTGCTGCTCGAACACGGTTACGACCAGGCCGCCGCCGTGCGCGAGCTGCTGGCCAGGCATGATTTCGAGCAGATCGAAAGCCGCCTCGACCTCAACGGCCACGAGCGCATCACCCTGGGGCGGCTGTCGTGCTGAGCGACCAGGAGCTGTTGCGCTACAGCCGGCAGATCCTCCTGGCGCAGGTGGATATCGACGGTCAGCTGCGGCTGAAAAACAGCAAGGCGCTGATCGTCGGCCTCGGCGGTCTCGGCTCGCCAGTGGCGCTGTACCTGGCGGCCGCCGGGGTTGGCGAATTGCACCTGGCCGACTTCGATACGGTGGATGTCACCAACCTGCAGCGCCAGGTCTTGCACGACAGTGCGTCGGTAGGCCTGAGCAAGGTTGATTCGGCGCTTGCCCGGCTCACCGCGATCAACCCGCAAATCACCCTCAAAGCGCATCGCCGCGCGCTGGATGAGGACTCCCTGGCTGAAGCGGTCAAGGCCGTGGACCTGGTGCTCGATTGCTCGGACAACTTCACTACCCGCGAAGCGGTCAATGCTGCCTGCGTCGCCCACGGCAAACCGCTGGTCAGCGGCGCGGCGATTCGCCTGGAAGGGCAGTTGTCGGTGTTCGACCCGCGTAACCCGCTAAGCCCCTGCTACCACTGCCTGTACGGGCACGGCAGCGAAGCCGAACTGACCTGCAGCGAAGCCGGCGTGTTGGGCCCGCTGGTGGGGCTGGTTGGCAGCCTGCAAGCACTTGAGGCGCTGAAGCTGCTGGCCGGTTTCGGCGAGCCGCTGGTGGGGCGCTTGCTGTTGATCGACGCCCTTGGCAGCCGCTTCCGTGAGCTGCGGGTCAAGCGCGACCCGGGCTGCAGCGTGTGTGGCGAGCATCATGGCTGACGCTGCGGCGGCGCCGGTCGGCGTTTTCGATTCCGGAGTCGGCGGCCTGTCGGTACTGGCCGAGATCCAGCGCCTGCTGCCCGACGAGTCGCTGCTGTACGTCGGCGACTGCGGCTACATCCCCTATGGCGAGAAGTCGCCGGCGTTCATCCGCCAGCGCTGTCGCATGGTCGCCGAGTTCTTCCGCGAGCAAGGCGCCAAGGCCATGGTCCTGGCTTGCAACACCGCCACCGTGGCGGCGGTGGCAGATTTACGCGAACAGTATCCGCACTGGCCGATCGTCGGTATGGAGCCTGCGGTCAAACCCGCCGCTGCCGCGACCCGCAGCGGTGTGGTCGGCGTGCTGGCCACCACCGGCACCCTGCAAAGCGCCAAGTTCGTTGCCTTGCTCGATCGCTTTGCCAACGACATTCGCGTCGTCACCCAGCCTTGCCCGGGCCTGGTGGAGTGCATCGAGGCTGGCGACCTGAGCAGCCCGGTGGTGCGTGAGATGCTCCAGGGGTATGTAAAGCCCTTGCTCGACGCCGGCTGCGATACCCTGATCCTGGGCTGCACCCATTACCCCTTCCTCAAGCCTCTGCTGGCGCAAATGATCCCCGCCTCGGTGGCGATCATCGATACTGGCGCCGCCGTTGCCCGGCAATTGCAGCGCCTGTTGGGCGAGGGTGAATTGCTGGCTGCAGGACCGGCGCGCGATGCGCAATTCTGGACCAGTGCCAGCCCTGAACATTTGCGAAAGATCCTTCCAATGTTGTGGAATAAATCTGACAGTGTGCGAAGCTTTCCAATGTAAAAAAAGTGTGAAAAGCACTCAACATTGACTGAACTAACGCAACGCTGCCGATTTCTATTTATTGTCTGGTGAGACAGAAAAACCAACAACAGCATTAGGAAAAAGGACGTTTCTCATGAAGAAACTGCTTTGCTTGGCTGCTCTTGCAGCCGTTACCCTGGGGCAATCTTTCACAACTCAAGCAGCGGACGTGTCGTTCTCGGTCGGGCAGACCGGCGACTCGACCATGACCTATCGCCTCGGCCTGCAATCGAACTGGGATGTCAGTTGGTGGCAAACCAGCGTAGGCCGTATCACCGGCTATTGGGACGGTGCCTACACCTATTGGGATGGCGACGAGAAGTCGAGTAACCACAGCCTGTCGTTTGCGCCGGTGTTCGTTTACGAGTTCGCAGGTGAGTCGGTCAAACCCTATATCGAAGCCGGTATTGGTGTGGCCGCATTCTCCAGTACCGAAGTTGAAAGCAACAAACTCGGCTCTTCGTTCCAGTTCGAAGATCGCATCGGCTTTGGTTTGCGCTTTGCCGGCGGGCATGAAGTCGGCGTGCGGGCGATCCACTACTCCAACGCCGGGCTGCAAACGCCCAACGATGGGGTAGAAAGTTACGCGTTGCACTACCGCATGCCGCTCTGACCTGAAAGAGCACAGCCCTGTGTTTTACACAGGGCTTGCAGGTAGTTCGGGCAGTGGCCAGAGGCTGTTGAGGTTGAGGGCTTCGAGCAGTAGCTCGGGGGCGCGCTCTGGCAAACGCTGGATGATCACATCGGCAGCAGTTTCCGGCGTCCATTGTTCAGGTCGGACCTGAACCGCCAGCAGTGGCGTTTTCAACGCCTGCGGTGCGACCACGGTCAAGGCGATGCCTTTGCTCTCGAGCTTCTGACGCTCAGCGCGAAACACTTGTGTCAGGTTGTTGTCCGGGGTTGCCGGCTGGCTGGGCTCGTAGAGTTGCAGCGCCGAATAGCGGCTGAGCACAGCCAGCACCTGTGGCGCCTGGCCTTTTTCCAGCAGCGGCACTGCCACGTTCAAGCAATGAACCGAAGCGCTCAGGTTGCTGCTGGCGATGGCTTCGAAAATGGCCGTCGGCGGCAGGCCAGGGTCCAGGTAATCGCAGGTGCCGGCATTCACCAGCAGGCAATCGAGGGCGCCCCAGTGGGCCTGGAGTTGCTGGCCAGCGTGTGCGGCCTGCGTGCCATCATCGAGATTGCCGTCAAGTAGCAGCAACTGCTCGGGGTTGAGCTGCGAAAGGCCCTTGAGCTCGGGCGAAGGACGTCCGCTGGCAGCGACTTTCCAGCCCTGCTCAAGCAGTTGTTGCACCAGCGCCAGGCCCAGGCCGCTGCTTGCGCCGGTGACCCACACCTTGCGCGCGATGGGTTCGCTCACATGACTGCCCTCTCTTCCTGCCGCGTGGGTAAATTCCTGAATGCATTCAACGCACGTTGGCGACTGCTACCGAGGTCCACAATAGGCTGTGGATAATGATTAGTAGCAAAAAGATCGCCACCTGGCACGGGATTGTGGATTTTTTTTTCATCCAGGTCGGCAAGCTCAGGCAGCCATTGCCGAATGAAATGCCCTGCGCTATCGAAACGCTGAGACTGGCTCACAGGGTTGAAAATGCGGAAATAGGGCGCTGCGTCGGTGCCGGTCGAAGCACTCCACTGCCAGCCGCCGTTGTTGGCGGCCAGGTCGCCATCAATCAGGTGGCGCATGAAAAAGCGCTCGCCCTCGCGCCAGTCGATCAGCAGGTTCTTGGTCAGGAACATGGCAACGATCATGCGCAGGCGGTTGTGCATCCAGCCGGTGGCAAGCAATTGGCGCATGGCCGCATCGATGATCGGGATGCCGGTCTGTCCTTGCTGCCAGGCCTTGAGTTCCTCCGGTGCATGGCGCCAGGGCAGGGCCTCGGTTTCCGGGCGGAAGGCACGGTGCATCGAGACCCGTGGATAGCCCACCAGGATGTGTTTGTAGAACTCGCGCCAGAGCAGCTCGTTGATCCAGGTCACCAGGCCGCGGTTGCCACTGTCGAACTCGCCGAAGTTGTGGTTCAGCGCGGCATGCAGGCACTGACGCGGCGATATCACCCCGGCGGCCAGGTAGGCTGACAGCTGGCTGGTGCCGGCGACGGCGGGGAGGTCGCGCTGATTCTGGTAGTCCTCGGCGCATTCGTCGATAAAGCGTTGCAGGCGCTGCTGTGCTTCTTCTTCACCGGCAGGCCAGAGCTCGCGCAAGGCCTGCGCAGGGTGTGGGAAACCGGCTACCTCAACGGGAACCGGATCGCTGGCAACAGCCGTCGGCGCTTGCGCCCTGATTGGGTTGACCAAGGGTGGCACGCCCAGGTGCAGGCGTTCGTAACAAACTTTGCAAAACTGGCTGAAGACCTGAAAGTAGCTGGCGCTGCGGGTCAGGATGCTGCCTGGGCGGAACAGTAACTGGTCAAGATAGCCGTGCGCGGCAATACCGTGCTCGCCCAGGGCAGCCTGCACCGCCTGGTCGCGGGCGCTTTCATTAACGCCATATTCCTCGTTGAAGTGCAGCGCCTGCACCTGATGCTCCTGGCACAGCTGCAGCAAGACCTGCGGTGCCTGCTGCCAGGTGTCGGCGTAGCGGATCAGCAGGGGGATGTTCAACTGCGCCAGTGCCGCACGCAGGCTTTGCAGATTGCGCAACCAGAAGTCGACCTTGCACGGCGCATCGTCGTGGGCCTGCCACTGCCCAGGGCTGAGCAGCCATACTGCCAGGGTCGGGCCGCGTTCGCAGGCTGCTGCCAGTGCAGTGTTGTCAATTACGCGCAGGTCGCTGCGCAGCCAGATCAGTTGCATGCTGTTTGGTTACCCTTGAAGGTGAAATTCAGGCTGTTCGCCCCTGAGTTGGCGCAGGCACTGAAGCGCCGCCTGGGGCGAATCGAGGACAAACAGCGTCTCGTCCGTCCAGGCTTGCAGGGCATGCTTATGAATGCTGACTGCGCGGCCGCACAGGAGTTTCGGAATTTCGACGTCGGCCAGGTTTCTTTGTAAGCGGGCGATGTCCAGCGACTTGTCGATGCTCAGCAGCAACGCCCATGGCCGCAACTGGGCGACCGCCAGGCTCAGCTCGTTGCCCGGTGGTGGCCAGTCGAAGACCTGCACCGGGTAACCGGCATTGCTGGCCAGCCAGGCCGTCAGCCACAGCCGTGGGTCGAAGGCCAGGTCAGAGCCGTTTACCAGCAGCAAGGGGGCGCCGCCGAGCTGATGGTTGTTGTGATAGACCCGTGCCCCGAGCTTGCTGCGTAGCCACGAGAAAAAGAACACCTGCTCAAGGCCAGTGGCGAATTGGCCCTGCCAGCGCAGTTCGAGGTCGGCAAGCAGCGGCATCAACAGCTGTTCACAGAGGGTTGCCGCCGGGTACAGGGCCATGGCCTGGTTCACCTGCTGCTCAAGCCGGCGCTCGGCGAGGGCGGCGATGGCTTCCTTGAGTTGCTCGCGCAGGGCCTGCCAGTCGCTGCCGGCCGGCGACGGTGACTCCCCCGGGCTGGCTTGCAGCAAGGCTTTGACCTGGCTGACCGCCGCGCCCCGGTCAAGCCAGGTGAGGATCTGCTGGATACGCTGGACGTCTTCCTGGCTGTAGAGGCGATGCCCCTTGCCGGTGCGTTGCGGCACGATCAAGCCGTAACGACGCTCCCACGCACGCAGGGTGACCGGGTTGATACCGGTCAGGCGCGTCACCTCGCGGATCGGCAACAAGGCTTCAGATGGCATTGCGCAGGCTCAGGTTTTCCGGGTGCGGTTGCAAGTACACCTGCTGCGCCAGGTAGGGGTCGGGATGCTTGCGCAAATGATGCTTGAGCAGGGTCAGCGGCACCACCAGCGGCACCACGCCGGCATGGTACTGGCTGATCAGTTGCTGGATTTCCTGCTTGTCGGCGCGGCTCAAGGCATCGCGCAGGTAACCGCTCAGGTGCAACAGTACATTGCTGTGGGTGCCACGGCTGGCGCAGCGGCTCAGGGCCTGGATCAACTGGCTGAAGTAACGCGGGGCGAGCAACTCGGGATCGTCGTCGCGGCCCATGCTGCCCAACAGCTTGCCCAGGACTTTGTACTGCTGCGGGTTGTGCGCCATCAGCTGGTACTTGTAGCGGGAATGAAACGCGATCAGGGCGCCGCGGCTGACGCCAGCGGCGATCAGCTGCTGCCAGTCGGCGTAGGCATATACCCGGGTGATGAAGTTCTCGCGCAGCACCGGATCACAGAGCCTGCCATCTTCTTCCACCGGTAAATCGGGACGCTGCTCACAGAAGGCGGCGGCGAACAACCCGCGGCCGCCCTCGGTCGCTGGATAGCCATTGGCCTGATAGACCTTGACTCGCTCCAGGCCGCAGGAGGGGGATTTGTGCATGAAGATGTAGCCGCAAATATCGTCGAGATCCTTGGCCATCTGCTGCCCGTAAGCGCGCAACGGGCCGGACAGATCCAGGCCGGGGTCGCGGCTGCACACGGCCTGCGGGTCGGCAGGATCACCTACCAGGCGGATGGGTGCACGTGGCACGCCCAGGCCGATGGCGACTTCTGGGCAAACCGGGACCAAATCGAAGTGTTCGCTGAGGACCTCGTTGCACAGGCGCGAGGCTTTGTGGCCGCCGTTGAAACGCACTTCCTGGCCGATCAGACAGGCGCTGACAGCAATGCGGGGCTTGCGCGGCAGGTCACGAGCGTTCATGAACAGATCCTGAAAAATATTGTACAAATAAAGTTTTATGTACAGGTAAATCCCATCATAGGGGCAAACCTGTGCAAGTCAAACCACTTGTACAACTTTTGTGCAGGATGTCGAAAATGTCAGGCGGGGCTGAACAGGAGCAGCCCCGGCAGCTGTTACTCCAGATGCTCAAGCAGCCGACGGGCCGCTTCCTGGCCGCTGAGCCAAGCGCCTTCGACCCGGCCCGACAGGCACCAGTCGCCACAGGCATACAGGCCCAGGTCAGCGTCGGCCAGGGCGCCCCATTCGTGATTGCTGGCCGGGCGGGCATACAGCCAGCGGTGGGCGAGGGAGAAGTTCGGGGCGGGCACCACGCAGCCGACCAGCTCGGCGAAATCGCCCCACAGTTGCTCGATCACCGCCTCCTTGGGCAGGTCGATGTGCTGCTTGCTCCAGCTGGAAGTGGCATGCAACACCCAGGTGTCCATGTGTTCGTCGCGCCCGGGTTTGCTCCGGTTGCGCGCCAGCCAGTCGAGGGCGCTGCCTTGTACGAAGCAGCCTTGCATCGGGGTGTCGAGCGGGGTGTCGAACGCCAGGGCGATGGCCCAGGTCGGGTCCATCTGCACGCCGGCGGCAGTGGCGGCCAGCTTGGGCGCAGCACTGAGCAACTGGGTGGCCTGAGGCGCCGGCACGGCGACTACCACCCGGCTGAACGGCCCGTGGCTGCAGCCGTCGGTGTCCTGCAGGTGCCAGTACTTCTGGCCGCGATAGACTTCGGCAATACGGCAGCTGAAGTTTACCGTGACATCCTTGAGCAGGCCGCGGGTGATGGCGCTCATGCGCGGCACGCCAACCCAGCGCGTCTGCTCGTCGGGGGAGGGGCTCAGTACGCCATCCTGATAGTGATACAGCTGCGGCTTCCATTCGGCCGCCCAACCGGCCGCTACCCATTGCTGCAACTGGTCGACAAAGCGCCGGTCGCGGGCCGTGAAGTACTGGGCGCCGAGATCAAGGGCGCCGGCATCGCTGCGTTTGCTGGCCATGCGTCCGCCGCTGCCGTGGCCCTTGTCGAACAAATGAACGGTCTGCCCGGCCTTTTGCAACGCCTGGGCGGCGGACAGGCCGGCGATACCGGCCCCGATGATGGCAATAGGTACAGTCATGATGGCCTCTTCGAACCTAATGGTTGCAGACTACGCTGCCCGGCAAACCTGTACAATGCACGAATCCTGTATAAGATGATTCCGCTCGTTACCACAGGTTGGCCTATGTTTATCCGAGAGCGATCGGTCAAAAAAGTGCCTTGTTGTTAAAAATAGACCACTGGCGCGCCATGCGAGGACACAGCCATGCATATATTGCTGACCGGCGGTACCGGGTTGATCGGCCAACACCTGTGTCAGCACTGGCTGGCCCAGGGACATCGGCTGACGGTATGGAGTCGGCGCCCTGAACAGGTGGGCAAGTTGTGTGGCTCCGGGGTGCGTGGCATAGCCCGGCTCGATGAGCTGGCCGATGACGACGGCGTGGACGCGGTGATCAATCTGGCCGGCGCACCGATTGCCGACCGGCCCTGGAGCTCCAGCCGTCGCGCCTTGCTCTGGGCCAGTCGTATCACTTTGACCGAGCAATTGCTGGCCTGGTTGGAGAAGCGTCAGCAGCGCCCCGAGGTACTGATCTCGGGTTCGGCGGTAGGCTGGTATGGCGATGGTGGCGAGCGCGAACTCACCGAGGCTTCGCAGCCGGTCAAGGAGGATTTCGCCAGCCAGCTGTGCATCGCCTGGGAAGAAACCGCCATGGCCGCACAACCGCTGGGGATTCGCGTGGTGCTGGTGCGTACCGGGCTGGTGCTGGCGAGCGAGGGCGGCTTTTTGTCGCGCCTGCGCCTGCCGTTCAAACTCGGGCTGGGCGGGCCTATCGGCGACGGTCGGCAGTGGATGCCGTGGATCCATATACACGACCAGATCGCCCTGATTGATTTTCTCTTGCAGCACAAGGATGCCAGCGGTCCTTATAATGCCTGCGCCCCGGAGCCGGTGCGCAACCGCGAGTTCGCCAGGCGTCTGGGCCGGGCCCTGCACCGCCCGGCATTGATGCCGATGCCGGCGCTGCTGCTCAAGGCCGGGCTGGGCGAATTGTCGACCTTGCTACTGGGCGGGCAACGGGCGCGGCCGGTACGTTTGCTGGCGGCCGGTTTTACCTTCCGCTTCAATGATCTGCAATCGGCCCTGGATGAACTGTCCAGGCGCCTCTGAAATAGGACGTTGCATGACCGATCACGCTTTGCTGCTGGTCAACCTGGGTTCACCGGCCTCCACCTCTGTCGCCGACGTGCGCCGGTACCTCAATCAGTTTCTCATGGACCCCTATGTCATCGACCTGCCGTGGCCGGTGCGGCGGCTGCTGGTGTCGCTGATCCTGATCAAGCGCCCGGAGCAATCGGCCCATGCCTATGCCTCGATCTGGTGGGACGAGGGTTCGCCGCTGGTGGTGCTGACCCGCCGCCTGCAGGCCGCAATGCGCGAGCAGTGGAGCCACGGCCCGGTGGAAATCGCCATGCGCTACGGCGAGCCTTCGTTGCCGACGGTGCTGACGCGCCTGGCCAGCCAGGGCGTGAAGAAGGTCACCTTGGCGCCGCTGTACCCGCAGTTTGCCGACAGCACCGTGACCACGGTCATCGAGCAGGCGAAACAGGTGATTGGCGAGCACAAGCTGCCGCTCGAGATGGCGATTCTGCAGCCGTTCTACGACAAGCCGGAATACATCGACGCCCTGGTAGCCAGCGCGCAGCCATACTTGCAGGAAGATTACGATCACCTGCTGCTCAGCTTCCATGGCCTGCCCGAGCGACACCTGAAAAAACTCGACCCCACCGGCAAGCATTGTTTCCAGGACGCCGATTGCTGCCGCACCGCTTCGCCCGAGGTGCTTGCGGTCTGCTATCGCGGCCAGTGCCTGCGCACCGCCCAGGCGTTCGCGCAGAAGATGGGCATCCCCGACGGCAAGTGGTCGGTGTCGTTCCAGTCAAGGCTGGGGCGGGCGAAGTGGATCGAGCCGTACACCGAAACGCGGTTGGACGAGCTGGGCAAGTCAGGGGTGAAAAAGCTGCTGGTAATGTGCCCGGCGTTTGTCGCCGATTGCATCGAGACCCTGGAAGAGATCGGTGACCGCGGGCGCGAGCAGTTTGTCGAGGCCGGCGGCGAAGAGCTGGTGCTGGTGCCGTGCCTGAATGATCACCCGCAGTGGGTGCAGGCGTTGAAGGGGATGTGCGAAGAGGCTTGAGGGCCTCATCGCGGGTCTAGCCCGCTCCCACAGACTGCTTGGGAGGGGGCTAGACCTTCAGATCAAGGCAACTGATCGTCCAGCGCCTTGTTCTTCCAGCTGTCGTTACCCGGCAGCAGCAGGTTCAAGGCAATAGCCACCACCGCGCACAGGGCGATGCCCTTCAGGCCCCAGTCATCGGGGCCTGTGCCGCTACCGATCAGCACGCCGCCGATACCGAACACCAGGGTTACCGACACGATCACCAGGTTGCGCGCTTCGCTGAGATCGATCTTGTGGCGGATCATGGTGTTCATGCCCACCGCCGCGATCGAGCCGAACAGCAGGCAGAGGATGCCGCCCATTACCGGCACCGGAATGCTCTGCAGCAGCGCGCCGAACTTGCCGATGAAGGCCAGGGTGATGGCAAAGATTGCCGCCCAGGTCATGATCTTCGGGTTGTAGTTCTTGGTCAGCATCACCGCGCCGGTCACTTCGGCGTAGGTGGTGTTGGGCGGCCCGCCGAACAGGCCGGCAGTGGTAGTGGCGATGCCGTCACCGAGCAGGGTGCGGTGCAGGCCAGGCTTTTTCAGGTAGTCGCGGCCGGTCACGCTGCCCACCGCAATCACCCCGCCGATGTGCTCGATCGCCGGCGCCAGGGCCACCGGTACGATGAACAGGATCGCCTGCCAGTTGAACGCTGGCGCGGTGAAGTGCGGCAGCGCCAGCCAGGGCGCGGCGGCGATCTTGGCGGTGTCGACCACGCCAAAGTAGAACGACAGGGCAAAGCCCACCAGCACCCCGGCAATGATCGGCACCAGGCGGAAGATACCCTTGCCGAACACCGCGACGATCAGGGTGGTCAGCAGCGCCGGCATGGAGATCATCATCGCGGTGCCGTACGGCAGCAGCTCGGCGCCGTCACCGGCCTTGCCCATGGCCATGTTGGCGGCAATCGGCGCCATTGCCAGGCCGATCGAGATGATCACCGGGCCGATCACCACCGGTGGCAGCAGGCGGTCGATAAAGCCGGTGCCTTTGATTTTTACCGCAAGGCCGAGGAAGGTGTAGACGAAGCCCGCCGCCATGACCCCGCCCATGGTCTCGGCCAGGCCGAACTGGCCCTTGGCGAGGATGATCGGAGTGATGAAAGCGAAACTCGAGGCCAGGAATACCGGCACCTGACGGCCGGTCACTATCTGAAACAGCAGAGTTCCCAAACCCGCCGTGAACAGCGCGACGTTGGGGTCGAGGCCGGTAATCAGCGGCATCAATACCAGCGCGCCAAAGGCGACGAAGAGCATCTGCGCGCCGGAGACGACCTGGCGCCAGAGCGGGTCGTTGAACTCATCCTGCATGTTCAGGCGTCCTTCTGCTTGGTACCGAAGATCTTGTCACCGGCATCGCCCAGGCCCGGGATGATGTAGCCGTGCTCGTTCAGGCACTGGTCGATCGAGGCGGTGTAGATCTGCACATCCGGGTGGGCTTTCTCGACCACGGCGATGCCTTCGGGGGCGGCAACCAGGACCATCGCGCGGATGTCCTTGCAGCCGGCCTTTTTCAGCAGGTCGATGGTGGCGACCATCGAGGCGCCGGTGGCCAGCATCGGGTCGATAATCAGCGCCAGGCGCTCGTTGATCTCCGGGGCGAGTTTTTCCAGGTAGGTGTGCGCTTCGAGGGTCTCCTCGTTGCGGGCCACGCCCACGGCGCTGACCTTGGCGCCCGGGATCAGGCTGAGCACGCCGTCGAGCATGCCGATGCCGGCGCGCAGGATCGGTACTACAGTAATCTTCTTGCCGGCGATCTTCTCGACCTGGACCTTGCCGCACCAGCCGTCGATTTCGTAGCTTTCCAGCGGCAGGTCTTTGGTTGCTTCGTAGGTCAGGAGCGTGCCGACTTCCTGGGCGAGCTCGCGAAAGTTCTTGGTGCTGATGTCGGCGCGGCGCATCAGGCCGAGCTTGTGGCGGATCAGCGGATGGCGGATCTCACGGGTAGGCATAGGGAAAAGCTCCGGGGGGCGGGCAAAAAAACCGCGCTAGATTAATCTATTCAGCCATGCATGTCCTCAGACTTACTGGACGTTAGTCCAGAAATGCTTGATCTGATGCGACGGGATGCGTACCTTTGCCCGCTTTTCTCAATTGCCGCCCCTTGGAGAGCGCCATGTCCGCCGATCTCGAGCACATCCGTCAAGTCATGCGCGAGGCTGACTGCCTGCACACCGAAGCCGAAGTCGAGGCCGCCATCGCCCGCGTGGGCGCGCAAATCACCGAGGTGCTGGCCGACAGCAACCCGGTAGTGTTCTGTGTGATGAACGGCGGCCTGATCTTCGCCGGCAAACTGCTGACCCATCTGCAATTCCCGCTGGAATCGTCCTACCTGCACGCCACCCGCTACCGCAACCAGACCAGCGGCGGCGACCTGTTCTGGAAGGCCAAGCCGGAAGTCTCGTTTATCGATCGTGACGTGCTGATCATCGACGACATTCTTGACGAAGGTCATACCCTCAGCGCAATCATCGATTTCTGCAAGCATGCCGGTGCCCGCGCCGTGCACACTGCCGTGCTGATCGACAAGGACCACGACCGCAAGGCCAGCGCCGACCTCAAGGCCGACTTCTGCGGCTTGAGCTGTGTTGACCGCTATGTGTTCGGTTATGGCATGGACTACAAAGGCTACTGGCGCAACGCTAACGGTATCTACGCTGTAAAGGGTCTCTGAGGTCCACAGGCGGGGCCGGTCGACCCGGCTTGCCCCGTTTGCCTTACCCCATGCTAGAGTGCCAGGCTGCCCCCAAGGAGCCTGACATGCGTGCGATTTTCCCCCTGCTGTTCCTGCTGAGCATGCCGCTGGCCGCGGCGCCCCTGCACAGCCAGTTCCTGCCGCCCGACGACCTCGGGCTGCGTAAGGAAGTTGCCGATTCGCAGCAGTTGCTGCAGGTCACCAGCTATTCGGTGGTAGTGGGCAACCAGCGCCAGTCCAACCAGCAACCGATTCCGGTCACCTCACCGTTGATTCTGCGCCTCAAGGGCAAGCCGCTGAGCAAGGGCGCGACCATCAGCCAGGTACTGGTCAGCTTCGATGCCGAAAGCAAAAGCCTGAAAAAGCCGGTGTTCGACGACAAAAGCAAAACCCTCACACTCAACTACCCGCTGGCCCAGTACCGGGTGATGCTCGACCTGCTGCGCAACGATACCGTCTATGTGCAGTTCCTCAGCTACCCCAACGGTCACATCTGGGCCGATCTGCATACCGGAAGCTTACGCGCGCGTTGAGTGCCGGCGTTGCCCGGGGGTAAACTGCCGGCCCGTGAAAATGTCCGTGATGGTTCAGTTGGAGTCGGCAATGCGTAAAGACAAGAAGCAAGTGATTGGTGATGAGATCAGTGATGACTACATTAAGTCGTTCCTGCAATACGAGCCGGCCGATGGCGTAACTTCGCCTTCGCATCACAAGCTGATCAAGGGCTACCGCGGCCTGCGCGTCGATGACTTCGAGCGCTATGTCGGCTTCTTCGTCGAGGCTGGTTATGACCTGGACGGCAAGGACGAGCACGGTAAGACCTTCGTCGAAGCCATCGCGGATCAGCGCAATGCGCCCGAGTACACCGAGATCATCGACAAGGCTCGCGGCTGATACCAGCGCCCATAAAAAAACGCCCCGAAGGGCGTTTTTTTATGCCGGCAGATTATGCGTAGCTCTGCGCCGGGCTGCTTTCGACCAGGCCCAGGGCCTCGTCGTTGTACGCACTGATCTTGTGGTACAGGGCAGCGTCGGTGGCCAGGACCTTTTCCCGGGCCGGGAAAATTTCCTTGAGCTTGGCCGCCCAGGCGCCCTTGGCTTGCTCGGGGAAGCAGCGCTCGATCAGATCCAGCATGATCGACACGGTTACCGAAGCACCAGGGGAAGCACCGAGCAGGGCGGCCAGGGAGCCGTCCTTGGCTGCAACCAGTTCGGTACCGAACTGCAGGATGCCGCCTTTTTTCGGGTCTTTCTTGATGATCTGCACGCGCTGGCCAGCCACTTCCAGACGCCAGTCCTCGGCCTTGGCCTCGGGGTAGAAGCGGCGCAGTGAATCCAGGCGCTGCTCCATCGACTGCATCACTTCGCTGACCAAGTACTTGGTCAGGTCCATGTTGTCGCGGGCCACGGCCAGCATCGGGCCGATGTTGCCCATGCGTACCGACAGCGGCAGGTCGAGGAACGAGCCGTGCTTGAGGAACTTGGTGGTGAAGCCTGCGTACGGGCCGAACAGCAGCGAGGTCTTGCCGTCGACCACGCGGGTATCCAGGTGCGGCACCGACATCGGTGGCGAACCTACCGCGGCCTGGCTGTAGACCTTGGCCTGGTGGCGCTTGACCACTTCCGGGTTGTCGCAACGCAGCCACTGGCCGCTGACCGGGAAGCCGCCAAAGCCCTTGCTCTCTTCGATACCCGACAGTTGCAGCAGCGGCAGGGCCGCGCCACCGGCGCCGAGGAACACGAAGCGGGCATCGACTTCACGGCTGCTGCCGCTGTTGACGTCCTTGATGCTGACGGTCCAGCCGCTGCCGTTACGGCGCAGGCCGGTGACTTTCTTGCAGTACTTGACCTGTGCTTCGGGGGCGTTGGCCAGGTGCTTGAGCAGCTTGTTGGTCAGCGCGCCGAAGTTGACGTCGGTGCCTTTCATGACGCGGGTGGCGGCGATCTGCTGGTCGGCAGGGCGACCCGGCATCATCAGCGGCATCCACTCGTTCATCACCGCCTTGTCTTCGGTGTACTCCATTTCGCTGAAGGCGTGGTGCTGCTTGAGCATCTCGAAACGCTTCTTGAGGAAGCTGATGCCCTTCTCGCCCTCGACGTAGCTCAGGTGCGGCACGGGGTTGATGAACGCCCGCGGCGAGCTGAACGCACCCTTTTTGCTCAGGTAGGCCCAGAACTGCCGGGACACCTCGAACTGGGTATTGATATGCACCGCTTTCTTGATATCGATGCTGCCGTCGGCGGCCTGTGGCGTGTAGTTCAGTTCACACAGCCCGGCATGGCCGGTCCCGGCGTTGTTCCACGGGTTGGAACTTTCCGCGGCACCCGAATCCATCAACTCGACGACTTCCAGCTTGATCGCCGGGTCGAGTTCCTTGAGCAGTACGGCCAGGGTGGCACTCATGATGCCTGCCCCTACCAGTACTACATCGACTGCTTCGTTCTGCGCCATTAACGCGTCTCCAAAATCTTCAGCACCAAATTGACAGCATAGGATCCCTGGCTTGCCAGGATCGCCATGTCCGATTATTCGCAGTTTTTGCAACTTCAGCGGACACCACCAACCGGGCTTTGCGTTGCCTATGAACGCATTTTACAGCCGGTGCGGCAATTCGACTTATGGTCAAGGTATCCGTCGTGCGTTATGGACCGGTTTCAGGCACCCATTGCAAATGAGCGCTGTTGCCAGCTGTTCAGGGCTGTTCGGGACACTTTAGGTGCTTTTGCACATGCCAGACTGTTCATTGCTCGCCACACTCTCGTGAAGTTGTGAAAACCCGTTTTTTCACGCTCTTTTGGAGACGTGAACCTCAAAATGGGCTGCGCGATGGCAGACCCGGCAGGTTCAGGCAGAGCAGATGGCCGGATGACGCAGGCACACTGGCTGGTGCAAGACCTGTGTGGAAGGCTCTCTGTGGGCGGTGCGGGGGATGCGCAATGCTGGGCATTGGCGGTACTGCGAGGCCCGATCAGGAGACGTCCTTATAATCGGGGGGAGATTATAGCGATGTCGCGGGCAGAAAAGCTCTTTATTAGCGACTTTTATTGAGGCAAAACTCAGGCGGCGAGGCTGCGTTGCAGCCAGTTTCCACTGACACGCTTTGAAACACGGGCGCTGGCGGGCAGCGGACGGTTGAGCCAGGCCAGGCGAATTTCGCTGATTTCCACCCAGCCACTGGTCGCCGGGGCCTGCGCGCACTGCTTGAAGGCCTGGCAAAGGCCGTGGGCGTCGAGGCGGGCGAAGCAGCGTTGCGGGTTGCGTTTGAACAGCAGGGCCAGGAGCGAGGACATGGCGGGTATCCCTGTGAAGAACTGAGCCTAGGATAACCGGGCAGTGATGAAACGATTGTGACAGCGAACCGGGCCCGGGGATGCCTGTCTTATTCACTAATGGCACGCCGATAGCTGGGCTGCCCCGTGCTGGTTATACTGGCGGCCTTTGCTGCCTATTCTGGAGAGATGAGCATGTTGCAACGTTTGTTGTTCGGTTTGATCGCGGTGACCAGTCTGACCCTGGCCGGTTGTGCCCACAGCCCGCAACAACTCAGCCCGCAACCGAAACTCAACGCCCAGCTGGCGCCGGTCGGTCATGGCCAGCCAGTGGTGGTCAAGGTGGTCGATGGTCGCGCTTCGCAAACCCTCGGCACCCGTGGCGGCCTGTACCCTGAAACCAGCGCCATCACCGTGACCGGCAACGACATCCTGCCAAAACTGCAGGCCCAGGCCGAAGCAGCTGTGCGCCTGCTGGGCTTTACCCCGACGCCGAACGCCTACAACGCGCCGCAGCTGACCGTGACCCTGGCCGAGCTCAAGTACCAGTCGCCCAAAGAAGGCATGTACGTGACCGAAGCCACCATCGGCGCTACCTTCAAGGCTGACGTGGCCAACGCCAACCGTCGCTACAGCGGCCGCTACGGCGCGTCGCTGGACCAGCGCTTCGGCATGGCGCCGAACCAGGAAACCAACACCAAGCTGGTGGGTGATGTGCTCAGCGATGCGCTGACCCGCCTGTTCAAGGACCAGGCCATCGGCCAGATCCTCGGCGAATAAGCCTCACCAGCAAAAAGCCCGATGTCTGCATGGCAGGCATCGGGCTTTTGTGTTTTTGCAGGTTCAGGCGGCTTCGACGTAGAAGTCCAGCACGCTGATGCCGGTAGGGCCGTCGACCTCGGGCAGGTCTTCATGGGCATGCCCGCCCAGGGCGCAGTACACCAGCCATTGGCGGTCCTGGACGTTGAACGCCAGGCCGTCGATCAACGCCTGCTGCTCATCGCTCTGGGCGATCAGGTAGAGGCGGTCCTGGTTTTCGGCGTGCAGCATGACAAGCTCCGGTGAGTGGCGACGGCCAACAGAGTGGCGTGTCTTGATGACGAGCGTGTGACGCCGGGAATTAATCGTCATTTGTCGCAAAGCACAGGCAAGGGCACGGCGCTTGGGTAGAATGCCCGCCGAGTCGAAAGTATCGATGTACTTCTTTTGAGGTTTTGCGATGTCGTTGCAAGTGATCTGGGGGCTGTTCGCCGCCCATCCGGCCAAGCTGATCAATCTGCTGGCTCTGCTGCTGACCTGCCCGGGCGGCCTGCTGCTGCACAGTGCCCGCCGCCGCGCGGCGCAAACCCTGGCGGGCCTGGCTGGCGATGAAGCGGTGATCGATGGCATGAGCCTGCGCATCAACCGCTTCTACTACATTCTTGGCTTTGCCTTCCTGGCGCTGGCCTTGCTGTTGTCCTGGTTCAGCACCTGGGTGTGAAGCCTGCTCCCAAGTTAATTGTGGGAGCGGGCTTGACCCGCGATAAATTTACAACGCCAACCCCGCCTTGACCCGGTACTGATTGCGTACCGGCATCGCATACTGCTGCACCAGGTACGGCCGCTGTTCGGCCGGGCAGGCGTCCAGGCGGCGCTGCCATTCGGCCTGGGCGCGGGCCAGTTCATCGGCCGCAAACACCTTGGCCGCTGCTGGCACCTCCAGCGCCGGGTCGGCATCGGCCCACTGCGCATAGGCCAGGTAATGCACCGGGAACAACCGGTAGCCGGCCAGAATCTGCCGGTCAATTTCTGCTGCCAGTTGCTTGGTGTCCTCGACGAACTCCGTCACCGGCGGGGCAAAGTTGATGTGCACGCGGCCTTTGTAGCCGGTGATGCCCTGGGCGATGCTGATGTCGTCTTCACCCGGCGCCTTGCTGTAGGTGCCGGTGGTGGCGCGGATATACAGCTCGCGGGCCTTGGCCTGGTCGCAGGGGTCGTACTCGTAGCTGATCGACACCGGGCTCAGGTTCAGCGACTGGATCACGGCGCCAAACGGCTCGTCCTTGCGGCTCATGTGGAACATTTTCAGGATTGCCGAATCGGTACGGTCATCACCATCCTTGGCCCGGCCTTCGGCCTGGGCGATCCAGATCGACTGGCCGTCGTTACGGATCGAATGGTTGATGTAGGCCGACAGCAGCTGGTAAGCCGCGAGCTTTTCCCGCCGGCCGGTGATCGAGCGGTGCACGATGAAGCTCTTGTTCAGGCGCATCATGTCGCTGACGAACGGTTTTTGCAGCAGGTTGTCGCCGATGGCGATGCGCGGGGTCGGCAGGCCGGCGTGGTACACGGCATAGTTGACGAAGGCCGGGTCCATGACGATGTCGCGGTGGTTGGCCAGGAACAGGTAGGCGGTACCGGCCTTGAGCTGCTCGACGCCGGTGTAGGTCACGCCGTCGGTTGCCCGCTCGATGGTATGGTCGACGTAGTACTCGACTTTGTCCTGCAGGGTCGAAACGCAGGTGACCCCGGCAAACTCTTTGCGCAGGCGCCGGGCGATCAGCGGCTTGAGCAGCCAGCCGAAGGCCCCGGCCATGCGCGGGAAGCGGAAGTGGGTGAGGATATCGAGGAATGCCGGGTCGCTGAGCAGCCGTGCCAGAACGGCAGGGACTTCAGCGTCGTCGTACGGTCGGATGGCATCGAATTCGCCCATCATGCTCTCTTGTTGGAAACGGCTAGGGTAATAGGTAGGGCCGGGGTCTGAAAAACGGCTCAGACACACTCAGGGCCTGTAAATAGACCGGCAATTATACGCACAAGTCACTCGGGAGGCCGCGATGCTGGAGACAGCGCTTTACGATTGTCCTTATTGTGGTGAAGAAGTCGAGACGACAGTGGACCTGTCGGGCGGTGATCAGGAGTACATCGAAGACTGTCAGGTGTGCTGCAAGCCGATCCGTTTCGTGCTGCAGGTACATGGCGAGGAATGGATGCTGGACGTTTATGGTGAGAATGACTGATGCAGCGAATCTACGACCCTGAAAGCCTGCTCGAAGCACAAATGCTCATCGGCATGCTCGCCAGCGAAGGCATCACAGTGCACCTGGTCGGCCGCGACCTGATGGGCGCCATGGGCGACCTGCCGATGCACGGTTTGCTCGGTTTGGCGGTGGCCGATGAGCAGGCTGCCTGCGCACGCGAGCTGATCGCCGCGTACAATAGCGCCCAGCCACTTGCCGGCGACGAACCGGAGAACATCCCCGGAACCCTGATTTGCTAGGTTTTTGCCCTCATGTGTGGACGTTATGCGCTGTTTCGCTGGTCTCCCGCCTTTGCTGCCCTGCCGGGATTTCCCAGTGACCAGCAGGCGCAATGGAATATCTCCCCCGGCGCCTCGGTGCTGATCCAGCGCCGCCTCGAGGGTGGCCAGCTGGAGCTGGCGCGGGCACGCTGGGGGCTGACCCCGGCCTGGCTCACCGACTTGTCGCGCACCCCGGCCCACGCCCGCGCCGAAACCCTGGCCGAACAGCCGATGTTCCGTGAGGCGTTTCGCCTGCGTCGCTGTCTGCTACCGGCCAACGGCTTTTACGAATGGCGCGGCACCCAGCGCAAGCGGCCGTACTGGCTGACGCCGGGGGAGGGCTCGTCGTTGTTTTTTGCAGCGATCTGGGAGGCATATCCGGTGCAGGATCAGGTCTGGCTGAGTACCGCGGTGGTAACCCAGGCGGCGCTGAACCAGCGCCGGCCGCTGATACTCGATGAGGCCGGGCAGGCTGCCTGGCTCGATCCCGAAACCCCGCCGGCGCGCTTGTACGAGCTGCTGGCGGGCGGCCAGGCGCCGCTGCGTGAGCGGGTGCTGGCCAATATGGTCAATGATCCCAAGCTCAATGGGCCGGAGTGTCTGACCCCGGCTTAAAAGCACCGCGGGTCAAGCCTGCTCCCTCAGCTGACCCTTTGCTCCGTGGGGCTGGCTTTACACCCTGAACTGATTGATCAAGCGCCGCTGTTGCTCGGCCAGCTTGGTCAGCTCGGCGCTGGCGGTACTCGACTCATCCGCCCCGCCAGCCACCTCGTTGGCCACCTGGCCAATATTGATCACGTTACGGTTGATGTCTTCGGCCACCGCGCTCTGCTCTTCGGCAGCACTGGCAATCTGCGTGTTCATGTCGTTGATCACCGACACTGCCTGGGTAATGCTTTCCAGCGCCTGGGCAGCGCGCGCGGCTTGCTGCACGCTGTCGTCGGTCTTGCCCTGGCTGTCTTCCATGACCCGCACCACATCGCGGGTACCTTGCTGCAGTTGCTGGATCATCTGCTGGATTTCTTCGGTGGCCTGCTGGGTTTTCTGCGCCAGGTTGCGCACTTCATCAGCGACCACGGCAAAACCACGGCCCTGCTCACCGGCGCGAGCGGCCTCGATGGCAGCGTTAAGCGCCAGCAGGTTGGTCTGCTCGGCAATCGCGCGGATGGCGGTGAGGATGGCGTTGATGTTTTCGCTGTCGCGCGCCAGGTTCTGCACCACACCCACCGCTCGGCCGATTTCCTCGGCCAGGGCGCTGATCGAACTGGAAGTATCGCGCACGATCGCCAGGCCCTGGTGTGCGGCCTGGTCGGCATTGCTGGCGGCCTGGGCGGCATGGGTGGCGTTGCGCGCGACGTCCTGGGCGGTAGCGGTCATTTCGTGCACGGCGGTGGCCACCAGGTCGATCTCGGCCATTTGTTTGTGTACGCCCTGGTTGGTGCGAATGGCAATGTCGGCGGTGTGTTCGGAGGAGTCGCTGACCTTCTGCACCGAGGCCACCACCTGGCTGATCATCGCCTGCAACTTGCTCAGGAAGGTGTTGAAACCCTTGGCGATCGAGCCCAGTTCGTCGGCGCGGTCGCTGCTCAGGCGGCGGGTCAGGTCGCCTTCGCCCTGGGCGATGTCATCGAGCATCGCCACCATCTGCCGCAGTGGCCGGGCAATGCCGTGGGCCAGCAGCCAGATCACCAGCAGGCCAAGGGCGGCGATACCCAGGCCGACCACGGTCATGCCGGTGATGTCGGTGCGGCGCTGGTCGCTGAGGTCGCTTTGCAACTTCTGCACATCGGCCATCACCGCGCTGATCGGCAGTTCCAGCAGCAGGGTCCAGCGCGCGTCGGTATTGGCGATCTTGAACGGCAAGTACAGCTCGATGCGGCCTGCGCCCTGGTCGACTTCGTAGTGCAGGTTCTCGCCGCTCAGTTGCGCCAGGGTGGCGGCGGCATTGGCGTCGAGGACGTCGCTGGCTTTCTCGCCGAACTTGCTCGGGTCTTTGGTAAAGGCCACCAGGCGGCCGTTGCCGGACACCAGTGCCAGCTCGCCGGCACCGTCATAGAGCTGGCGGTCGGCGGTATTGAGCAGTTCCTGGATGAAGTTCACCGACAGGTCGGCGCCGGCAATGCCCTGGAACGTGCCGTCGATCATGATCGGCTCGACGAACGAGGCGAGCATCACCACTTTGTCGCCTACCTTGTAAGGTGCCGGGTCGATCACGCAGGCTTTCTTTGATTCCCGCGGGCACAGGTAGTACTCACTGGCGCGCACGCCGGTGGCGAGGACGGTCTGGTCGTTGACGTCGGCCAGTTTGTCCAGGCCCAGGCTGCCGTCTTGATTGCGGAACCACCAGGGCAGAAAGCGCCCGCTGGCGCTGTCGATACCGGTGATCGAGGTGCCGACGAAGCGCGCGTCGTCGTGGTCCAGGGCGTTGCTTTCCCAGCCCAGGTAGGTGCCGAGGATCAGCGGATTGGTCAGTGCTGTCTGCTTGAGCAGGGCGATCATTTGCTGGCGTTCGATCTTCAGCAGCGGATTGCCGCTGGCGTCCTGCATGCCGAGCATGGCGTTGCTGGTAGCCAAGCCTTTGGCAATCAGTAGCGGTGCTTCCAGGCCGCGCTGGATCTCGCTGACCTGGGTCCGCGCCAGGGCGGTCAGGCGCTGCTCGATCACCGCCTCGAATTGCTGCTGGGTGCGGCTTTGCACCAGCTCCTGGGTACGTTCGCCGGAATACACGGCGTACAGCACCAGGGCGGCGACAATGCTCAGGACAATGGCGCCGGCCAGGGCGGCGACGGAAAACTGGATCGACCGGAACTTCATGAGGGGGCTCCAAGCGCAAGGAAAGGCGTCTGCCTTGCGTTATCGGCCCGGCCGGGCGAAAGCATGAGCACCGTCTGGAGAATTCTTCGTCAGGGATATGGCGGGCTCAACGGAGTCGGCCTAGGATACGCGGCATGTTCGAAGGGAGTGTTTTCATGCGTAAGTCATTTGTAATCGGTGCATTGAGCGCCAGCGTCCTGCTCGCTGGCTGCCAGGCGGTGAACACCACCAGCGGCGGCGCCGTGGGTGTCGAGCGTAAGCAATACATGTTCAGCATGCTGTCGACCGATGAGGTCAACCAGATGTATGCCCAGTCCTACCAGCAAACCCTGGGCGAGGCATCCAGCAAGGGTGTGCTCGACAAGACCAGCAACAACGCCAAGCGCGTGCAATTGATCGCTGACCGCCTGATTGCCCAGGCCCCGCAGTTCCGCCCGGACTCGGCGCAGTGGAACTGGGAAGTCAACCTGATCAAGAGCGACGAGCTCAACGCCAACTGCGGCCCGGGTGGCAAGATCTTCGTCTACAGCGGCCTGATCGAAAAACTCAAGCTGACCGACGACGAGCTCGCTGCGGTCATGGGTCATGAAATCGCCCACGCCCTGCGTGAGCATGGTCGTGAGGCGATGTCCAAGGCCTATGGCGTGCAGATGGCTCGCCAGGGCGCCGGTGCCCTGCTGGGCCTGGGCCAGGACAGCATGGCGATCGCCGACACGGTGGTGCAGTACAGCATGACCCTGCCCAACAGCCGCGCCAACGAGAACGAAGCCGACCTGATCGGCCTGGAGCTGGCCGCCCGCGCCGGCTACAACCCGAATGCGGCGATCAGCTTGTGGGACAAGATGGCCCAGGCCTCGGGTGGCTCGCAGCCGGAGTTCATGAGCACTCACCCGGCGTCGGCCAGCCGTCAGGCTTCGTTGCAGGCGGCGATTCCGAAGGTGATGCCGTTGTACGAGCAGGCCCGCAAGTAAAAATCGCAGGTCATGCCCGCTCCCACAGGCCACTGTAGGAGCGGGCTTGACCTGCGATTGTATTCAGCCGATCCAGCCACTGACCTGCATCGCCGAATACACCGCCACCGCGGCCAGGACGAAGAATGCAGCCGACGCCAGGCGGCGGATCAGGGTCAGTGGCAGTTTCTCTGCAGCAAAATTACCCGCCAATACCACCGGCACGTTGGCAATCAGCATGCCCAGGGTGGTACCGATAATGACCATGATCAGGTGCGGATACTGCGCCGCCAGCATCACCGTGGCGACCTGGGTCTTGTCGCCGATTTCCGCGATGAAGAACGCGATCAGGGTGGTCAGGAACGGGCCGAAGCGCCGTGCGGTGCTGGCTTCGTCATCGTCCATCTTGTCCGGGATCAGCGTCCACAGTGCCGTGGCGGCAAAGCTTGCGGCGAGAATCCAGTGCAGGGTGGCGGCGGAGAAGAAGGTGCTGAACCAGGCGCCGACGGCACCGGCCGCGGCATGGTTGGCCAGGGTAGCGGCAATGATACCGGCGATGATCGGCCAGGGCTTGCGAAAGCGCGCGGCAAGGATCAGCGCGAGCAATTGGGTTTTGTCGCCAATTTCGGCGAGGGCCACGATCGCGGTGGGGACGAGCAATGATTCCAGCATCAGGATTCCTACGGGGGCGGGTCGACACGGCTATGACACGTACAGCCTTCCCGCCCCGGGTAAGGTGTTCGTGTCATAGGTCTTGTCAAACCCTGGGTCCGTCTGTGCGGACCGTGGGTCGCACGCGCCATGGTCTGTGGACCAAGTATGTTGACGCGTACCGGGCGAGCTGGGGGCTCGCGGGAGACTACTCCCCTAGGACGGAGCGGATTCTGCCTAGGCAAATCCGTTTCGGCAAGCGCTCTTTTTAACCGCGTGTTGCCTGGTAGATGCGAAAGCCTTGGCCCTCGTCGCGGATCCGGCAGTTGCCCAGGGCCGCTTCGATCAGCGGCTGGTAGCGCAGGAAGCTATTTGCCACCAAGCGCATTTCGCCGCCTTTTTTCAGATGATCGGCTGATTTTCGCAGCAGGTTTTCCGAGGCCTGGTAATTGGTGTGAACACCTGTGTGGAACGGCGGGTTGCTGATGATCACGTCCAGCTCGCGCGGCGCGGCATCGATGCCGTCGCCGCAGATCACCTCGCCTTCCAGACCATTGGCGGCCAGGGTCAGGCGGCTGCTGGCCACGGCAAAGGCGTCGACATCAAGCAGGGTGATGCGGTTTTGCGGATAACGGCGTTTGATCGCCGCCCCGAGAACACCCGCGCCACAGCCAAAATCCAGCACGTGGCCGGTTGGCAGCTGGTCGAGGTTTTCCAGCAGCAGGGCGCTGCCGCGATCCAGGCGCCCATGGCTGAATACGCCCGGCAGGCTGACGATCTGCAGCGGGCCATCGGCCAGCTCCAGCTGGAAATGCTCGGCCAGGCTTTCCAGCGGCCTGGCTTCAGGGGCGTGCTCGACGGTGACCTGCCACAGCTGGCAATGGCGGGCGCTGTCGAGTTTGCGCGGCTTGCCGAAGGCGTGCAGTTGTTTGGCCGCGCCTTCGATGCCGCCGCGTTTCTCGCCGACCAGGTACAGCTGGCGACCGGCCAGGCGCGAGGCCAGGGCGTTGAGCAGGTAATTGGCCAGGTCCCGGGATTTGGGCAAGAACAGCACGGCGGCGTCGAAAGCCTGGGCCGGTGCGTTTACATCGAAGTGGCTGCGCCCGGCGAAGCGTGCCTCGAGCGCCGCCTGGTCGCCGGCGTGCCAGCTCCAGCCATGGGCCGCAGGCAACTTGCCGAGCAGGTCGTCGGCAGGCAAACCGGCCAGCAACAGCGAGCCCTGGAAAAGATCGGCCTGACGAAGCAACACTTCACTGCGCGGGTCCATGGACGGCGACTCCTGAAAAAAGTGGCGCAGTTTACCAGAGCCTGGCCGGGCTTAGACCTGGCGGCGCGGGCTGCCGGCAAAAAACGCCTCGGCGTTCTCGCTCAATTGCTCAACGATACGCTGGCGTGACTCGACCGCGCCCCAGGCGCTGTGCGGGGTGACGATCAGCCGCGGGATATCGGCCGCCAGCAGCGGGTTGCCGTTGACCGGTGGTTCGACACTCAGCACGTCGGTAGCCGCGCCGCCCAGGTGGCCGGCGCGCAGGGCATCGGCCAGGGCCTGCTCGTCGATCAGGCCGCCGCGGGCGGTGTTGATCACAAAGGCGCCGGGCTTGAGCAGGGCCAGTTGGCGGGCGCCGATCAGGTTGCGGGTGTGCTCGTTGAGCGGGCAGTGCAGGGTCAGCGCGTCGACCTGCGGCAGCAGCTCATCCAGCGCAATACGGTCTTCGCGGGGCGGGCGCCCGGGCAACTGGCCAAGCAGTACGCGCATGCCGAAGGCTTCGGCCAGGCGTGCTACGGCGCCACCCAGCTCGCCATGGCCGAGCAGGCCGAGGGTCTTGCCCTCCAGCTCGACGATGGGGAAGTCCAGCAGGCAGAACTGTTTGGCCTGGCCCCACTGGCCGTTGGCGACAGCCTTTTGATAGTCGCTCAGGCGCGTGGCCAGGGCCAACAGCAAAGCCAGGGTGTGCTGGGCCACCGACGGCGTGCCGTAGCCCTGGCAGTTGCTGACCACCACGCCCTGGGCGCGGGCGGCCTGCAGGTCGACATTGTTGGTGCCTGTGGCGGCCACCAGAATCAGCTTCAGCTCGGGGCAGGCGGCGAGGGTGGCGGCGTCGATCATGACCTTGTTGCTGATCGCCACGCTGGCGCCCTGCAGGCGTTCGGCGACCTGCCCGGGGGCGCTGGCCGGATAGAGCTGCAGCTCATCGAAACAGGCCTTGAGGCGATCCAGCGCCAGGTCACCGAGGTCCAGGGAGCTATGGTCGAGAAACACGGCGCGACGGGAGATGGACATAGGGTGGCTCCAGTAAGGGCTCAAGCGTTGTAGGCGAAGCAATCGTAATGGCTGTGCTCAAGGCTGCTTTGCAGTTCAAGCAGGCCTTGCTGTTGCTGCTGCAGTGCCTGGATCTGCGCCTGCAGCTGGGCGCTTTTGCCGGCAATCGCCTGGCGCACCCGCTCGATCGGCAAGCCGGCCTGATCATCACTCACCAGCGCTTGCATCTCCTTGAGACTGAAGCCGAGCTTTTGCGCGCACTTGATCAGGCTCAGCAGGGCGACGCTGTGTTGGTCATACAGGCGATAACGGCCCTGGCGCCTGGGCGCCGGCAGCAGGCCGATGCGCTCATAATGGCGAATGCTTTTGATGGTTGCCCCGGACAGCTGCGCGGCTTTGCCGATGTACATCGAACGTCCTTGTTAGTGCCGGTGAGCCAGCCTGCGCGCCTGCTGCAGCCAGGCATCGCGCTGGCCTGCGCTCGAGCTGATGATGGGGCCAAACGTTAACGTCTTTTGCGTCCTGATTCCACAGAAGCCCAGGGTCGTGCGGCGCATCTGCTGCAGCGCCGGCATGCGGTAGACCCAGCGGTAGTACCAGGGCGGGGTGTCCATGCTCACCAGCAGGTCGGCGCTGCGGCCTTTGAGCAACTGTTCGGGGAAGGGCGAGTTGTTGCGGTACTTGAAGGCAAAGCCGGGCAGCAGGATGCGATCGAGAAAGCCCTTGAGCAGCGCCGGAATCCCGCCCCACCAGACCGGGAAGACCAGCACCAGGTGCTCGGCCCAGCTGATCAGCTGCTGGGCGTGCAGCAGGTCGGGCTCCAAAGCTTGTACCTGTTGATAACCCTCGCGCAGGATCGGGTCGAAGGCCAGCTCGCCGAGCTCCAGCAGGCAGACTTCATGGCCTTTGTCGCGGGCACTGCTGATGTAGCTGTCGCTCACTGCGGCGCAGAAACTGTTACGCGAAGGGTGGCCGAGTATCACCAGGATTCGTTTGTTCATCGAAGGCAGTTCCAGGGGCAAAGCGCTGAGGCTAACGCCTGCCCCAAGGGGGAGAGTCAAGGCGCCAGCACCCACAGGGATTGTTTCAAAGGTCTGCGAGGGCGTAGTGTGTTGCCCCCGTTTGACCTTTTGCCGCAAGGAGCCCCCATGTACTGGGCCGAATTTCTGACTGTCGCGTTGATCCACCTGCTGGCTGTAGCCAGCCCCGGCCCGGACTTTGCCGTGGTGGTGCGCGAGAGTGTTACCCACGGCCGACGCGCCGGTACCTGGACGGCCTTTGGCGTCGGTACCGCGATTTTCCTGCATGTCGGCTATTCGCTGCTGGGTATCGGCCTGATCGTGTCGCAGTCGATCATGCTGTTCAATGCGCTGAAATGGCTGGCTGCCGCCTACTTGCTGTACATCGGCTTCAAGGCCCTGCGCGCCCGCCCGGCCGCGCCTGGCAGCGACGCAGTGCAGGCCTCCACGGTCGAGCGCACACCGCGGGCGGCCTTTGTCGCCGGCTTCATGACCAATGGCCTGAACCCCAAGGCGACGCTGTTCTTCCTGTCGCTGTTCACCGTGGTCATCAACCCGCACACGCCGCTGGCGATCCAGGCCGGTTACGGGTTGTACCTGGCCGTGGCCACCGGCCTGTGGTTCTGCCTGGTGGCCATGCTGTTCAGCCAGCAGCGGGTGCGCGCCGGCTTTGCGCGCATGGGTCACTGGTTCGATCGCACCATGGGCGCGGTGCTGATTGCCCTGGGGGTGAAGATCGCTTTCACCGAAATGCACTGACAATGATGTTCAAACGCCACTAATCCCTGCAGCGGTCAAATCATTCCTTTGGCTGATTTGGCCGCTGTGGAGGCGTTCTAGAGTAAGGCATGTCTTGCCCAGCCTGTGCACTCTAGAAAAGGGACTCCTATGTTGCAGACTCGCGTCATTCCTCCTGCCGAGGACGCTTATCAGTTTCCGCTGTTGATCAAGCGCCTGCTGCTGTCCGGCAGCCGTTACGAGAAAACCCGCGAGATCGTCTACCGCGATCAGCTGCGCTACAGCTACCTGACCCTCAACGAGCGCATCGCGCGGCTGGCCAATGTGCTCACCGAAGCGGGGGTCAAGGCTGGTGACACCGTGGCGGTGATGGACTGGGACAGCCATCGCTACCTCGAATGCATGTTCGCCATTCCGATGATTGGCGCGGTGGTGCACACCATCAACGTGCGCCTGTCGCCGGAGCAGATCCTTTACACCATGAACCACGCCGATGACCGCTTCGTGCTGGTCAACAGCGACTTTGTCGGCCTCTACCAGGCCATCGCCGGGCAACTGACCACGGTGGAGAAAACCCTGCTGCTGACCGATGGCGAGCAGAAAACCGCCGACCTACCGAACCTGGTCGGCGAGTACGAGCAATTGCTGGCGGCGGCCAGCCCGGTCTATGACTTCCCTGATTTCGACGAGAACTCGGTTGCCACCACGTTCTACACCACCGGTACCACCGGTAACCCCAAGGGGGTGTATTTCACCCACCGGCAACTGGTGCTGCACACTCTGGCGGCCGCGACGGTCACCGGCAGTATCGACAGCGTGCGCCTGCTCGGCAGCAATGATGTGTACATGCCCATCACGCCGATGTTCCATGTCCATGCCTGGGGCATTCCCTACGTGGCGACCATGCTCGGCATCAAGCAGGTCTACCCCGGGCGCTACGAGCCGGAGATGCTTTGCGAACTGTGGCGCAACGAGAAGGTGACCTTCTCGCATTGCGTACCGACCATCTTGCAGATGCTGCTCAATGCCAAGGGTGCCCAGCAACAGGACTTCGGCGGCTGGAAAATCATCATTGGCGGCAGTGCCCTGAACCGCGCCCTGTACGAGGCGGCCAAGGCCCACGGAATTCAGCTGACCGCCGCTTACGGTATGTCCGAGACCTGCCCGCTGGTGTCCTGCGCTCACCTCAACGACGAGCTGCTGGCTGGCAGCGAAGACGAATGCATCACCTACCGGATCAAGGCCGGGGTGCCGGTGCCGTTGGTGGAAACTGCGATTGTCGATGGCAACGGCAACTTCCTGGCGGCCGATGGCGAGACCCAGGGCGAACTGGTGCTGCGCGCGCCGTGGCTGACCATGGGGTACTTCCGCGAGCCCGAGAAAGGCGCCGAACTCTGGCAGGGCGGCTGGCTGCACACCGGTGACGTCGCCACCCTCGACAGCATGGGCGTGATCGATATCCGTGACCGCATCAAGGACGTGATCAAGACCGGCGGCGAGTGGATCTCGTCACTGGAGCTCGAAGACCTGATCAGCCGCCACCCGGCGATCCGCGAAGTGGCGGTGGTCGGTGTCGCCGACCCGCAGTGGGGCGAGCGGCCGTTTGCCCTGCTGGTGATCCACGAAGGCCAGAGCATCGACGCCAAGGTCCTCAAGGAACACCTCAAGCCATTCGTGGAGCTGGGGCACATCAACAAGTGGGCGATCCCCAGCCAGATCGCCCTTGTTACTGAAATTCCCAAGACCAGTGTCGGCAAGCTCGACAAGAAGCGCATTCGCCTGGACATCAGCCAGTGGCAAGCCAGTAACAGCACCTTCCTCTCGACCCTGTAATGCCGGGCGGGTCGCGCCTGAAGCGGCGCGACCCGCACGCCAGACGCATGGGCGCCTTGTCAAATGACGAAATTAAGCCATTCTTCCCCCAGCCAGCGTAGTGGCCGGTCATGCAGACCCTGCCAGAGGGGTTGGGATGCAAATCACACTTTAGAGGGATCAAGCAGTTCAACCTGCTGGCTATAGTCGGTTCAGGGGATTTTCAGGAACGGGGGATCGCACATGCATGTGCCCAGCCACTCGTTCGAGCAAAAAGGTGCGCTCACACCGCTCGAGCGATGCGTTTCTGCAAAGGACTCACTGCCATAAAAATAAAGTACATGGAGTAGCGTCGATGACATCAGCAAATCTGTTCTGGCGCCGGGCGAAACTGCCCCTGGCCGTCAGCCTCGCTTCTACGCTCGCCGGTCCTGCATTCGGCGTCAGTTTCAACATCGGTGAAATCGAAGGCTCGTTCGACTCGTCGCTGTCGGTGGGGGCGAGCTGGTCGACAGCCAGCCCGAACAAGAACCTGATCGGCGTCAACAACGGCGGCAAGGGGTTGTCGCAGACCTCCGATGACGGCCACCTGAACTTCAAGCGCGGTGAGACCTTCTCGAAAATCTTCAAGGGTATCCACGACCTGGAACTCAAGTACGGCGATACCGGGGTATTCGTCCGTGGCAAGTACTGGTACGACTTCGAACTCAAGGATGAGCATCGCGAGTTCAAGGACATCAGCGACACCAACCGCAAAGAGGGCGCCAAGTCGTCCGGCGGGCAGATCCTCGACGCCTTCGTCTACCACAACTACTCGATCGCCGATCAGCCGGGCTCGGTGCGCCTGGGCAAGCAGGTGGTCAGCTGGGGTGAAAGTACCTTCATCGGTAACGGTATCAACTCGATCAACCCGATCGACGTGGCGGCCTTCCGCCGTCCGGGTGCCGAAATCAAGGAAGGCCTGATTCCGGTCAACATGTTCTATGTGTCCCAGAGCCTGACCGACAATCTCTCGGGCGAAGCCTTCTACCAGCTCGAATGGGACCAGACCGTCGTCGACAACTGCGGCACCTTCTTCTCCCAGCCGGACATCATTGCCGACGGCTGTACCGATAACCTGCGCGTACTCAACAGTGCCAACGCGTTGCCAGCGGCCGCCCGCGGCTTCCTCGCAAGCCAGGGTGTGGACGTCAATGGCGAAGGTGTGCGGGTCGCCCGTGGCCCTGACCGCGATGCGCGAGACAGCGGCCAGTTCGGCGTGGCCTTGCGTTACATGTACGACCCGCTGGGCACCGAGTTCGGCGCCTACTTCATGAACTACCACAGCCGTGCGCCGATCTTCAGCGCCCACGGTGCCGATCCGCGGGTCTATGCCGGCCTGGCCGGGCTGCCCGCAGCCTTGCGTCCGTTGGCACCGCTGATCGTCGCCGGCAACTCCAGCTACTTTGTCGAGTACCCGGAAGACATCCGCCTGTACGGCCTGAGCTTCTCCACCACCCTGCCTACCGGCACGGCGTGGAGCGGTGAAATCAGCTACCGGCCAAACGCCCCGGTGCAGCTCAACACCACCGATATCCTGTATGCCGGCGTGCGTCCGATTGGCGGCACCCTGGCCAACGCCTCGCTGCTCAACGGGGTGCCGGGCCAGGACCTGAACGGCTACCGGCGCAAGGAAATCACCCAGTTCCAGACCACCCTGACGCACTTCTTCGACCAGGTCATGGGCGCCAGCCGCCTGACCGTGGTGGGTGAAGTCGGCGTGACCCATGTCGGCGGCCTGGAAAGCGCCCACGATGTGCGTTACGGCCGCGACCCGGTCTACGGCCCAGGCCCGCTGCCGGCAACCCCAGGGGCAGGCAATCTCGATACCTGCTCGGCGATCATCAACACCGGCACCATCAACGGCGCAGGCCCTGGCGCTTCGGACGCCAACCGCAGCCGCAACTGCGAGAACGACGGTTACACCACCAGTACTTCCTGGGGCTACCGCGCGCGCGCCATCTGGGACTACCCGGATGTATTCGCCGGGGTCAACCTCAAGCCGAGCGTGGCCTGGTCCCATGACGTGTCTGGCTACTCGCCAGGCCCTGGCAGCAACTTCGAGGAAGGGCGCAAGGCGATCAGCCTGGGCCTGGATGCCGAGTACCAGAACACCTACACCACCAGCCTGTCGTACACCAACTTCTTCGACGGCAAGTACACCACCGTGGATGACCGCGATTTCATCGCCCTCAGCTTCGGCGTGAACTTCTAAGAATTCGGATTCAGGACGACCATGAAGATGAAAACAACCAAGACTCTGCTGCAAGCCGGTGTACTGGGCCTGTCCCTGTTGGCGACCAGTGTCATGGCGGCGGTTTCCGCCGACGAGGCGGCCAAGCTGGGCGCCAGCCTGACGCCGATGGGTGCTGAAAAGGCCGGTAACGCCGACGGCTCGATCACGGCCTGGAAGCCGCTTGCCAAAAGTGCCGGTAGCGTCGATAGCAAGGGTTTCCTTGCCGACCCTTATGGCAGCGAACAACCGAAGTTCACCATCACCGCGCAGAACGTCGACCAGTACAAGGACAAACTGTCCCCTGGCCAGGTCGCCATGTTCAAGCGCTATCCGGACACCTTCAAGATGCCGGTGTACCCGACCCACCGGGGCGCTACCGTACCGGACGCGGTGTTCGCGGCGATCAAGAAGAACGCCACCAGCACCAACCTGGTTGGCGGCGGCAACGGTCTGGAAAACTTCGACACCGCCGTGCCGTTCCCGATTCCGAAAAGCGGCGTCGAAGTGATCTGGAACCACATCACCCGCTACCGTGGCGGCAGCGTGACTCGCCTGGTGACCCAGGCCACGCCGCAGCAGAACGGCTCGTTCAGCCTGGTGTACTTCCAGGACCAGTTCGTCTTCCGCGACCGGATGAAAGATTACGATCCGGCCAACCCGGGCAACGTGCTGTTCTACTTCAAGCAGAAGGTGACGGCGCCAGCGCGCCTGGCCGGTACCGTACTGCTGGTGCACGAGACCCTCGACCAGGTCAAGGAGCCGCGCAAGGCATGGGTCTACAACGCCGGCCAGCGCCGGGTACGGGCAGCGCCACAAGTGTCCTACGACGGCCCGGGTACCGCCGCCGACGGCCTGCGCACCTCCGACAACCTGGACATGTACAACGGCGCGCCGGACCGTTACGACTGGAAGCTGGAAGGCAAGAAAGAGCTGTTCATTGCCTCCAACAGCTACAAGCTTGACGATCCCAAGCTCAAGTACGCCGACATCATCAAGGCCGGGCACATCAACCAGGACCTCGCCCGATACGAACTGCGCCGGGTATGGCATGTGGTCGCAACCCTGAAACCGGGCCAGCGCCACATCTACGCCAAGCGTGACTTCTACATCGACGAAGACACCTGGCAAGCGGCGGTGATCGACCAGTACGACGGTCGCAACCAGCTGTGGCGCGTGTCCGAAGCCCACTCCCAGGACTACTACAACGTCCAGGTGCCGTGGTACACCCTGGAAGCCATCTACGACCTGCAGTCCGGTCGCTACCTGGCCCTGGGCATGAAGAACGAGGAAAAGCGAGCCTACGACTTCGGGTTCACTGCCTCCAAGGCTGACTTCCAGCCTGCAGCGCTTCGCCAGGAAGGTGTGCGCTAAGTTTCAAACCTCCGTGTGATCTCCCAGAACGCCCCGGCTTGCCGGGGCGTTTCTGTTTGCGCATCCGTGTCGGCTGAGCCTTGTCGTTTTTTGTTGTAGTCTTTTTTCCGCAAAGCGCGGCAATTGTCTTCAAATGTGCTGTTTAACCCGCTAGTCTGCGCTGATCCGTACTGCCGACGATTCCCTAACTAAAAACGAGCCGGCCATGACTGATCTGTCCCGTACGCAAGGGTTCGCCAGCCAGGCCATGAGCGTCCTGGAGGGCCGTTTCTTTCGCCCGCCGCTGCCCGAAGGCCATGTGCCGCGGGCGCGCTTATGTCAGCGTTTGCAGGCGGGGCTCGGCGGGCGCTTGCTGCTGGTCAATGCACCGGCGGGTTTCGGTAAAAGTTCGTTGGCGGTGGAGTTCTGCCAGGGCCTGCCCAACCACTGGAGCAGCCTCTGGCTGGGTTTGAGCCGGCGCGACAACGACCCCGGGCGCTTCCTCGAGCGCCTGCTCGAAGGCTTGCAGCAATACTGCCCGGCCCTCGGCGGCCAGGCCCTGGGCCTGCTGAAGATGCGCCAGCGGCACCAGCCGTTTGCCTTCGAAGAGTGGCTCGACGGCCTGCTCGATGAACTGGCCCGTCACCTGCAGCCACACAACCCCTTGCTACTGGTGCTCGACGACTACCACCTGGCCCAGGGGCCGGTGCTTGACCGCTGCCTGCAGTTTTTCCTCAATCACCTGCCGCCCGGCCTGGTGTTGCTGGTCACCAGCCGCCAGCGGCCGGACTGGCACCTGGCGCGCCTGCGTCTGTCGCGCCAGTTGCTTGAACTCAACGAGCAGGACTTGCGCCTGACCACCGATGAGTCCCTCGCCGTGCTGGGCCAGCAACCGACGGTGTTGCGCGGCCAGGCTCTGGACAACCTGATCCAGCGCAGCGATGGCTGGGTCGCCGGCTTGCGTTTCTGGCTGCTGGCGGCCAACGAGGCCGGTGCCGACAGCGCCTTGCCCCAGGCCCTGCACGGTGGCGAGGGGCTGATTCGCGACTACCTGCTCGAGGAAGTCATCGAGATGCTGCCCGCCGAAGTGCAAGGCTTTCTCTACGACACCGCCTGCCAGGAGCGCTTTTGCGCCGAGCTTTGCGATGCCCTGCGCGAAAGCCACGACAGCGCCGAGATTCTCCGTTACCTGCAGGCCCACCAGGTGTTCCTGGTGCCGCTGGACGAACATGGGCGGTGGTTTCGCTATCACCATTTGTTCTCCGATCTGCTGCGCACCCGTCAGGCCAGCCTGCCGCTGTCGAGCCTGCATTTGCGCGCCTGTCGCTGGTTCCATGGCCAGGGCCTGCTCGATGAAGCCGTTGAGCAGGCCTTGCGCGCCGGCCACCTGGACGTGGCCGCCAACCTGGTGCAGAACCTCTCCGAAGAGCAACTGCTGGCCGAGCAGAACGTCGGCATGCTGCTGCGCTGGAAGATGGACCTGCCCGACAGCCTGCTGATCAGCACACCGCGGCTGATCGTGCTGTACAGCTGGGCCCTGGGCCTGGCCGGGCAGCTGGATGCCGCTGAAGAGCTGGCCAGCCACCTGAGCCGCTTCTTGCCGGCGCCTTCGGCCACCGCACAGAAATCCATGCTCGCTCAGTGGCTGGCGCTCAGCGGGGTGATCGCCCGTGGTCGCGGCGACCGCCAGCGTACCCTCGAATATTGCTCCGAAGCGCTGCACAGCTTGCCGTTCAAGCGTTACGGGCAGCGCCTGGTGTGCCTCTCGACGTTGTCCAACCTGGCCATCGCCGATGCCGATTTCTGGCGTGCCCGTGGCTGGAATCGCGAAGCACTGGAGCTGGCCCAGCGGGTCGGCAACCCGTTGTTCGAAGCCCTGGCCCATTACGACCGGGCACGGGTGCTGCACGCCCGTGGCGAGGTGTTGCGCGCCCTCGATGAAGTGCGCCAGGGCCTGCAGCGCCTGCAGGGTTTGTCGGCGCAACGGTTGTACGCGGCGCGGGCACGCCTGACCCTGTATGAAGGCTACCTGCTGGCGGCCCGGCTGCAACCGGAGGCCGGCCGCAGTCGCCTGCGGGCCGGGTTGATCGAGGCGCGCGCCTGTCGCGATATCAGCGTACTGATCGGCCACTGCGTGATCGCTTCGCTCGATGGCCGTGAAGGGCGCTTTGCCGAAGCCTTTGCCGAGCTCGCTGAAGCCGAACGGCTGATGCACATCTGGGACGTGCCGCCGATTTTCTATCTGGCGATGATCACCCTGGTCAAATGCGAGCTGTGGCTGGCCCAGGGGCGCACCGACCTGGCCGAGTCCTGGCTGCTGCGCCTGGGCCAGACCTACGGGGGCGAGCAGGCGGCGGCCGCCCCGGAGTTCCACCCGTTGCTGCCGCTGCATATCGAATTGCAGCAGGCCTTGCTCGAACGCACCCAGGGCCGCCTGGAACAGGCCGGAAGGCGCTTGCAGGCACTGGTGGAGCGCGGCCAGGCCAGTGGCGGGCAGATGCTTTGCGTTACTGCGCTGTGCCAGTGGACGTTGCTGCTGCTGGCCAACAACAACGAAGCCCAGGCGCGCGGCCTGCTGGCGCTGGCGCTCGATTCCGCGCGCGGCGGCGTCCTGCAGCCGTTCCAGCGGCTGTTGCAGGATCACCCGCAATGGCTGCGCGAGCAGTTGCTGCTGCAACCCCAGGGGCCTGCGCAAAGCAGCTTGCTGGCGCTGTTGCCCGCGCTTGAATCGACTGAAGCGGGCGGTAGCGGCGAGGCCTTGAGCGCCCGGGAAATGGCTGTGCTCGAACTGATCGCCCAGGGCTGCTCGAACCAGGAAATCAGCGAGCGCCTGTTCATCTCCCTGCACACGGTGAAAACCCACGCCAGCCATATCAACAGCAAGCTCGGTGTCGAGCGACGCACCCAGGCGGTGGCCCGGGCCAAGGCATTAGGCATGCTGCACTAGTTTTGACTCGGCGGTGAACATCCTCGATGATGGCGCAATGCCATTATTTGTTCCGTTGCTGGTACTTGCGTCCAGCAAATATGCGCTCTGTACGCCTCAAGCTATCGCCCTGTGTGGCCGATACTCTGCGAGTGCGGCCCGATTAAGCGCCGCAGCGAATCTACCCGCGAAGCCGAGCCTGTCCGTGAAGGTGTCTCTGCGTCTATTTTTTTATTTGCCATGACAGGTTTCGTGGATGCAGGTCTACAGCCAAAAAAGCTTTCTGATCGTCGATGATTTCTCCGATTTTCGCAGTTCGGCCCGCTCGATGCTGCGCGAGCTTGGCGTGCGTGATGTCGATACCGCCGACAGCGGCGAACAGGCGCTGCGCATGTGTGCGCAAAAACGCTATGACTTCATTCTTCAGGATTTCCACCTGGGTGATGGCAAGAAGAATGGCCAGCAGGTGCTCGAAGACCTGATCCTCGACAAGCTGATCAGCCATGAGTGCGTGTTCCTCATGGTCACCGCCGAAAGCAGCCAGGCGATTGTCCTCAGTGCCCTGGAGCATGAGCCCGACGCTTACCTGACCAAGCCGTTCAACCGCATCGGCCTGGCCCAGCGCCTGGAAAAACTGGTGCAGCGCAAGACCCTGCTCAAGCCGATCCTCCAGGCCCTGGACCGCGGCCGCCCGGCCGAGGTGCTGGCGGCCTGCGCCGAGCTGTGCAAGAAGGACCCGCGCTTCGCCCCGCTGTGCCTGCGCTACCGCGCCGATGCTCTGCGCGACCTGAACCGCTTCGATGAGCTGGAAAAATTCCTCACCACCATCATCGCCAGCCGGGCCACGCCCTGGGCCTATGCCGCCCTTGGCGGCCTGCTGTACAAGCGCAACCAGCTGGCCCAGGCCCAGGGTGTGTACGAGCAGGCGCTCAAGGCCTTCCCGATGATGCCCGGCCTGTACGACGGCCTGGCCGAAGTGCTGGTGGCCCAGGGCGAAAGCAAGCGTGCCCAGGGTGTGCTGGAAGAGGCCGTGCGCCTCTCGCCCTTGGCTGTGCGCCGGCAGATGATGCTGGGCAAGCTGGCCCTGAGCAACGATGACTACGACACTTCGTCCAAGGCCTACCGGCATGCGGTCAACCAGGGCCAGAGCTCGCGCTACAAAGACCCGGAAAGCAACCTCGGGCTGGTCCAGGCATTGATGAACAAGAACGCCGGCAACGGCCTGGATGCGCGCACCCGGGTCGAGATCAACACGGTGCTCAGCGAAGTGGCCAAGGAGAACGTCGAAGACCAGGGCCTGCAGGTGCGTGCGCGGCTGATGAAAGCCGCCAGCCTGCAGCAGGCCGGCGACGCCGAAACCGCCGCCAAGCTGACCGAGCAGGCCATGGCCCGGCTGGAGAAGATGGACCAGTTTTTCTCGGTCGAGGCGGCGCTGGTGGTGGCTACGCAATTGCAGAAACTCGGCCAGGAATCTGCCGGTACCGCGATTCTCAAGGGCTGCGTGGAAACCTACGGTGACGACCCTAAAGTCATGCAGAGCGTGGCGCAACTGACCGATGACCCGAGCGTGCTCGGCGCGGTGACCGAAGCGGTCGACCTCAACCGCCAGGGCGTGCGCAGCTACCAGGCCGGCCAGCTCAGCGAAGCCCTGGCGCAGTTCCGCCGGGCACTGACGCTGCAGCCGAAGAACATCAGTATCGCCCTCAACACCGCCCAGGCGCTGTTGCGCATCGGTGGCGAGACACCGCCGCCGGCGATCATGGACGAATGCCGCGCGTGCCTGGGCAGCGTCACCGGCATCCCGAAAAGCGATAACCGTTACGATCGCTACCGCAAACTGCACATCCGGGCTTTCGGCGCATGAACCAGGACAACCAGGGGCTGGATTTCTCGACGGTGATCGCCTCCACCGTGCACGACATGAAAAACTCCCTCGCCGCCTTGACCCAGGCCCACAGCCAGTGGCTGGCGCGCCTGCCCGAGGCGCTGCGCAGCGGCAGCGAGCAAGGGGTGATGGAGCATGAGTTCAGCCACCTCAACGGCATGCTGGTGCAGTTGCTGGGGCTGTACAAACTGGGCGTCAACCAATTGCCCATGTGCCCCGACTACCACGAGCTCGACGACTTCATCGAAGCCCAGCTGGCGGCCCAGCAGAACCTGCTGCAGCATCGCGACATCCTCGCCAGCTGGCGCATCGAAACCGCCAGCCCGCTGGGCTTTTTCGACCGTGAACTGGTCGGTTCGGTGGTCGCCAACATCCTCAACAACGCCATTCGCTACGCTGGCCATACCTTGCTGATCAGCGTCAATGACGAGGGCGAGCAACTGGTACTGAGCATCAACGATGACGGCCCGGGCTTCCCGGCGCGCATGCTCGAGCGCCAGCAGGAATATGTGCAGGGTATCGATGGCCAGAGCGGCAGCACCGGCCTGGGTTTGTACTTTGCCGCACGGATTGCCGGCCTGCATGAGCGCAACGGGGTCAAAGGGCGGATCGAGATTGCCAACGGCGGGGTCCTGGGCGGCGGGCTGTTCAGGCTTTACCTGCCTTGATCAACAGTGCCTGGGCAAACCTGAGGCAATGAGCTGCGACCGCCATTTGGCGGTCACAGCCCTGATGCTCACATACCAAGCAGATCAGGAAGCACCAGCGAGATCCAGGGCACATAGGTGACCAGAATCAGGAAGCCGACCAATAACGTCAGCCAAGGCATTGCCGCGCGCACGGTTGCCGTCAGCGGCATTCCGGTTACCGCCGAGGTGACGAACAGGTTCAGGCCGACCGGCGGGGTGATCAAGCCGATCTCCAGATTGACCACCATGATGATGCCCAGGTGAATCGGGTCGATGCCCAGTTTCATAGCGATCGGGAACAGGATCGGGGCCAGGATCAGGATGATCGCCGATGGCTCCATGAAGGCACCGGCCACCAGCAGCACGATGTTCACCACCAGCAAGAACGTCACCGGCGTCAGCCCGGCTTCGATTACCCAGGTGGTGATTTGTTGCGGTAGCTGTTCGGTGGTCAGGACGTGGGCGAAGAGCATCGCGTTGGCAATGATGAACATCAGCATGATGCTCAGTTTTGCCGACTCCAGCAGCACCTTGGGCGCTTCCTTGAACGACATGTCACGGTACACGAACAAGGCGATGAAGGCCGAGTACACCGCAGCGACCGCCGCCGCCTCAGTCGGGGTGAACATACCGCTGTAGATGCCGCCGAGGATGATCACCATCAGCAACAGACCCCAGACGGCCTTGCGGGCGGCACTGAGCCATTCCCTGAAAGTGGCACGGGGCAGGGCTGGCAGGTTCTTTTTCACCGCCACGATGTAGATGGCGATCATCAGGATCAAGCCCAGCATCAAGCCTGGTACTACGCCGGCCATGAACAGTTTGCCTACCGAGGTTTCGGTGGCGGCGGCATACACCACCATCACGATCGACGGTGGGATGAGGATACCCAGGGTGCCGGCGTTGCAGATGATGCCGGCGCCGAAGGCTTGTGGATAACCGGACCGAACCATCCCGGCAATCGCAATCGAGCCGACCGCAGCCACGGTTGCCGGGCTAGAACCTGACAGTGCGGCGAACAGTACGCAGGCCAATACGGCGGCAATCGCCAGACCTCCGCGAATGTGTCCGACACAGGTATTGGCAAAGTCAATCAGGCGCCGAGCCACGCCACCGGTGGTCATGAACGCCCCGGCCAGGAGAAAGAACGGAATTGCCAGCAAGGTGTAGTGTTCCGAGGTCTCGAACAACTTGATCGCCAGCGAGCGAACCGAGTCCTGGCTGAACAGCATGATAGTCAGCGAGCCGGAGAGCCCCAGGGAAATGGCAATGGGGACGCCGATGAACATCAGGGCGAAGAGGGTGACGAAGAGAAAGAGGATGGTCATCGCTTGTCGTCCTCATGCTCGGCCAGTTTCAGCGCATCCGCCGCTTCGTCGGCCAACCCCAAACCGGTCTGGCGGTGCTGGAGTATTCGTACCAGGATTTCGGTGAAACGGATGAACACCAGGGCAAAGCCCACCGGTACGATCAGGCCAACTTGCCACTGCATGATGCCGAAGTGACCCAGGTCCTCGGCGCCAATACCGGCATTGAACAGGGTTTGAATCCACTCGAAACTGGCGATGCTCAGCAAGCCGGCATAACCGAGGCAGCACAGACAGGCAAGCATGCCGAGTAGCCGTTGAACCGGCTTGCTGGCCAGTTTTACCAAGGCGTCGACACCAATGTGCCCGGCCACGCGAACGCCATAGGACAGGCCGAAAAAAATCAGCCAGCCGAACAGCGCCTTGGTCAGGGCATTGCTCCAGGTCATCGACTGGGCGGCGTCCATCACATGGTCGCCTATGCCGTTGAACAGGTCGGCCGCACCGGGCCAGCGCTCGGCAAGGCTGTAGAACAGGGTGTAGAGGTTGTTGAGGATGACGTAGACGAAGGTCACCAAGGTCATGGCGGCCAGGAGGAAGACGATAAAGCCCTCCTCGAAATGCTCCCAGATACGCCGTAAGGCATTCATGCGTATTCTCCGATGTGTAGCGGACACAGCTGCCGCCGTGGCGGCGGCAACTGTCTGCGGGCTTACTGCACCTGGTTGGCCGCCTCGGCTGCCTGGATCAGCTCGGCACCGATTTCACCTTCGAATTTTTTCCACACCGGCTTCATCGCCGTTCGCCATTGCTCGCGTTGCTCAGGCGTGAGCGTAATGATCTCGGTGGTCTTGGCCGCAATGATGCGTTCCTTGTCTCCCTGGTTGAGCGCCTCGGCTTCTTTGTTCACGTGCTGGGTGACTTCGCTGATGATTTTCTCAAGCTCTGGCTTCAAATCGGCTGGCAGGCCGTTCCAGAACTTGGTGTTGGTGATCAGCATGTAGTCGAGCACGCCATGATTGGACTCGGTGATGTACTTTTGCACTTCGTGCATTTTCTGGCTGTAGATGTTCGAGTAGGGGTTTTCCGCACCATTGACCACACCGGTCTGCAAGCCCTGGTAGACCTCGGCAAAACTCATTTTGCGCGGGTTGGCACGCACCGCCTTGAACTGTTCTTCCAGCACTGCCGAAGCCTGCACGCGGAATTTCAGACCGCGGGCATCTGCGGGAACGTGCAAGGCCTTGTTGGCCGACAATTGCTTCATACCGTTGTGCCAATAAGCCAGGCCGGTGATGTTCTTGTCCTCCATGGACTTGAGCAGGCCCTGGCCGGCGGGGCTCATCTGAAAGCGGTCCACGGCGTGGATGTCGTTGAACAGGAAGGGCAGGTCAAACAGTTGAACCTTCTTGGTGTACTGCTCGAATTTGGCCAGCGACGGCGCAATGATCTGTACATCGCCCAGCAGCAGTGCCTCCATTTCCTTGCCATCACCGAACAGCGACGAGTTGGGGTAGACATCGACCTTGACCTTGCCTGGCAGGCGCTCTTCCACCAGCTTCTTGAACATGATTGCGCCCTGGCCCTTGGGCGTTGAGTCGGCAACAACATGGGAAAACTTGATGGTAATCGGGTCAGCGGCCTGGGCCCAGCCAGCGGCCGAAAGGGTCAGCGCACAAACCAGTACCTTGAGTGAGGGAGTGAACATCCTGATTCTTCCTTTTTTTGTTGTAATGCTGCACTTTGCGCTGACGCGCGCAGGCAGGTTGACCCCGGCAAGTCTAGGTGGCTATTCAGAGATTGCTTTGTGCAAGATCAATGTCTGGTGAACTGCAAGGCACCTGTGCGTCTGCCAGGTCGATGGCCGGGGCTGGCCAACAGGCAGAAATGAGGTTAAGAAGTGGCATCGCTTCAGTGCCCCCACTATTTTCCGGTAACCCCATGCACGTTGCTCAACCCCAGCTAATCCGCGAAACCTTCCCCGTCGGCCCGCTGCAGTGCAATTGCACGATCATCGGCGACCCGATCAGCAAAAAGGCCATCGTCGTCGACCCGGGCGGCAACCCTGAGCAGATCCTCGCCCGCCTTGATGCCCATGGCCTCAAGGTGGTGAGCATCATCCATACCCACGCGCACCTGGATCACTTCCTCGCCTCCGGGCAGTTGAAGGAGATGACCGGCGCCACCTTGCACCTGCACAAGGACGACCAGTTCCTCTGGGACAACCTGGAAATGCAGTGCCAGATGTTCGGCGTGCCCTACACCCCGGTTCCGCCGCCGGACCGCTGGCTGGCCGACGACGAAGAGCTGGCCTGCGGCTGTGGCGTGGCCTTGCACACGCCGGGGCACACACCGGGCTCGATGAGCTTCTGGTTCGCCGAGGCCAAGCTGTTGATTGCAGGCGATACGCTTTTTCGTCGTGGGATTGGTCGCACCGATTTGTGGGGTGGCGATCAGGCGACTATCGTTCGTTCCATCAAGCAGCGCCTGTACAGCCTGGATGAAGAGGCTACGGTGGTCACCGGCCATGGCCCGGACACCCGCCTGGGGGATGAGATGCGCCAGAACCCGTTTGTGCGCGCCTGAGATTCCAGGGAATTTTTCTGCTTTGCTGCAATCCAAGGCTGGCATAGATCCGAATCAGATCCGCTGCACTTTCGAATTACAGTAGGAGCTTGTCCATGTTCACCATGCGTCGTTTGATTATCGTCGCTACCGCTGCCGCGCTGATGTCCGGGTGCGCCAGCCCCAACCCGTATGACAGCCAGGGTCAGGCGCAGCAGGGTTCCACAGGGATGAGCAAAACCGCCAAGTATGGCGGCCTGGGTGCGCTGGCCGGTGCCATCGCGGGCGCCGCCATCGACCATAACAACCGCGGCAAGGGTGCGCTGATCGGCGCTGCCGCCGTCGGTGCTGCCGCAGCAGGTTATGGCTACTACGCCGACAAACAGGAAGCCGAATTGCGTGCAAGCATGGCCAACACCGGTGTCGAGGTGCAGCGCCAGGGCGACCAGATCAAACTGATCATGCCGGGTAACATCACCTTTGCCACCGACTCGGCCAACATCGCGCCGAGCTTCTACTCGCCGCTGAACAACCTGGCAAACTCCTTCAAGCAGTTCAACCAGAACACCATTGAAGTGGTCGGCTACACCGACAGCACCGGCAGCCGCCAGCACAACATGGACCTGTCCCAGCGTCGTGCACAATCGGTGGTTACCTACCTGACTTCCCAGGGCGTCGATGGCAGCCGCGTCAGCGCCCGCGGCCTGGGCCCGGACCAGCCGATCGCCAGCAACGCCGACGCCAACGGCCGCGCGCAGAACCGTCGGGTAGAGGTCAACCTCAAGCCGATTCCCGGGCAGCAGTATCAGTAAGTCGCAAGATGTGAAGAAGGGGAGCCTGGCTCCCCTTTTTTGTGCCTGCGAATTTCTCAGCTTGGGCTTTTGGTGGTGACTTTCAGCACATCGGTAAACACGATGACCACAGACTGGCCGACCTTGAGATTCTTCATGCGCTCCTGAAGTTCAGGGTCTTCGACTTTCACGACCCTTTGCGGGCCTTCAGGCGGCATCAGCGTGACTTCGTGGGTTTTCAGATCAATCTTGGTGATCTTCGAGGTGACCTTGATCTGCCGGAATGCCTCACCACCCGGGTTGGGGTTGTCCTTGGTGGCACGGATGACGCCAGCGTCCTTGCTGATGCCCGGGGCTTTGCTAAGGTCGGTTTCCAGCACGGTAGCAACCGAGCGGTTGACGGTGATGTTGACCAGGTCGCCGACCTTGAGGTTATGCAGGTCCTTGGCCTGTTCGCTCAGCTGGATCGGCACCTCGGAGTCCTTAGGGCCAGCCACCGTAACAATGCGCTTGTCCTGGTCGATGGCAAGGACTTTGGTATCCACCATATCTTGTGTAGCGACAGCGTCGATCAAGATGTCTTCTGCCTGCACCGTGAAACTGGCTGCAGACAGAAGCGAAATGACAGCAACAGCATGGGCGAAGCGGCGCAGCGGTTTCATAGGCTTACGTTCCTTGTGATTGCTAGTGAAATCATCGTAGGAAGTGAGCATAGATGCTGTCTGGCAAATTACCCGTCGGCGTTTTGTCGCAGCCGTTCCAGCAAGGCGTCCTTGTCGCTCCACAGCTGGTTGATCCATTGCTGGAAAGCCAGGCGGTAGGTTTCATCCTGGTCGTAGTTCCTGCCCAGGAACTCGGCCGGAATCGCCAGCTCCTCGAAGTGCACGACGATGTGCCTGACCCGCCCGCACAACAAGTCCCAGAACCCTGGCGCACCGTTCGGATAATGAATGGTGACATTGACGATCGACTGCAATTGCTCGCCCATGGCATCAAGCACAAAGGCAATGCCGCCGGCCTTGGGCTTGAGCAGGTGTTTGAACGGCGACTGCTGCTGGCGATGCTTGGCTGCGGTGAAGCGCGTGCCTTCGGCGAAGTTGAAGATCGCCGTCGGCTTGCCGCGGAATTTGGCGCAGGTGCGGCGAGTGGTTTCCAGGTCCTTGCCGGCCTTTTCCGGGTGCTTGGCCAGGTACGCCTTGGAATAGCGCTTCATGAACGGGAAGCCCAGCGCCCACCAGGCCAGGCCAATCACCGGCACCCAGATCAGCACCTGCTTGAGGAAGAACTTCAGCGGGCGGATACGCCGATTGAGCACGTATTGCAGCACCAGGATATCGACCCAGCTCTGGTGGTTACTGGTGACCAGGTAGCTGTGCTGGTAATCCAGCCCGGCCAGGCCCTCGACCTGCCAGCGGGCCTTGCCCAGCAGGTTGATCCAGGCATTGTTGTTGCTGATCCAGGCCTCGTGAATGTGGCGCATCAGTTCATCGGTGAGGCGCTGCGCCGCGGCGAACGGCAGCAACAGCTTGAACAGGCTGACGATGAACAGCGGGGTGCAGCAGACGATGGTGTTGAGCCCCAGCAGCAGCGAGGCGATAACCCCGCGCAGTGGCGCGGGTAGCAATCCGAGCATGTTCAACTATCCAGTGAGCGGTTGGCCTGAATGGCGGTCAGGGCGATGGTGTAGACGATGTCGTCGACCTGGGCGCCGCGCGGCAGGTCGTTGACCGGCTTGCGCAGGCCTTGCAGCATCGGCCCCAGGCTGACGCAATCGGCGCTGCGCTGGACGGCCTTGTGGGTGGTGTTGCCGGTGTTCAGGTCGGGGAACACGAATACCGTGGCGCGGCCAGCCACCTGGCTGTTGGGCGCCAGTTGCCGGGCGATCTCCAGGTTGGCGGCGGCATCGTATTGCAACGGGCCGTCGATCAGCAGGCCGCGCTGGGTTTCCTGGGCCAGCAGGGTGGCTTCGCGGACCTTCTCGACCTCTTCGCCAGTGGCCGAATCACCGCTGGAGTAGCTGATCATCGCCACCCGCGGGGCAATGCCGAAGGCTGCGGCGGAATCGGCGCTCTGCAGGGCGATTTCCGCCAGTTCATTGGCCGTCGGGTGCGGGTTCATCACGCAGTCGCCGTACACCAGCACCTGCTCGGGAAAAAGCATGAAGAACACCGATGACACCAGGCTGCAGCCGGGGGCGGTCTTGATCAGTTGCAGGGCCGGGCGGATGGTGTTGGCGGTGGAGTGCACCAGGCCCGAGACCAGGCCGTCGACCTCGTCCAGGGCGAGCATCATGGTGCCGATCACCACCGGGTCTTCCAGTTGTTGCTCGGCCATCGGTGCATTGAGGCTTTTGCTCTTGCGCAGGCTGACCATTGGCTCGACGTAGCGCTCGCGGATCAGGTCCGGGTCAAGAATCTCCAGGCCCTCGGGCAAGGTGATGCCCTGGGCGCGGGCCACGGCCTGGACGTCGTCGGGCTTGGCCAGTAACACGCAGCGGGCGATGCCGCGAGCCTGGCAGATGGCGGCGGCCTGCACGGTCATCGGTTCTGCGCCTTCGGGCAGGACGATGCGTTTGTTGGCCTGCTGGGCGCGCTGGATCAACTGGTAGCGAAACACCGCTGGTGACAGGCGCAGTTCGCGCGGGGTGCCGCAGCGCTGGTGCAGCCAGTCGGCGTCCAGGTAGCTGGCGACGAAATCGGTGATCAGCTCGGCGCGCTCACGGTCATCCACCGGGATTTCCTTGTTCAGGCCATTGAGCTGGTTGGCGGTGTCGTAGGAGCCGGTGCTCACCGAGAGGATCGGCAAGCCGGCCAGCAGCGCGCCCTGGCACAGTTCGAGGATGCGCGGGTCGGGCTTGCTGTCGCTGGTCAGCAGCAGGCCGGCCAGCGGTACGCCGTTGATCGCCGCCAGGCTCACGGCGAGGATGATGTCGTCGCGATCACCCGGGGTCACCACCAGGGTGCCGGGCTTGAGCAGCGGCACGGTGTTGGCCACGGTCCGGGCACAGATGATGATCTTGTTCATGCGCCGGGTTTCGTAGTCACCGGCGTTGAGCACCTGGGCACCGAGCAGCTCGGCGACGTCGCGGGTGCGCGGGTCGTTGAGGCCGGCCTGGAACGGGATGCAGCCGAGCAGGCGGAAGTCGCCGCCACGCAGCAGCGGCGAATGCTCGGTCAGGCGCGCGGCGAAGGCGTTCATGTCTTCGTCGGTGCGCACCTTGTTGAGGATCACCCCAAGCACTTTCGGGTCGCGCGGGCCGCCGAACAACTGGGCCTGCAGCTCGACGCGCCCGGACAGCTCGGTGAGCACTTCGTTTTCCGGCGCCGAGACCAGGATCACCTCGGCATCCAGGCTCTTGGCCAGGTGCAGGTTGACCCGCGCGGCGTAGCTGGCGTGGCGGGTCGGGACCATGCCTTCGACCACTACCACGTCCTTGCCGACGCAGGCCTGCTGGTACAGGGTGATGATCTCCTCGAGCAGTTCATCCAGCTGGCCATCGCCGAGCATGCGCTCGACATGGGCCAGGCTCAGCGGCTGGGGCGGCTTCAGGCCATGGGTGCGGGCAACCAGTTCGGTGGAGCGTTCCGGGCCGGTATCGCCCGGGTGCGGCTGGGCGATCGGCTTGAAGAAGCCGACCTTGAGGCCGGCGCGCTCCAGGGTGCGCACCAGGCCCAGGCTGATCGAAGTCAGGCCGACCCCAAAGTCGGTCGGCGCGATAAAAAATGTCTGCATGCGAGCTTCTCGAAATGAGCTGTGCAAAGAATCAATTGCCAAGGGTAGCGCTATCGGCCCCCTGAGCGCACCAGCCACAGGCAAATGCCTGGCCGATGCGTTGCTGGCGTTGCTCGGGGTCGAGCACCCAGCTGCGTGATTGCCAGGGCGGCTGATGGCGCAGGTGCTGGGTGTGTCCGCACGACAGCTCGACCACCCAGTGGCCGTCCTCGTCCTGATGGAAACCCAGCACCTGGCTGAAGTATCCGGCAACCCGTTTGTCCGGGTTGCGTTCGCTTTCAGGCGATGCCTTGGTTACACTTGTTCGTTCTACATTCTTATGCAAAAGGTCTCGCCCCATGCTGATCGCCGCCAACAAGGCTGTCTCCATCGACTATACCCTCACCAACGACGCTGGTGAGGTCATCGACAGCTCCGCCGGCGGCGCTCCGCTGGTCTACCTGCATGGCGCAGGCAACATCATCCCGGGCCTGGAAAAAGCCCTGGAAGGCAAAACCACCGGTGACGAGCTGGACGTTGCCGTCGAGCCGGAAGACGCCTACGGCGAATACCTGGCCGAGCTGGTCAGCACCCTGAACCGCAGCATGTTCGAAGGTGTCGACGAGCTGGAAGTGGGCATGCAGTTCCACGCTTCGGCGCCGGATGGCCAGATGCAGATCGTCACCATTCGCGACCTGGACGGCGACGACGTCACCGTTGATGGCAACCACCCACTGGCTGGCCAGCGCCTGAACTTCAAGGTCAAGGTCGTCGATGTTCGTGATGCCAGCGAAGAAGAAATCGCTCATCGCCACATCCATGGCGAAGGTGGCCATCACCACTGATTTTCTGCGCTAAGCTCAGAGAGTCGCGAAGGCGCCCGGGCAAGTCCGTCGCACTCCAGCAGGGGAAGACGGCTTGGCAGGGCGCCTTTTTAATGGGCTGGTTTTATTGATTGCAGCCCGCAGCGACAACCGGGATCTGGAAAGGGGAGTACGTCATGAGTGCATTTCACGACCTGAAGTTGCAGGCACTGGATGGCCAGGAGTTGCCTCTGGCGCCGTTCAAGGGCCAGGTGGTGCTGGTGGTCAATGTCGCCTCCAAGTGTGGCCTGACCCCGCAGTACGCGGCGCTGGAAAACCTCTATCAGCAGTACAAGGGCAAAGGTTTCAGCGTACTGGGCCTGCCGTGCAACCAGTTTGCCGGGCAGGAGCCGGGCACTGAAGAAGAAATCCAGAAGTTCTGCAGCCTGAACTACGGCGTGACCTTTCCGTTGGGCAGCAAGCTGGAGGTCAATGGTCATGACCGCCATCAGTTGTACCGTTTGCTGGCCGGTGAAGGTGCCGAGTTCCCTGGCGATATCACCTGGAACTTCGAGAAGTTTCTGGTTGGCAAGGACGGCCGGGTATTGGCGCGCTTCTCGCCGCGTACCGCGCCGGATGATCCGGCGGTGGTGCAGGCGATCGAGAAGGCCTTGGCCTGATCGGTTGATCGCGGGGCTAGCCCCGCGATGCTGTTTAATCACCCAGATCAATAGTACTGGGCCACCCGAACGGCTCACCCTATCCTCAGGCGCATTCCCTCTTCCCAGGAGCGCCGCATGTCCGCCACCGCACTGTTCACACCCTTCCAATTGGGCGCCCTCGAGCTGCCAAGCCGCGTGGTCATGGCACCGATGACCCGCACCTTCTGCCCTGGCGGCGTGCCCCACGCACAAGTGGTCGAGTACTACCGCCGCCGCGCCGCTGCCGGCGTTGGGCTGATCATCACCGAAGGCACCACCGTCGGTCACCAGGCTGCCAACGGCTACCCGAATGTGCCGCGTTTTTACGGCGACGACGCCCTGGCTGGCTGGAAGAATGTCGTCGATGCCGTGCACGCCGAAGGCGGGCGCATCGTGCCGCAGCTCTGGCACGTGGGCAGCGTGCGCCGCCTGGGCACCGAGCCGGACGCCAGCGTGCCGGGTTACGGCCCGAGCGAAAAGTTCAAGGATGGCCAGGTTGTGGTGCACGGCATGAGCAAGGCCGATATCCGCGAAGTGATCGAGGCGTTTGCCCAGGCCGCTCGCGATGCCCAGGCCATCGGCATGGATGGCGTCGAGATCCACGGTGCCCACGGCTACCTGATTGACCAGTTCTTCTGGGAGGCCAGCAACCAGCGCACGGATGAGTACGGCGGCGACCTGGCCGGCCGTTCGCGTTTTGCCATCGAACTGATCCAGGCGGTGCGTGCGGCGGTGGGCCCGGAATTCCCGATCATTTTCCGCTTTTCGCAGTGGAAGCAGCAGGACTACAGCGCCCGCCTGGTACAGAGCGCCGAGGCCCTCGGCGCCTTCCTGCAGCCATTGGTAGACGCCGGTGTGGATATCTTCCACTGCTCGACCCGGCGCTTCTGGGAGCCGGAGTTCGAAGGTTCGGACCTCAACCTGGCCGGCTGGACCCGCCAGCTCACCGGCAAGCCGACCATCACCGTCGGCAGCGTTGGCCTGGATGGCGAGTTCCTGCAGTTCATGGTGGCGACCGACAAGGTGGCGCAACCGGCCAGCCTAGAGAACCTGCTCAAGCGCCTGAACAACGATGAGTTCGACCTGGTGGCGGTGGGCCGGGCGCTGCTGGTCGACCCGGAGTGGGCCGCCAAGGTGCGCGATGGCCGCGAGCAAGACATCCTGCCGTTCAGCCGTGAGGCGTTGACGACCCTGGTTTGATCGCAAGTGTCGCCGGGCCTGGGCGCGCAATGCTGCCCTGGTCCTGGCGACAGGCTGCCTGCAGGTGCGCTTCGAACTGTTCGACAATCGCCGGCCAGCCTTGGCGGCTGGCGTGCTGGCGGGCATTGAGGCGCACCCGGCGCAGAGTTTCCGGCTCTTCCAGCAACCAGCAGGCGGCATCGATAAAGGCTGCTGCATCCCCCGGCATGGCCAGCGCACCGCTATGCCCGTGGCGAATGTGCTGGGCTGCCGCGGCTTGATCGTAGGCAACCACACCCAGGCCTGAGGCCAAGGCTTCTAGCACGACGTTGCCGAAGGTTTCGGTCAGGCTGGGAAACACAAAAATATCCCCTGATGCATAGTGTTCAGCCAGGCTTTCGCCGCGCTGGGCGCCGCAGAATATTGCGCCCGGCAGGCGTTGTTCGAGCACGCTGCGTTGCGGCCCGTCACCGACCACGATCAATTTGATGCGCCGTTGCGGATACTGCTGTTGCAGGGCGTCCAGGCAAGGTTGCAGCAAACCTAGGTTCTTCTCGGCGGCCAGGCGTCCGACATGCAACAGGGCAATATCATCGGCGCCCACCCCCCATTGCTCACGCAGCGCCTGGCTGCGCCGCGCCGGGTTGAACAACTGGCTATCGACTCCCCGGGCCATCAGGCTGAGGTTGTCGAAGCCGCGCCGTTCCAGCTCCAGGCGCTGGCTTGGGCTGGGCACCAGGGTGCTGTGGGTGCGCCGGTGGAACCAGCGTAGGTAGTGGGTCAGCAGGCGCGCCAGCAGGCCCAGGCCGTATTCGCTGGAGTACTGCTGGAAATTGGTGTGAAAACCGCTGACCACGGCGATCCCCAGGCGCCGCGCCGCGCGCAGAGCGCTCAGGCCCAGCGGGCCTTCGGTGGCGATGTACAGTACGTCCGGGCGCTGCCGGCGCCAGCGGCGCAGCAGCTTGTGCATCGACACCTGGCCCCATTGCAAACCCGGGTACCCCGGCAACGGCCAGCCGCGGCACAGCAGCAGGTTGTCGTCGCTGGCCGAGGGCAGTTCGGCCGCTTGCCGCGGGCGCACCAACTCGACCCGATGGCCGCGCGATCGCAAGCCATCGCTGAGGCGGCCAAGGGTGTTGGCCACGCCGTTGATCTCGGGTGGGAAGGTTTCGCTGATCAGGGTGACATGCAGGGGCGGTGTGCTCATGAAGCCAGTTTCGACCGTGCCGATTGCCGCTCTATGACCGCAAAATGACAGATCGATGACGCCTGATTACTGGCGATTACAGGTGCGCAAATATTTCCCAGCAAGTGACTCAAGATTGCAGGTCCGCCAGCCGATGCAGAAGCATTCGAATGACTGATTTCGCTCCGGGAGAGCGTCATGTTCAACAGCAAACTCAAGCAAGAAATCCTCCGGCTGCGCGAAGAACTGCAATCAGTGGAGCAAGTAAAGTGCAGCCTCGACAGTGAGATGCTGGTGCTGCAGCTCGATCCGCAGGGGCGCATCGAATCGGTCAACAGCAATTTCGAAAAAGAGATGCTCTACAGCAGCCATCAACTGATTGGCCGCAACATCGAGGAAATCGTCCCGGCGCACGTCAAGCAACTCGACTTTTACCAGCGCATGAAGCACGCCATTGCCCGTAGCGAGCATCTCAATGGTGCTTTCCGCCTGCTGCGGGGCAATGGCGAAGAGGCCTGGCTGCGCTCGATCCTGCAGCCGGTGAAAAACAGCGAAGGGCGCATCAAGTATTTCACCCTGCACTCCAGCGACCTGACCCGCACCATTGAAACCTCCCGCGAGCACGAGAGCCTGATCAAGGCGCTGATGCGCTCCACGGCGGTGATCGAGTTCAACCTCAACGGTGAGGTGCTGGCCGCCAACGAGCGCTTCCTGCAGACCATGGGCTACAAGCTCGACCAGGTGGTGGGCAAGCATCACCGTCTGTTCTGCGAGCCGGAAGAGTACAACTCGGTGGGCTATCACGCGTTCTGGGACAAGCTGCGCCGTGGTGAGTTCGTCGCCGAACGCTTCAAGCGCATTGATGCCCATGGCCGCGTGGTGTGGCTGGAGGCGTCTTACAACCCGATCATCGATGCCCACGACGTGCTCTACAAAGTGGTCAAGTTCGCCACCGTGATCACCGATCAGGTCAACCAGGAAACGGCCGTGGCCCAGGCCGCCGACATTGCCTACACCACCTCGCTGGAAACCGACGCCTGTGCGCGCAAGGCCACCGAAGTGGTGACCCAGACCGTTGACGTCATGCGCGGCCTGGAAACTTACATGCAGGAGGCTGCCGAAGGCATCGAGGCGCTGGACAAGCAGTCGCAGGTGATCGGCTCGATCATCAAGACCATCAGCGACATTGCCGGGCAGACCAACCTGCTGGCCCTCAACGCCGCCATCGAGGCCGCACGTGCCGGTGAGCAGGGCCGCGGCTTTGCCGTGGTCGCCGACGAGGTCCGGCAACTGGCCTCGCGCACCAGCACCGCCACCGAGGAAATCGCCCGGGTGGTGCAGCAGAACGAACAACTGGCCAAGGCAGCGGTGGACATCATCGACAGCAGCAAGCGCCAGGCCGAGCAGGGCCTGTCACTGGCCGGGCAGACCGGCACGGTGATCGTCGAGATTCAGGACGGTGCACAGAAGGTGGTCAACGCGGTAGGGCAGTTTTCCAACCAGCTGTCGAGCTGATGGTAGTGCCGCGTAGCCGGGCGGCTACGCGGCGCTGCTTCAGGTACGCTCGCGGACCCAGAACAGCGTGGCGCCAGCCACTGCTGCCGGCATCATCAGGATGTTGAGGAACGGCACCAGCAGCACCAGGTACACCGAGCCACCAAAACCCAGGCTCTGCCAGCGCTTTTCGCGCAGCCAGGCGAGCATGTCCTGCCAGCTCATCTTGTGGTTGTCGGCCGGGTAGTCGATGTACTGGATGGCCATCATCCAGATCCCGAACAGCAGCCACAGCGGCGCGGCGATGATGTTCACCACCGGGATCAGCGAGAGGATGAACAGGCCGATCGCCCGTGGCAGGAAGTAGCCCAGCTTGCGCGCTTCGCGGCCCAGGGTACGGGGCACCATGGCGGTGAGTTCGGCCCAACTGAAGGCCGGAAAGTCATCGGTGCCGCGCACCACCACTTCGACCTTTTCCGCCAGGAAACCATTGAACGGCGCGGCAATGATGTTGGCCAGCATGGTGAAGGTGAAGAACACCATCAGCCCCACCAACACCACGAACAGCGGCCACAGCACGTAGTTGAGAAAACTCAGCCAGCTCGGCAGGCTGGGCATCAGCGAGTCGACCCAGAGGCTGAACTGGTGGCCGGCCAGGTAGATCAGGCCGACGAACAGCAGCAGGTTGACTGCCAGCGGCAGCAACACGAACAGGCGCAGGCTCGGGCTCAGGACCAGTTTCAGCCCTTCACGCAGGTACTGTGGGCCAGAGAGGACAGGGGCTTGCATATAAGGGAAGGCTCCGGGTAAAGGCAAACGCGCTGACCTTACCGAGTTTGCGCGACGGGCGAAAGCGCGGCGCAGAGCGAGAAACGGGCTGTAACAAAACCTCGGCAGCATCTGCGGCCAGGGCTCATAGATAAACCGCGCGCGCCTTTGCTGATGAATAGAGCCGGCCTATAAGGTGGATTGTCTAAGGATATTTCCTTAATCTCTGCCACCTCGCTAAAGTGCGCACATCTTTTCAACGCCTTCGAATTCTGACTTTCAAGGAGTTTCCATGAGCATTCTGGTCAACAAGCAAGCCCCTGATTTCGACGCGGCGGCAGTGTTGGGCGACGGTTCGATCGTCGACAGCTTCAAGCTTTCTTCCCTGCGCGGCAAGTACGTCGTGCTGTTCTTCTGGCCGCTGGACTTCACCTTTGTCTGCCCGTCGGAAATCATTGCTCACAACAACCGCATGGACAAGTTCCGCGAGCTGGGTGTGGAAGTGGTCGGTGTTTCCATCGACTCGCAGTTCACCCACCACGCCTGGCGCAGCACGCCGGTGGAGAAGGGCGGTATCGGCGCGGTCGAGTTCACCATGGTCGCCGACGTCAAGCACGAGATCACCCGTGCCTACGGTATCGAGCACGATGACGGCGTGGCCCTGCGTGCCTCGTTCCTGATCGACCAGCAAGGCGTTGTCCAGCACCAGGTGGTCAACAACCTGCCGCTGGGCCGTGAAGTCGACGAGATGATCCGCCTGGTCGAAGCCCTGCAGTTCACCGAACAGCACGGCGAGGTCTGCCCGGCCGGTTGGCGCAAGGGCCAGAAAGGCATGAAGGCCGACGCCAAGGGCGTTGCCGACTACCTGGCCGAGAACGCCGCCAGCCTGTAAGGCTGTGGCTTAACGCTTTTCAGGACCTGCGACCCAAAGCCTTCCCCAAGTGCTTCGCAGGTTCTTTTTTATTCCAGCCGGCAATCCCGGCAAAACGATGCTGGCCAGCAAGTGCCAGCTCGACAGGAGTGTGACATGTCTGAAGTACGCCATTCGCGAGTGATCATCCTCGGTTCCGGCCCTGCCGGTTACAGCGCCGCCGTCTATGCCGCGCGCGCCAACCTCAAGCCGCTGCTGATCACCGGCATGCAAGCTGGCGGCCAGCTGACCACCACCACCGAAGTCGACAACTGGCCGGGCGACGCCCACGGCCTGACCGGCCCGGCGCTGATGCAACGCATGCAGGAACACGCCGAGCGTTTCGAAACCGAAGTGGTGTTCGACCACATCAACGCCGTTGACCTGGCCAGCAAGCCGTACACCCTCAAGGGCGACAGCGCCACCTACACCTGCGACGCACTGATCATCGCCACCGGCGCCAGCGCTCGCTACCTGGGCCTGCCATCGGAAGAAGCGTTCATGGGCAAAGGCGTTTCCGCCTGCGCGACCTGCGACGGTTTCTTCTACCGCAACAAGCCGGTCGCCGTGGTCGGTGGTGGCAACACTGCTGTCGAGGAAGCCCTGTACCTGGCCAACATCGCCAGCAAGGTCACCCTGGTTCACCGCCGCGAGACCTTCCGTGCCGAGAAGATCCTCATCGACAAGCTCAACGCCCGCGTGGCCGAAGGCAAGATCGAGCTGAAACTCAATGCCACCCTGGACGAAGTGCTGGGCGACGACATGGGCGTCACCGGTGCGCGCCTGAAGAACAACGACGGCAGCTTCGACGAAATCAAGGTCGACGGCGTGTTCATCGCCATCGGTCACACCCCGAACACCTCGCTGTTCGAAGGCCAATTGACCTTGAAAGACGGCTACCTGGTAGTCAACGGTGGCCGTGACGGCAACGCCACCGCGACCAACGTTGAAGGTGTGTTCGCTGCCGGTGACGTGGCTGACCACGTGTACCGCCAGGCCATCACCTCGGCCGGTGCCGGCTGCATGGCCGCGCTGGATGTCGAGCGTTACCTGGATGGGCTGCAGAACGCAGCGCTCTGACAGGTTTGATGGTGAACAAAAAAACCGGCCTGATGGCCGGTTTTTTTGTCTCTGCATTCTGCCTCAGAGGCTCAGGCGCATGGACAGGTCCACCGCCTTCACATCCTTGGTCATCGCTCCGATGGAGATGTAGTCGACACCCGTTTCAGCGATCACCCGCAAGGTGCTTTCCGTCACCCCGCCGCTGGCTTCCAGCTTGGCCTTGCCGGCATTCAGGCGCACCGCTTCGCGCATGTCGTCCAGGCTCAGTTCATCGAGCATGATGATGTCGGCGCCCGCTTCCAGCGCTTCTTTGAGCTCATCCAGGCTTTCGACCTCGATTTCTACCGGCTTGCCCGGGGCAATGCGGTGCGCGGCGCTGATCGCCTGGGCGATGCCACCGCTGGCGGCGATGTGGTTTTCCTTGATCAGGAAGGCGTCGTAGAGGCCGATGCGGTGGTTATGGCAGCCGCCGCAGGTGACCGCGTACTTTTGCGCCAGGCGCAGGCCGGGCAGGGTCTTGCGGGTGTCGAGCAGTTTGACCTGGGTGTCGGCGACCTTGTCGGCGAGGAACTGCGCGTGGCTGGCGACGCCTGAGAGCATCTGCAGGAAGTTAAGCGCCGAGCGCTCGCCACTGAGCAAGGATCGGGCCGGGCCTTCAAGGTGGAACAGTACCTGGTTGGCGCTGGCGCGCTCGCCATCAGCGACCTGCCAGTGCACCGCAACCCGTGGGTCGAGTTGGCGGAACACCGCGTCGACCCAGGCCGTGCCGGCAATCACGCAGTCATCGCGGGTAATGATGGTGGCCTTGGCCAGGCGCTCGGCCGGGATCAACTGGGCGGTGATGTCGCCACTGCCGATGTCTTCAAGCAACGCACGGCGCACGTTGGCTTCGATTTCGGCGGTCAGGTCGGCGAGGCGTAAATTCGGCATGGCGGGCTCCACAAGCTAAGTGCTGGCGATTATAGGGCAGGGCAGCCCGCGCTTGCAGCAAACACTGTAGTGGCGGCCAAAGCTTGACCTTTGGTCAGGCCAACTGAGCTTTTTGTCCGGGCACCGGTCTATCAGCAGCGGCATGTGCGCACTGGCGAGCAGGAGGTTTTTACTCGATAATGCGCCTTGTATTTGGCGTCATAGCTTTGACGACCGCTAAAAAGCTCAAAATCGAACCTGCAAGGAGACCAGGATGCACAACGACGGGAAGGTGGTGCCGATCAAGGCCATCACCGATCAGGCGCACACAGCGCCCCTCGCTCGTCTGCCGGTGGTGCTTCTGCAGGTACGTGACAAGGCCGCGCTGCAACTGCGCCAGGGCCTGCAGGCGTTGTTCGACAACGCCGACGACACCCTGTTCGAGATGGCCGACAAGGCCGCGAGCAACGTTGAACAGAACATCCTTTTCGAAGCCATGCGCGACCTGCGCCTCAAGCGCAAGAACATCGAGCGCGGTTACCTCGACCATTTCTATGAAGCGTTCGTGCAGATCGGCCAGCCCGAGGCCCTGCCGGCCCTGCACAGCCATGGCTACGACCGCCTGGCGCTGGTGGCCAATGACGAGCTGGAACGTACCGTGGCCCTGGATGCCATGGTCGCGCGGGTGCTGGCCCGCGACGGTATCGCCCTCAACCAGTTGACCTTGCGCTTCAGCGCCCTGGTCGGCCAGGCCCTGGACGATCCGCGCAACCCGCTGGGCCCGGCGATGCTGTGCGATTATTTTTTGCGCGCCGGGCGCAGCCTGGGCGTGGGCATCAAGGTCAAGCTGATCATCCTCAAATTGTTTGAGCGCTATGTGCTGCACGATGCCGACCAGTTGTACGGCGAGGCCAACCAGTTGCTGATTGCCACCGGCGTGTTGCCCGAACTCAAGGCCGTGCCGCGACGCCGCGCCCAGGACCGCCCGCCGGCTGAGCGCGAGGCTGCGGCCAGCACAACCGACCAGCAATCGCCCAGTGATCCGCTGGATGCCAACGGCCAGGCGGTATTTGCCTCGTTGCAGGCGCTGCTGTCGCCGGTGCGCGGGCGAGTTGCCCCGCGCCTGGAGGCCTGTGAGCAGGTCCAGGCGATCAGCACCCGTGACCTGTTGCGCCTGCTTTCGCACCTGCAGCATTACGTGCCGCCGACAGCGCAGACCGATGACTTCGACCTGCACCAGCAGCTTGAACAGTTGCTGACCCGGGTCAGCGTAAAGAGCGGCACCTACCGCAAGATCGAGGTGGTCGACGAAGATGTCATCAACCTGATCGCCATGCTCTTCGAGTTCATCCTCGCCGATCGCAACCTGCCGCGTTCACTGCGCGCCCTGATCGGCCGCATGCAAATCCCGATGCTCAAGGTCGCGGTCCTCGACAAGAGTTTTTTCAGCCGCAGCAGCCATCCGGCCCGGCGCCTGCTCAACGAAATCGCCACGGCGGCCATGGGCTGGGGCGCCAGCGATGATTGCCAGCGCGACAGCCTGTACCTGCGGGTAGAAAAAATCGTCCAGCGCCTGCTCAACGACTTTGTCGACGACCCAGCGATATTTTCCGAACTGCTCGCCGAATTTCTCGCCTTCAGCAGTGATGAGCGACGTCGCAATGAGCTGCTCGAACAACGCACCCGCGACGCTGAAGAAGGCCGCGCACGTACCGCCCTGGCCCGTCAGCGGGTGCAGCAGGAGCTCAACCGACGCCTGCTTGGCCGCTCGCTGCCGCGGGTGGTGGTGCGCTTGCTTGAAGAGGCCTGGAGCCAGGTGCTGTTGCTGGCCTGCCTCAAGCATGGCGACACCTCCAGCCAGTGGCTCGAAGCCCTGGAGACCATGGATGAGCTGATCTGGAGCGTGCAACCGCACACTGAAGACGTAGCGCGCCTGCGCCTGCTGGAGCTGGTGCCGGGCCTGCTCAAGGCCTTGCGCGATGGCCTGGCCAGCGCCGCGTTCGATCCGTTTGCCACCAGCGAATTCTTTGCCCAGCTTGAAATTCTCCATGTGCAGATGTTCGATACGCCGGTGGTCGGTGGGCGGGTGGTGCCCAACGACGTCAGCGAGCGGGTGCTGGTGCTTGATGAAATCGTCCTGCGCGCGCCTGAGGCCGGCGAGCCGCAAGCAGCCCAGGTACGCCTGGCCGATGACGACCCGGCATTGCTGCAGGTCGAGCGCCTGCGCATCGGTGCCTGGGTCGAGCTGCTCGATGAAGACGAGGTGCAGCGCTGCAAGCTGATTGCCCAGATCGACAGCACCGACCGTTTCATCTTCGTCAACCGTACCGGCCTCAAGGTCCGCGAATGGTCGCGCATGGCCCTGGCCGTGGCCTTGCGCCGCGGGCATGTGCGCCAGCTGGACGACACCCTGCTGTTCGACCGGGCCCTGGACTCTGTGCTCAGCCAGTTACGCCAGGCGCAGGCACGCTAGTTTCCTGCGCGTTTTAACGATGCATCCCGCGTCACCACGGGGCATACTGAGCCAGTGCCCCCGTGTCTCAGGATTTTCTATGCAACTGGACCGCGCTACTGGCTGGTTCGCCGGCGTTTGCCACTGTCCCTCGCCCAACTGCAATGCCCGCGCCGAGGGCGAAGTCATCTCCCTGCTGGTTATCCACAACATCAGCTTGCCGCCAGCGCAGTTCGGTACCGGCAAGGTCCAGGAATTTTTCCAGAACCGCCTGGATGCCAGCGAACACCCGTATTTCGAAGGTATCCAGCACCTGCGCGTGTCGGCGCACTTTCTCATCGAACGTGACGGCAAGGTCACTCAGTTTGTCTCTTGTCTGGACCGCGCCTGGCATGCCGGAGTGTCCTGTTTCGACGGGCGTGAGGCATGCAACGACTTTTCCATCGGTATCGAGCTTGAAGGCACTGATGAATTGCCTTTCACCGATGCCCAGTATCAGGCGCTACAAACATTGACCCGGCAGATCCAGGCTGCCTGGCCAGCCATTGGCACTGAACGGATTCAGGGCCACAGCGACATTGCCCCGGGACGCAAGACCGACCCTGGTGATGCATTTGACTGGCCGCGCTACCGCGCCGGCCTCAAGGACAAGGAGGAACACCCATGAGTTTTCTGGTGCTGTTGCTGGTGCTGTGGTTCGAGAAGTTCTCGGCCCTGCGCCAGCGCCTGCAACGCGACGGTTTTTTCGTCACCGAGCTTGCGCGCCTGGAGCGTGACGGCAGACGCCACCCCTGGTGGGTGTTGGGCATCCTGGTGTTGCTGCCGGTGGGCCTGCTGGCCTTGCTGCTGCACGTGCTGGAGCCGGTGGCCTACGGTTTGCTGGCCTTGCCGGTGCACCTGCTGGTGCTGATCTACAGCCTCGGTCGTGGCGACATCAAGGCCGCGCAAGGACCGTTTCGCGATGCCTGGCGCCGTGGTGACGAGCAAGCGGCAGTGCATGTCGCCGAGCGCGACCTGGGCCTGACCGCCGACGATGCCCAGGCACTGCTGGAGCGGGTGCAGGGCAACCTGTTGTGGCAGGCCTACCAGAGCTTTTTCGCGGTGATTTTCTGGTACTTCCTGCTCGGCCCGGCGGCTGCCCTGGCCTATCGGCTATTGGCGCTGACCGCCGAACATGGGCGCACCCCTGCGTTGCGCGAGCATGCCTTGCAACTGCGCCACGCCTTTGACTGGGCGCCGGTGCGCGTGCTGGGCGTGAGTTTTGCCCTGGTTGGCAACTTCGTCGCGGTCAGCCGGGTGATGCTGCATGAACTGCTCAACTGGCACATCAGTGCCGCCGGCTTGATCAGCACAGTTGGCCGTGTAGCCGGTGATTTGCCGGCCAGCACGTCGGCAGGCCCCGATGGTCTGCTCGGGCTGGATAACCTCTGGGAGTTGCTGCTGCGCTCGGCAGTGCTCTGGTACGCCTGTTTCGCCCTGTGGACCGTGCTTGGCTAAGAGTCGTGACGGAGCGGCCGTTGGTCGCTCCGCAGCCGGTTAACCTTAAGTTACAAACCCCCGATCCGATATGCGCTATACAGGTGCTGCTGAATACACTCAGTGGCCTTGTGCCACTGTGCGCAGAACAATAAGAATCGGAGGGCGCCACCTGTGAACAGCCTGTTGTATCCGGCCATCGCGTTGATGAACCGACTGAGCTTCGGGATGAAGTTCAGCCTGATCAGTATTCTGTTTTTCCTGCCCATGCTGGTGACCAACTATTACCTGGTCCGCGATTCCTATGCGCAGTTCCACGCCACCCGCACCGAGCTGCAGAGCCTGGAGTTGCTGGCCAGCAGCCTGGCCCTGCGCGGCGAGGTGGAAGCCCTCGGCAACCTGGTGCAGATCAATGCCGTGCTCGGCCAATCGGGCAAGGCCGCGGATCTCGAGACGCAGATAGCCGGCGTCGAGCAACAGGTGCAGCGGCGCCTGTCCGCCTTGGCGGCAATGAGCGGCGATGAAGCACAGGTCAAGGCTTTTGATGACAAGCGCAGCGAGATGCTCGAGACCCTCAAGGCGGCCCAGGGCGAGTCTTCGCTGTCCAGCAAGGTGGCGTTTTTCGACAAGCTGCTGGGCCAGGCCCAGGTGCTCAGCAAAGTGGTTGCCAGCCAGTCCGGGCTCAGCCAGGACAGTGACTCGGCGATTCGCCAGCTCAGTGAACTGATGACCACGGTCACTGCGCAGGTGACCCAGACCCTCGGCGAGGGACGGGCGATCGGCTCGTATTCGCTGGGCCAGGGCTTTGTCAATTCGGCGTCCAGCGCACGCTTCGATGACCTGCTGCAGAAACTGGAAAAACTCGGCGCCGACTACGCCATCCGCCTGGATGAAGCGCTGGCTACCGAGCCCGGCGCGCAAGCGCGGCTGGGCAGCCTGGCCAGCAGCAGCCAGGCGTCGCTCAAGCAGGCCAGTGAACTGATCGAGGAGCAGGTCGTGGTCGCCGACACCCTCGACGCGCCCTGGCCGGGGTTCTACAAGCAGTTCAGCGGTTTGATCGAGCAGACCTACACGCTCAACAGCGCCGTCGGCGAGTTCCTCGGCCACCAGCTCGAGCAACGCCTGGCGGAACACCGCTCGCACATGATCCTGCAGGTCTGCGCGCTGGCCGCGGTGTTCCTGCTGATTGTCTACCTCTACAGCGGCTTCTACGCCTCGACCCGCAACACCCTCAAAAGCCTCGGCGCGGTGATGGACAAGGTCGCTGCCGGTGACATGACGGTGAACTTCCAGGCCAGCAGCCGCGATGAACTGGGCGAGTTGGGCCAGGTATTCAACGGCACCGTGCGGCGCATTCATGACCTGATCGAACAGGTCGGCCACACCGTCGCCGAGGTCGAGCGCCAGGCCGAGCAGGTGCACGCGGTGTCGGCGCGCAGCAACCAGGCGGTCAGCGGCCAGCGTGGGCAGATCGAACAGGTGGCCACGGCCATGAACCAGATGTCGGCCACCGCCCAGGAGGTAGCGCGCAGCGCCGCGGCGGCAGTCAGCAGCGCCCACGGCGTCAACCGCGAAACTGTCAGCGGCCGCGGCCTGGTGCAAACTCAGCAGGGCAATATCGCCCGCCTGGCCGGCGAAATCGACCAGTCGGTGGCGGTGATCAACCAGCTGGCCAGCGACAGCAAGGCTATCAGCCGGGTGCTGGAGGTGATCAAGAGCATCGCCGAGCAGACCAACCTGCTGGCCCTCAACGCTGCTATCGAAGCGGCCCGGGCGGGTGAGCAGGGTCGTGGCTTTGCCGTGGTCGCCGATGAAGTGCGGACCCTGGCCAAGCGCACCCAGCACTCCACCGAGGAGATCGAGCAGATGATCTCGCGCCTGCAAGGCGGGGTAGGGGCTGCCGTCAAGGCCATGGACAGCAGCCATCAGATGGCCTCGGGCACCGTCGGCGAGTCGCAACAGGTGCAGCAGGCGCTGGAGAACATCCTTGGCGCCATCGGCAGTATCGTCGACCAGAACCAGCAGATCGCCGCCGCAGTGGAGCAGCAGACGGCGGTGGCCCATGACATCGACCAGAACATCGTCGAGATCAACCGGGCGGCGGAAAACACCACCCAGGGCGCGCACCAGACCGAGGACGCCAGCCGCCAGCTGTCGACCCAGGTGCTGGAACTCAAGCGTCTGATCGGTGCGTTCCGGGTCTGAGATCAGCGGTTGCTGAAGTTTTCCGCGCTGTGACAAAGTAGCGCCCTGCAGGATTCCAGGGAGCCGGATGTGTCGGCAACGCTGCGGGTGTAGTCTCACCCTCACAGCAAACGGAACCTCGAGTCCACGCGATTCGGCTCCCTCAGCAAATTCACTGACGAGGTACAGACATTGGCCATCATCCATCCCAAAGTCCGCGGTTTTATCTGCACCACTACGCACCCGACCGGTTGCGAGCTGAACGTACGTGATCAGATCGAAGCCACCCGCAAGCTGGGCGTGCGCGAGGATGGTCCGAAAAAAGTACTGGTGATCGGTGCATCCAGCGGCTACGGCCTGGCAGCGCGCATCACCGCAGCGTTCGGTTTCAAGGCCGACACCCTGGGCGTGTTCTTCGAAAAACCGGGCACTGAAACCAAGGCCGGCACCGCGGGCTGGTACAACGCTGCCGCCTTCGACAAGTTCGCCAAGGCCGAAGGCCTGTACAGCAAGTCGATCAATGGCGATGCCTTCTCTGACGAAGCGCGGGCCAAGGTCATCGAGCTGATCAAGAACGAAATGGGCGGCCAGGTCGACCTGGTGATCTACTCGCTGGCCTCGCCAGTGCGCAAACTGCCTGCCTCGGCCGGTGAGCGCGCCGGCGAGCTGGTTCGCTCGGCGCTCAAGCCAATCGGCCAGCCGTACAAGTCGACCGCCATCGACACCAACAAGGACACCATCATTGAGGCGTCCATCGAGCCGGCTACCGAACAGGAAATTGCCGACACCGTCACCGTCATGGGCGGCCAGGACTGGGAGCTGTGGATCGACGCCCTGAACGCCACCGGTGTTCTGGCGCCGCAAGCGCGCACCGTGGCCTTCAGCTACATCGGCACCGAGATCACCTGGCCGATCTACTGGCACGGTGCCCTGGGCAAGGCCAAGCAGGACCTGGACGAAACTGCCCTGCGCCTGAGCAAAAAGGTCGGTGGCAGCGCCAACGTGGCGGTGCTCAAGTCGGTGGTTACCCAGGCCAGCTCGGCCATTCCGGTAATGCCGCTGTACCTGTCGATGGTCTTCAAGATCATGCAGGAAAAGGGCGTTCACGAAGGGACCCAGGATCAACTGGATCGCATGTTCCGTGACCGTATGTACCGTGCGGACGGTGCTGCGCCGCAGCTGGACGAGAAAGGCCGCCTGCGCCTGGACGACTGGGAACTGCGTGACGACGTACAGGATGCCTGCAAGGCCCTGTGGCCGCAGGTGACCACCGAGAACCTGTTCGAAATGACCGACTACGCCGGTTACAAGAAGCAGTTCCTCAACCTGTTCGGTTTCGAGCGTCAGGATGTTGACTATGACGCCGATGTGGCGACCGACGTACGGTTCGACTGCGTCGAGCTGTAATTAGGCGTTGCTAACTCTTTGTTGTCGCACCTGTTTTTCCTCGGGTGCGGCAACAGTTTCAAACTCGAAACACAATTTGAAACAAGTATGTCAGTGGCCTTTTGCTACCCCCTCCTCGGCACTGATCTATACCACTCATTCAAATGCCCTTTAAACCGTCAAGGTTTCGACAGGAGGCACCATGAGTGGACTGCAAAAACTAAAAGAGCGGATCAGGCAAAAGGGTCTGCAAAAGGTCCTCAAAACCCTGTGTGAGCGCTACATCTTCTTCCATTGGGAGTTGCTGTGGATGGAGCGCGACCTGATCAGCCCGGTACCGCCGCACAATCTGCGTGAGCATCCTGCGGTGCGCCTGGTGCAAATCACCACGGACAACGCCGATGCCTTCGCCCGCTATTTTGGCGACCGCGTGCAGACCATGCGCGAACTGGCCGCCGAAGGTCACACCGGGCACATGTACCTGGACGAGCAGGGCGACGCCGTGGCGTTTATTTTTGCCAGCATGCGCGACTATCACGACCGTCATTACTACGGCTGCACCTTCCCGGTGAAGCCCGGCGAGTTCTTTGAGTTCGGCGGCGAGATGACCCGTGCCTTCTTTGGCACCCGGCTGTCGGTGGATGCCCAGGTCAATTTGTGGGAAGCCATGCGGGAAAAGGGCTGCCACAAGGTGGTGGACGTCTGCGAAACCCACAACATTCCGGCGCTCAAGCTGCATCTGCGCATGGGCTATCACGAGCAGGGGCGGGTGATGCACGTGTATGGCCTGTTCGGACGCTGGCGCCTGTTCCGTGAAACCCGCTACGATGGCTCGCGACTGAGCGGTTTGCGCAAGGTCCCTGCACCGCGGGTAGCGGCTTCGGCATGACAGAGGTCGATGAGCAGTCTCGAAGCATTCCCGGCTTTGCCCGTTGCCAGCAACTGCGGCGAGGCCTTTCGTGAGATCACCGCCGATGGCTATGCCCTCGGCGGTTTCTGTTGGCGCCAGCAGGTGCCGGACGCCACGCGCCCGCTGGTGATCATCAATGCCGCCACGTCGGTGCGCTGCAGCTACTATGCCCGTTTTGCCCAGTACCTGTTCGGCCATGGCCTGGATGTCATCACCTATGACTATCGTGGCATCGGTGAGTCGCGTCCGGCGTCCATGCGCCATTTCCAGGCGTCCTGGAGCGACTGGGGCGTGCTGGATTTCGAAGCCATCCTGCAACGTGCCCAGCGCGAGTTCCGCGGCCAGCCCATCGATGTGGTCGGCCACAGTTTTGGCGGTTGCGCGGCGGGGCTGGCGCCTTCGGCGGGGCAATTGCGCCGGCTGGTCACAGTGGGCGCGCAGTTTGCCTACTGGCGCGACTATGCCGCCGACAGCCGCTGGCAACTGTTCGGCAAATGGCACGTGCTGATGCCGTTGCTGACCCGCGTGTTCGGTTACTTTCCCGGCAAGCGCCTGGGCTGGCTGGAAGACACCCCGGCCGGGGTGGTTCGCGACTGGAGTACGCGCACGGCGGCGTATGAGCAGCGCCCCAGTGGCCGGGCGCTGGGTGAATTGCCCTTCGCCCGGGTCAGGGCGCAAACCCTGGCCATCAGCCTGAGTGACGACCCGTTTGGCACGGTGGCGGCGATCGAGCGCTTACTGGCGTACTTCGAGGACAGTGAGCGCAGCCATCTGCGCATCGCCCCGGGGGATATCGATGAAAGCCGGATCGGTCATTTCGCCTTTTTCCACAGCCGCTTCCAGGACCGGCTGTGGCCAATTGCCCTGCACTGGTTGCAGCACGGGCAACTGGCCGAAGGCACGCCAGGGCGCTTGATCAGCCCAGGCGCTTGAGCGGCTGGGCGGCGAACTTGACGCCCGCCAGGCCATGCTCGATCAACGCGCGAATGTTGCTGTGGTCGCTGCCTTGCGGGGTGGCCAGCACCGAGCGGTAGTGCTCGCCGAACGCCAGCAGGGCTTCGTCATCGCTCAGGCCCTCAAGCAGGGCCAGGCCCAGGGTCTTGCACGAACCTTCGTTTTGCCCGGCTGCGTTGTCGACGCCGCCGTTGTTGAAGGCTTGTGGCTGGTAGCTGTAGTTGGCGGCGATGAAGGCCAGGGTGTCGGCGAAGGCATGTTCGCCGGATTTCAGGCTGGCGCGCAGGGTACTCAGGTCAGTCATTGGGTTTTCCTTTGGCGAACGCCGCTTGTTGTTCGGCGCTGGCTTCTTGCTGGTAAAGGGATTTCCATTCGGCGTAAGGCATGCCGTAGACCACTTCGCGGGCCTCATCCATGCTCAGCTCGATCTGCTTTTCGTCGGCGGCGGCCTTGTACCATTTGGACAGGCAGTTGCGGCAGAAGCCGGCGAGGTTCATCAGGTCGATGTTCTGCACGTCCTTGCGGCTGTCCAGATGGGCAACCAGGCGGCGGAAGGCGGCGGCTTCAAGTTCGAGTTTCTGTTGATCGTTCATGGACGTTCTCGTGACAGCGGTAGTTCAGTCTACCGCGATGCGGTTTTTCAGGTGGCGGCCACCGTTGATGACCAGGTTGCTGCCGGTGCTGTACTGGCTGTCGAGCAGAAAACGCACGGCATCGATCAGCGGCTGGGCGCCGGGCTCGAATTCCAGCAGGGCCTTTCTCAGGGTCTGCTGGCGGTAGGCCTCGTCGCTGTTTTCCTTGAGGATCAGCAAGCCCGGGAGGATCGCGTTGACGCGAATGCTCGGCGCGTACTTGGCAGCGAACGACAGCACCATGTTCTGCAGCGCGGCCTTGGTGGCGGCATAGCCGATATGGCTGCCGCTGCCGCGCGAGGAGGTCTCGTCGCAGATATGGATGATGTCGGCTTTGTCGACTTTGGCCAGTTGCGCGCCGAGGGCCAGGTTCAGGTGGTAGGGCGCCTCGACGTGCAGCTTGAACATGGTGTTGAGGTTGGCCAGGTCATCGTCGAGCCACAACGAGGCGTTGTGCACGATCGCCCGCAAGCCGTCGTAATTGCTTTGCAGGTGCTCGATCAGGGCCAGGCGGTCGGCTTCCTGGCACAGGTCGGCCTGGAACTGGATGATGTTCGGGTGCGCGGCCTCGGGGCTTTTGCTGCGGCTGGCGCTGACCACGGTATGGCCGGCCTGCGCCAGGTTCAGGGCCAGCGCCAGCCCGACTCGCTGGCTGGCTCCGGTGACAAGAATTGGGCTGTTCATGGTGGGGGCGGTCAACTTTTACTGGTTCGCTTGGATAACCCCCAGCATACCCGAACTAAGCGGGATTGCGCGCGCCCTGCGGCCCCGGGCGGGCGGGGCTGGCGTTCAGCCAGTTGGCCAGCAGGCGGGTCGACAATGGAATAAAGAAATACACCATCAACGGCGTCAGCCCCAGGGTACTGAGAAGGATGCGCGGCACCAGCTCCAGCGCGCCCAGCCAGTGGCCGAAGATCAGGTTGAACAGCAGTGACACCGGAAAGAACGCCAGCCAGATCGCCACCGCCTGCTTCCAGCGCGGCGGGCGCTGCACCGGGTTATTGCCGAACCAGCCTTCCAGGCCGCTGACCCGCTGTTCCGATGGCTCGGCGAACAGGCCATTGCCACGGGCCAGCCAGGCCTTGCGCGAGGCCGAATGCTCCCAGGCATGCATGGTCTGCTCGTTGGCAAAGCGGAAGATAATCTGGAATTCGTCGCCTTGCGGCGGCGGCGCGAGCACGCCCGAGCCCAGGTAGCCGGGAAAGTCGGTGGCCAGCTGTTCGCCTTCGTGCAGCCAGGCCATCAGGTCCTGGTAGCGACCATCGGCGACGCGGCGGGTAACCATCAGGGTTACGGGTGGGGTAGACATGGTATATCTCCTGGCAACTGGGCGTGGCGGGTAGGCCTGCCCCTTGAACGCCGCCCGGGGTGCTGGGCGGTATTCGCTTCTGTGCAAGAATCGATGCAAGAATCGGGCGCGGATTATTCCTTAAATAAGCTGACTCGTCAGTGCTGGTACTCGCCCACCTGTTAGAAATGCCAATGGTGGTGCTGGTGATTGGCGGAGTAGAATGACAATTGGCCCATAAACCCGCGGTTTCCCGGCAATGATCGAACCAGACCAGCCTTCATTGAATTCCCGTGAGTTTGACCACGAAGAACTGTTCCCGATCCGCGAAGTATCCCGCCTGACCGGTATCAATCCGGTCACCCTGCGTGCCTGGGAGCGCCGTTATGGGCTGATTCAGCCCACGCGCACCGAAAGTGGGCACCGTTTGTACTCGCAAGCGGACATCGACGAGGTACGTAGCATCCTCGGCTGGATCGAGCGCGGGGTTGCCGTCAGCAAGGTCGGGCGCATTTTGGCCAAAAGCCAGAATCTGAAGAGCGAAAGCCAGTCACCGCGTAGCGACGAATCCCAGGCCGATTTCAACCAATGGCAAACCCAGCTGCGCCAGGCCGTGAGGGCATTCGACGAGCGCCGCCTGGAGCGGGTGTACGGCCAGGTGTTCAGCAGTTATCCACAGCTGGTGGTGTTCCAGGACATCCTTATGCCGGTCTGGCAGGAGCTGCGCAGTACCCACGAAGCTTTCGGCCAGGCCAGTGAATGGCTGTTTCTCGACAGCTTCCTGCGCGGGCGGGTGTTGCAACGTTTGCAGCTGGCGCGTGAGCAGCAGGAAGTGCGCGTGCTGCTGGCGGCGATCCCCGGCCAGTGCCGGGAACTTGAGTTGCTAGTGGCGGCGCTGTTGCTCGGCACCAGCGAAATCGCCATCAGCGTGCTCGGCCTCGGTCAGCCGCTGGAAGAGCTTGGCCTGGTCTGCGAGCGCATGACCCCGCATGCTCTGGTGCTGTTTTCCAATCATCCGCCGGCCAGTGATTTACCCAAGCGCCTGGCGCGCCTGGCGCTGGCACTGGAGTGTCCGTTGTTGCTGGCGGGAGAGGCGGCGGACCTGGCTCAGGACAGCCTGATCGGCTCGCAAGTCGCGTGTTTGGGCAGCGAAGGACGCTTGATGCGCCGGCGGCTGCAGCAGTACCTGGCCGGTCACCTGGATTCTTGAGGGTGCAGCTCCGGATGGGCGCGGCGGTGTGCCTGGAGAATGTATTCGCGTAGCCGCTCGATTTCAGCCGGCAAGCTCTGGCCCAGGTTATAGGCGGCCAGGCGTTCGCCGGTGCGCCGCTGCAGGGTGCCGTGCAAGGCAATCGGGGCATCGCCGTCGGGGCTGAACCAGAGGTCGAAGTGTTTTGGTGGTTCGGGCAGCTCGCGCACTTCCAGCAACACACCCTTGAACGAGATTTCCCGCACCCACAAGCCGGTACTCAGGCCCAGCTCGTCTTCCAGTGCCACCGGTTGCTCCAGGGTCAGGCGCCAGGGGCGAACCACGGCGCCTTCTTCATAGATGTTCGGTGCACCCAGTTGCAGGTGCAGGGCATGGAACTCGTCTTCAACCAACTGCAGCGGAAAGGTCATCTGCTGGTTATTGAACTGGGCCTGCAGGGTTACCTGCTCGTCGGCGATCAGTCGGGTCAGCAGGTTTTTGATTGCGCTGCCGCCATTGACCATCAGGCGCGACGCCGGTTCAGCCGGGATGGGCTGGGCCGCGTGCTGCATGGAGCGGATGAAGTCCAGCTCATCCTGGGTCAGAAGGGCATCTGCTTGCATGGTCGAACTCGAAGTGACAATCGTGAATGCGTTTCTTCACCGTCATGGACAACCAAACGGCGTGTTTGTTAAGACCGTTGGTCGGCTTCCAGCGCCGCGATGCGCGCGCGGGCGTCGGCCAGTTGGCGCTCAAGCTCGACTACCCGCTGTTCGGCTTCGACCTGGCGGCTGACATCCTTCTGGATGCCGATGAAATACTTGCGCTTGTCAGCCTCATTGAGCACCGGGGTAATGGACAGTTCATTCCAGAACGCGCTGCCGTCCTTGCGGTAGTTGCGCAGGATTTCCCGGCTTGGCAGGCCATCCTTGATCGCCTGGCGGATCAATACCCGGGCGCCCTGGTCGCGATCGTCGTTCTGCAGGAAGCGGCAGTCGCGATAGAGGATGTCGTTGGCGTCATAGCCGGTCAGGCGCTCGAAGGCCGGGTTGACGTAGATCAGGATGGTGTCGTCGTCGCCTTCCTGTTCGGCCACCACGATCCCGTCGTTAGAGGCGTCAATCATGCGCTGCAGCAGTGTGGCATTGATCATCTTGTTAGGTCCGCAAGGGCTGTAGATCGGGCATGCTGGCTGATTCTAGTGGATTGGCCGTCGCTGTACAGCGGCAGATTAAGGCCTTTTGCCAGTGCCTGATGCTAGTATCCTACGTTTTTACTCAGTTTCGGAAACCTCTATGAAAGTCGTGATCCTTTCCGGTTCGGTCTATGGCACCGCCGAAGAAGTCGCTCGGCATGCCGAGAAGTTGCTCAAACAAGCGGGTTTCGAGGCCTGGCACGCCCACCGGGCTACCCTGCAGGACATCCAGGGCTTTGCCCCGCAGGCATTTTTGGCCGTGACCTCGACCACCGGCATGGGCGAGCTGCCGGACAACCTCATGCCGCTGTTCAGTACCATTCGCGATGCGCTGCCGGCCGAGTGGCGCGGCTTCAAGGGCGCGGTGATCGGCCTGGGCGATTCCAGCTATGGCGATACCTTCTGCGGTGGCGGCGAGCAACTGCGCGAGCTGTTCGCCGAGATGGGCCTGGTAGAGGTTCAGCCGATGCTGCGCCTGGATGCCAGCGAAACCGTTACCCCGGAAACCGACGCCGAGCCGTGGCTTGCCGAGCTGGCCAACAAGCTGCGCGGCTGATCATTACGACTGTGGCTGCTCGCGCAGCAGCTGCAGCCAGGCCTGGGCGGCGCGCGACAGGTAGGCGCCCTGGCGCCAGATGAAGGCGATGTCCCAGCGCAGGTCGGTCGGCGCGCTCAGTGCCAGGCGCACTACCCCCGGTCGTTCCAGGCCGCGGGCCACCACACTGGGCAACAGCACCACCCCCTGGCCGGCCGCCACCAGCGCGGCGAGAAAGTCGGCCTGGCCGCTACGGCCACCCTCCCTGGGGGTGAAGCCCAACTGCTGGCAAGCGCCGAGCAATCGGTCATTGAGCACGAAGCTGCGCTGATAAAGCAGGAACGGCGTGTCGGCCAGTTGCGCCAGGCTGACCTGGCCGGCAGCGGCTAAAGGGTGCTCGGTGGGCAGCAGCGCATCGAGGGGCTCGTTGCAAAATGGCTGGAAGGCAAAGGCCGGGTCGCTGGGGGTGAGGCTGCCGCCCAGTTCCAGTTCCCCGCTCAGTACGGCCTGCTCGACGCTGCGACTGCCGCCTTCGAACAGTTGAATGCTGATGTTCGGGTAGCGCCGCCGGTATTCGGCGAACAACCGTGCGAACAGCGCATCACTGCCCAGCAGTGGCAAGCCCAGGCGCAGTTCGCCGCGGGCCAGCTGGCTCAGGTCATCGAGCTCGCTGAGCAGTTCCTGGCGCAGGCGCAGCATGGCCTCGCCGCGTTCAAGCACGATCTTGCCGGCAGCGGTCAGGTGCAACTGCGAGCCCTGGCGCTCCAGCAGCGGCACGCCCAGGTCCTGCTCCAGTTGCGCAACCTGCTTGCTCACCGCCGACTGGCTGATGTGCAGGGTTTGCCCGGCCTGGGTAAAGCCGCCACGGTGCACCACTTCAAGAAAACTGCGTAGCTGTTTGAATTCCATAGCCTGAATTCCAATCTGGAATAGCTAGCAGTCTAACAATTCGCTTTTGGCGTGGGGAGCAGGCTTTTAAAATACAGGCCTGAGAGGACCCCCGCGATGAAACCCCCTGCGTTAAACCGATTTGTCCGCCTGCTCGCCGAGCTTGCGGTGTTGCTTGCTCTTTATAAGGTCGGTGGCCTGCTAGCCGCCTGGTTGGCCTGGCCGATTCCCGGCGGGGTCATGGGCCTTGCGCTGTTGCTGCTGCTGTTTGCTTTGGGTGTGCTCAAGCCGGCCATGTTGCAGCTCGGTGCCGGGTTGTTGATGGCCGAGATGCTGCTGTTCTTTATTCCGGCGCTGATGAGCCTGCTCGATTACGGCAGCCTGCTGCGCGATGAGGGCTGGCGGATTCTGCTGGTGATCGGCGTGAGTACCCTGTTGGTGATGGTGGTGACGGCGGTGACGGTGGAGTGGATCTGCCGCTGGAGGTTGCGCCATGACGCTTGAGCCGATGCCGCTGTTCTGGCTGGCCCTGACCCTGCTGGCCTATCTTGGCAGCCGTTGGTTGTACCGGCGCACCGGGCGTTACCTGCTGTCACCGTTGATCCTGGTGCCGGCCGTGCTGCTGGCGATCGCCGTGCCGCTGCACACCGCCTATGCCGAGTACGCGCGCAACACTCACTGGCTGATGTCGGTGCTGGGCCCGGTCACGGTGGCCTTTGCCGTACCGATCTGGCAACAGCGCGCCTTGCTCGCCCGCCACTGGCCGGCCCTGACCCTCGGCATGCTGGTCGGCAGTGCGGCCTCGATTGGCAGTTCCTGGGGCCTGGCGCAGCTGTTGGCACTGGACAGCTCGGTGAGCCTGTCGCTGGTGCCGCGCTCGATCACCACGCCCTTTGCCATGCCGCTGGCCAAAGACCTGGGCGGCGTGCCGGAGCTGACCGCGGTGTTCGTGATGTTCACCGGAGTGCTCGGGGCGATGTTTGGTGGCGTGCTGCTCAAGTACCTGCCGCTGCGCACGCCGTTGGCCCGTGGCGCGCTGTTCGGCGTCGGCGCCCATGGAGCGGGCGTCAGCCGCGCACATGAAGTGGGCGGTGAAGAGGGTTCGGTGGCCGGCCTGGTGATGGTTCTCACCGGCCTGCTCAATCTGTTTGCCGCGCCGTTGCTGACCTTGCTGCTGTGATTCACCTCGCTATTTTGCGCCCTGACTCCCAAGGTCAATAAGCTGGCTGCCAACGCAACTCTCGGCCAGGGCCTGCCTGACTAGACTGACGATCAATAGAGCACACGTATGTGCCGAGGTGATTGCAATGATCGCAGCCGATGCCTTGCCCAACACGACTACCTGTAACTTACCGGGACCACTGTGATGCCTTTGGCCGAGATTCCATTGTGCGTCTGGCGGACCCGGGGCCTGAATTTCTCGTTCCGTGGCCAGACCATTCGTTACTGGAGCGCAGGGCAGGGCGAACCGCTACTGCTCATTCATGGCTTTCCCACCGCCAGTTGGGACTGGCACTACCTGTGGGCGCCGTTGGCCCAGCGTTTCCGGGTGATTGCCTGTGACATGCTCGGCTTTGGCGATTCGGCCAAACCGCTGCATCATGACTACAGCCTGCTGGAACAGGCCGACCTGCAACAGGCGCTGCTGGCGCACCTGCAGGTCGAGCAGCCGGTGCATGTGCTCGGCCATGACTATGGCGGCAGCGTCGCTCAGGAGTTGCTCGCCCGCCACCATGAGGGCCGGGTGCAGATCGCCAGTTGCGTGTTCCTCAATGGCGGTCTGTTCCCCGAGCGTCATCGGCCGCTGATGATCCAGAAACTGCTGCTCAGCCGCCTGGGCTGGCTGGTCGGGCGCTCGTTCGGGCGTGATGACCTGGTGCGCCACGTTACCCAGATCTACGGCCCCTGCACCCATCCCAGCGAGAGTGCGCTGGACGATTACTGGAGCCTGATTGCTTCCAACCGTGGCACGCGCATCCTGCACAAGCTCATTGCCTACCTGCCCGAGCGGGTCGCCCACCGCGAGCGCTGGGTTGGCGCGATGCAGGCCGAAGGGGTGCCGCTGCGGCTGATCAACGGCGCGGTCGATCCGGTGTCCGGAGCGCATATGCTCGAGCGTTATCAGGAGCTGGTGCCCAATGCCGATACGGTGATGCTCCAGGGCATCGGTCATTACCCCCATACCGAAGCACCGGTACAGGTGCTGCGCCATTACCTGGCGTTTCGTGAACAACCCTTGGTGAGTGTGCCGCAGAAAGTCGCCTGGTCCTGAGCGACCCGGCGTGCGCAATCATCGCCTGGCCTTATCGCCTGCCATTCAGCGCCTGCCCGCTTGATTGTGTGCCAGCCGCGGCTGGTCGACACTCGGGCATCCCTCCCTTGTTCTGCTGGAGAACTGAGCATGACGATTCGCTTGGACGATAAAGTGGTGATTGTCACCGGCGCTGGCGGTGGCCTGGGTCGCGCCCATGCCCTGCTGTTTGCCCGCCATGGCGCGCGAGTGGTGGTCAACGATCTGGGCGGCTCGACCCACGGCGAAGGCGCCAGCGCCTCGGCTGCCGACCGGGTGGTGGCGCAGATTTGTGAAGCGGGCGGCATGGCCGTGGCCAACCATGACTCGGTCACCGATGGCCAGCGCATTGTCGAACAGGCCCTGGACAGCTTCGGCCGCGTCGATATCGTCATCAACAATGCCGGTATCCTGCGCGACAAGACCTTCCACAAAATGGACGACAGCGATTGGGAGCAGGTCTACCAGGTACACCTCGAAGGGGCCTACAAAGTCACCCGCGCCGCCTGGCCGCACTTGCGCGAGCAGAACTGGGGGCGGGTGATCTTCACCGCCTCGACCTCGGGCATCTATGGCAACTTCGGCCAGGCCAACTATGGCGCGGCCAAGCTCGGCCTGTATGGCCTGACCCGCACCCTGGCCATCGAAGGGCGCAAGCATGGCGTCCTGGTCAACGCCATCGCCCCCACGGGTGGCACGCGCATGACCGAAGGGCTGATTCCGCCACAGGTGTTCGAACAACTCAAGCCCGAGCTGGTCAGCCCGCTGGTGGTGTACCTGGGCAGTGACGCCTGCCAGGACAGCGGCGGCTTGTATGAAGTTGGCGGCGGCTGGGTCGGCAAGGTGCGCTGGGAGCGTAGCCTGGGTGTTGGCTTCGACCCGCGCGAGGGCTTTTCGCCTGAAGACATCGCTGCCAACTGGCAGCAGATCGGCAGCTTTGACAACGCCGTACATCCCAAGGACAGCCTCGAAGCCCTGCAACAGATGATGGCCAACCTGCAGAAGTATCCACAGGGCTGAACCTTGCCCAAGGTTGTGGTCGCCGGCTGAAGTTGCCTATGCTGGACGGCCACCTTGGTTGCAGGAGCACAGAGGATGTACGAATCCAGAACGGACGCTGTCATCTCTACCCGACAGTTCGGCTATCGCCTGATGTGGCACGGGATCGCGGCCTGCCTGTTGCTGATCGGCTCGATCCTGTTTGGCGTGGTTGGCCATCTGTACTTCGAGCCGCAAGTGCCCTGGCACGATGCCGTGTTCAACGCCACCTTGCTGCTGGGCGGGGTAGGGCCGGTGATCCTTCCCGAGTCTATTGGCGGCAAGCTGTTTTTTGCAGGTTACGGCCTGTATGTCGGCCTGGTGTTCGTCGCCAGCATCGGCCTGATCCTGGCGCCCATCGCTCACCGATTGTTGCACCGATTCCACTTTGATGACGCCGACGACGACTGAGTTGCAGGCATAAAAAAGGCCGCTGCAGTGCAGCGGCCAAGTAAGACGCAGATCAAGGAGCTTCAAAATCAACGTCGGTGAACCTGGAGAAGACGCCATCAGGCGGGGTGTGCACGCCGGTTGATGGAATGGGCTGACGCTTTGATTTGGCGTCTGCACCGTCTTGGTGTAACCAGAATAGGCGCCTGTCAGAATCGGAAAAATAGGTATTTCTGACATTCACTGTTACAACTCAGGTAACAGTCAGCCCCAAGACAGTAACCCGCTGTTTCACGAAAGTCAGTAAGCGAGTGTAAGCAACTGTGCACACTGTCCTCTTATTCTTATATGGAAATGGGCTGTTGCTTTAGTTAGCTGTAGGGCAATTCATTGGGTTTGAAAAAACGGGAGCCTGGGCACTTTCCAGAGATAGCAACCGGGACGGGTTTCGCTGAAATTTCCCTGAAGGTGGGCAAGTCAATTAGTCGCGTTATGACTATCAACCACCAACGGACATCAGCATATGGAATCGACCCGTTCGCTTGACACACCCGCGTTGAGCTACGACGACAGTACTCTGGAGACACTGCTGCTGGAAATGACCAGCAGCACTTTTGAAATCCAGCGCCAGCTTGAGTCGGTGGCAACGCTGCAGGATGCGGCGCTGATCAGTTTCTGGGAGAGGGCACGCAAGCCGGGTACTAAGCCGCTGAGCCTGTTTGTGCACCTGTCGAAATTGTTTTTTTTCGATCTGCGCTACTTTGCTTTGCGCCATCCCTGGCAGCAGCCGGAAATGGCAGCGCTGGAGGGGCAGATTTTCGATCCCGATGAGCACGTTCGCATTCTGACCCTCGATATTCAGGGACAGACGGCGATGTTGCCGTTGGCGTTTGTCATCAGCGAGTCGTTCGCCCCGTCATCCACCAGCAAACTCTGGTTTTACAGCCTGCAGGAGGGGTTGCAAGAGCAGGGGGATGCGCGGCGATTCATCGACAGAATGATGCTGCGCCTGTGCGCACCGGCTGCCAAGGATCCCTTGGTGCAGCCGTTGCCGCACGGAATAAAACAGCTACTTGCGCAAGGCCACACGCCGCTATTGAGCCTGGTATCGCTGAGCGATAGTCCGTTTCGACAACAGGTAGACGATGTCCGCCAAGCCCTGCGCGGGGTTCCTGCCCACGCTCTGCTGCAACAACGTCTCGCAACCCGGCTCAGGCAGCACCGCCACGCTCAATTGCCTGAATGGTTACGTGTTCTTGAGGGTGAACAACGTACCGCCTTCGAGTTGCGCGAAGGCGCTGTTGCTTTGTGCCAGCAACGGGTCGATGAACACCTGCAAGGTAGGGCCAGCGTTGAGGACTATGCCGCTGCGCAGATCGCCGCTTACCTGTTGCAGGCCTTGGGTGTCGAGACAGATGCCGGGCTACTGCGCGTTCGAGTCAGGCATGCACTGGACGTCGAGGGTGAAACGATACAGGGTGAGCGCGAGATGACGCTGGTGCAGTGGGTGTTGTCCGGTGGTTACCCCGGCAGTGAGTTTCAGGCCCACGTCATCGATGACACGTTGGCGGCGCGGCTGACACCGGATGTCATTCAACGAATGATTGATGAACTTGAGGTGCGCCAGAGTTATCCGCAAGCGCTGCAGTCTTCCTACCTTGAAGGCTCTGGCCCTCAACTGATGAGCGACGTGGTCAATGCACGGTTGGCCTTGAGCGCCCTGGCCGCGCGCTACCAAGGGTTCGACCGGGAGGCTTGCGACGCTCTGGAAGCTGCTCGCAACCATACCGGCGCCCTGGCTGCGCTTGGGATCGACGCGGGTGCGGTGATCCTTGAGCCCTTGCAGTTGGCGTTCAAGGATATGCTCTACCTGAGTTTTGGCTCGCAGGACGATCATCGTTTCCTGCTCTATGCCCCTGGCGCGCCGGAAGCGGATCTGCGGGTGTTCAGCAATGTGGGGCAGCTCAGCCTGGAAATTGCCCGGTGGGCCCTGACCGACCAGGGGCAAACCTATCTGCTTGGCCAAGTGCCAGTCAACGCCAGGATGAGCTTCAGTCGGTTTCTCAAGCAGACGCAAAAATTGCCGGGCACCTGGTCCCGACAAACAGTGGCACTGGAGCGCTGGCCCGATGCGAGCTGGCCGAGGGTGTTGTCGCAAGTTGCTTTCAGGAAGGTCTCGGCGTTACTTGACCAACAGCAATTGGCCACGCCTCAGTGGTTCATCGATGCATCCCGAGTTCAACGCCAGCAACTGAGCCATGTTGATGCTCAACTGGGTGCGATCCAGGACGCCTACCAACAGCTCAACACCATCGAGCCCTTTGCCAAATACGCCCATCGCCAGGTGCAGGACTGGATCAAGAAGCTTCTACCTGCGTCTGATATAGACCCTGATACCGTACTGGTGGAGCTTGAGGACGGTGGCATAAAGACGCTCACCCGCACGGTCATTGAAGGTTACGACAGCAGTTTCAACTTCGCCGACTTTGCCAGAATCACCTCCACCATCGGCCAGGACCTGTCGCGACTCGATCGTCCCTCTGTCGATGGCTACATTCGATCTGCCAGGCTGGGTGAGCGCTACATCCAGATGATTCGCCGGCGCCTGCTCGACCCCGTTGAGCCACAGTACAAGCGCCGTCGCCTGCTTCACCGCGAGCTGCTGCGTTTGCAGGTCCGCCGCGCCTGGCTGAGTGAAAGCATGGCGGGGCGCCTGACGTCCGAGCAGAGCGGGTGGCTGGGCATTGCTGTCGACAAGCTGGTTGATCTGGAGCCCGCGGTCGTTGGCGGTGAGCGGACCTCTGGCAAGAACGGTCTGTTCCAGCTGGCCCTGAGGGGCCGAAGGGTCGAGGGTGTGTACCTGTTCAGGAACGTATCGCAAAGCGTTGTCGAAGATCTTGTCTACACCCCCGATGCGCCGGATGACCTGATCTTCCGTACGCCGCAAGCGTTGGCGCTTCAATGGGAAGCGCTGCAGGACTATTTCTACCTGCGCGTGAGCATCGATGATCAGCCGGCCATCGGCAGCCTGATCGACAGTGTTGAACGAGCAGCTGATGGTCAGGCAATGGTCTTCGAGGCGATCAGCGACTATAAGCGCGTGACCGATCTTGCCTATGAATTCGACGTGATGGTCGAGCGGATCATTGCCGATGTGGACGCCGACACCACCAGTGTGGCCGAACGAATCTGGGGCATCCTCTTCGAGGTCGCCATCGGCGTTGCGGCGATTCTTTCGATTCCCTTTCCACCGGCCACCCTGGCGCTGAACGTGGTGCTGACCCTGCGCTCGTTCGTGCAAGGTGCGCTGGCCTACGAGGATGGCGATCGGGCTTCAGCCTTGAAGTGGTTTGTTGTCACGGCTGTGGGGGTCGTGTCGATTTCCGGCGTGGCAGGGCGCTTCGCCAGAGCGTTATCGAAGCTGTCCAAGGGTCCCGGCTCGCCGACCACCGAGCTGCTGAAAAAGCTGGTCGCCGACTTTGGCAAGGCGGGTTCGGAAACAGTCTCCAGCGTCGGTGAGGCGTTGGACGATGAACTCACCTTGTTCCTCAAGTACCTGGAGCGAACGGTTCCTGCCTGACGAGACTGGCTCAGGCTTCATGCCCCATGCGCCAACTGATGGTCCTGGCGGTGGCCAGCAGTTGTTGCGCAGCGGGGCCCTGTTCATCCGCGTGGAAAATCGAGGTCGGGCCGACCACGGTCAGCACTGCGGCAATCTTGCCCACGGCGTTGAACACAGGAGCGGAAAGCGCATCGACTCCGGGCATCAGCAGGCCATGCACATGATGCAGGCCGCGTTGGCGGATGGTCGCAAACAATGCCTGGTATTCGTCGGCACTGTGACCTGATGCGGCCAGCTCTTGCTCGCGCAGCTCGATGGTTTCACGTTCTGGCAGGTAAGCGCCGAACACCAGGCCAGTGGAGGACGTCAGCAAGGGCAGCACCGAACCGATCTGGGTGACCACGGTAACCGCGCGCACCGCCGGCTCGATGTTGACCACGGTGGCGCCCTGGTTGCCCCACACGGCGATGAAGCAGCTTTCGTTGAGCTCGTCGCGCAGTTGCGACAGCGGCAGCGCCGCCTCTTTCAATACATCCATCCCGCCAAGCGCGGCCAGGCCCACGCGCAGGGCTTCGCGACCGAGGCCGTAATGGTTGGTGGCCGGGTTCTGCTCGGCAAAGCCGCTGGCGATCAAGGCCTGCAGGTAGCGGTGGACCTTGCTCGCCGGCATGTCGACGTGCTCGGCCAGGCGCGACAGCGAGGTGGACGGCGATAACTGGGCCAGAGCCTTGAGGATGTCGGTGCCGACCTCGGCCGAGCGGACCTTCTGTTTGCCGGAGCTGTCGGCGGGGGAGCTGGCTTTGGCCATGGGGGAGTCGATCCGGGGAGTTAGATGGGCGTCTTTATAGCTTGACGGTCTTCACCAATCAAATTACGTTATGCGTAATGTAATTACGATAAAAATAACGCAGAAGCGCTGCCATTCCTTCAAGGCCCGCAGCCAACTGCCATTGACCGGCCTGCACTGGGCCCGGAGGCTCGATGAACCTCGATAACACCCCCGTCCTTGGCTACCAGAGCGGTTTCGGCAACGAATTCGCCAGCGAAGCCTTGCCTGGCGCGCTGCCGGTCGGGCAGAACTCGCCGCAAAAAGCCCCGTATGGCCTGTATGCCGAACTGTTTTCCGGCACTGCCTTCACCATGGCCCGCAACGAACAGCGCCGCACCTGGCTGTACCGCATTCGCCCTTCGGCCCTGCACCCGCGCTTCGAGCGCCTGCAGCGTCAACTGGCCGGTGGCCCGCTGGGCCCGGTGACGCCCAACCGCCTGCGCTGGAGCCCGCAACCGATGCCGAGCGAGGCAACCGACTTCATCGACGGCTGGGTGGCCATGGCGGCCAACTCGGCAGGCGAGAAACCGGCCGGCATCAGCATCTATACCTACTGCGCCAATCGCTCCATGGAGCGGGTGTTCTTCAACGCTGATGGCGAACTGCTGCTGGTGCCTGAGCAAGGTCGCCTGCGCATCGTCACCGAGCTGGGCGTGCTGGAAGTCGAGCCGCTGGAGATCGCCGTGTTGCCCCGTGGCCTGAAGTTTCGCGTCGAACTGCTCGACGGCAAGGCCCGTGGCTATCTGGCCGAGAACCACGGTGCGCCGCTGCGCATCCCGGACCTGGGGCCGATTGGCAGCAATGGCCTGGCCAACCCGCGCGATTTCCTCGCGCCGGTGGCCCATTACGAAGAAACCGACGCCCCGGTGCAGCTGGTGCAGAAGTTCCTCGGCGAACTGTGGGGCTGCCAGCTCAATCATTCGCCCCTGGACGTAGTCGCCTGGCACGGCAACAACGTGCCGTACAAATATGACCTGCGCCGCTTCAACACCATCGGCACGGTCAGCTTCGACCACCCGGACCCTTCGATCTTCACCGTGCTGACCTCGCCGACCAGCGTACCGGGCATGGCCAACCTCGACTTCGTGATCTTCCCGCCGCGCTGGATGGTGGCCGAGAACACCTTCCGTCCACCGTGGTTCCATCGCAACCTGATGAACGAGTTCATGGGCCTGATCAAGGGCGAGTACGACGCCAAGGCCGAAGGCTTCCTGCCCGGCGGTGCCTCGCTGCACAGCTGCATGAGCGCCCACGGCCCGGATGCCGAGACCTGCAGCAAGGCTATCGCCGTAGAGCTGGCACCGAACAAGATCGACAACACCATGGCCTTCATGTTCGAGACCAGCCAGGTGCTGCGCCCGAGCCGTCATGCGCTCGAATGCCCGCAATTGCAGGCCGACTACGATAGTTGCTGGGCCTCGTTGCCGAGCACCTTTACCCCGAATCGGAGATAACCAATGAATCAGTCCGCCCTTGCCCGCAGTTGGGTAGAACACGCCAACGGCCACGGCGACTTCCCGCTGCAGAACCTGCCGCTGGGCATCTTCAGCCGCAAGGACCAGGCGCCGCGCTGTGGCGTGGCCATCGGTGATGCCATCCTCGACCTCGAAGCAGTGCTGGCCGCCGGCCTGTTCGACGGCCAGGCCCGCGCCGCAGTCGAGGCCACCCGTGGTGGTGCGCTGAACGCTTTCTTCGCCCTTGGTCGTGGCGCCCGGGTGGCCCTGCGCGAGCGCCTGCTGCAACTGCTAGGCGAGCACAGCGAGCACCAGGCCGCGCTCAAGCCGCTGCTGCATGCGGCCAGCGAATGCCAGTTGCACCTGCCGGCGCGCATCGGCGACTACACCGACTTCTATGTCGGCATCGAGCACGCCAAGAACGTCGGCAAGCTGTTCCGCCCCGACAACCCGCTGCTGCCCAACTATAAATATGTGCCGATCGGTTACCACGGCCGCGCCTCGACCATCCGCCCCTCGGGCACCGACGTGCGCCGGCCAAAAGGCCAGACCCTGCCTGCTGGCCAGAGCGAACCAAGCTTCGGCCCGTGCGCGCGTCTGGACTACGAGTTGGAACTGGGTATCTGGATCGGCCAGGGCAACGACATGGGCGATTCGATTCCGGTGGCCGAAGCCGCCGAGCACATCGCCGGTTTCTGCCTGCTCAACGACTGGTCGGCGCGTGATATCCAGGCCTGGGAATACCAGCCGCTGGGGCCGTTCCTGTCCAAGAGCTTCATTTCCACCGTTTCGCCGTGGGTAGTCACTGCCGAAGCCCTGGAGCCGTTCCGCTGCGCCCAGCCGGCGCGCCCGGAAGGTGATCCGCAGCCGCTGTCGTACCTGCTGGACAAACGCGACCAGGCCAATGGCGCTTTTGATATCGAGCTGGAAGTGCTGCTGCTGACCGAGCGCATGCGCGAGCAGAACCTGCCAGCCCATCGCCTGACCCTGAGCAACACCTTGAGCATGTACTGGACCGTGGCGCAGATGGTTGCCCACCACAGCGTCAACGGTTGCCAGTTGCAGCCGGGCGACCTGTTCGGCTCCGGCACCCTGTCCGGTGCCCAGCCTGGCCAGTTCGGCAGCCTGCTGGAAATCACCCAGGGCGGCAAGGAACCGGTCGAACTGGCCTCGGGCGAGGTGCGCAAGTTCCTTGAGGACGGCGACGAAATCATCCTGCGTGCCCGTTGCAAGCGCGACGGCGTAGCCTCGATCGGCTTCGGCGAGTGCCGCGGCAAGATCCTGCCGGCGCACTGAGAGGGCAGGGCCATGGAACTCTTTGGTTACTACCGCTCGACCTCATCCTACCGGGTGCGCATTGCCCTGGCGCTCAAGCAGCTGGAGGTCCAGCAGGTGCCGGTCAACCTGCTCAAGGGCGAACAGCGCGAAGCACAGTTCCTGGCCCTCAACCCGCAAGGGCGAGTGCCGGCGCTGAAGATCGACTCCGGTGAGCTGCTGGTGCAGTCGCCGGCGATCATCGAGTACCTGGAAGAAGTTTATCCACAACCCGCGCTGTTGCCCCAGGACCCGCTGCGCCGGGCCCAGGTGCGTGGCGTGGCGGCGCTGATCGGCTGCGACATCCACCCCCTGCACAACGTCAGCGTGCTCAATCAGCTGCGCGGCCTGGGTCATGACGACGCCCAGGTCAACCAGTGGATCGGCCACTGGATCAGCCAGGGCCTTGCCGCGGTCGAGCAGTTGATCGGTGACCAGGGCTTCTGCTTTGGCGACGAGCCGGGGCTGGCCGACGTCTACCTTGTTCCGCAGTTGTACGCCGCCGAGCGCTTCAATATCGACCTCAGTGGCTTCCCGCGCATTCGCCGGGTCGCGGCCCTGGCCGAGGCGCATTCGGCGTTTGCCCAGGCTCATCCGTCGAGGCAGCCCGACGCACCATAAATCATGCTGCTCAGCCCGGAGCAGAATGTCAGTGCACCGATTGCGACGCTGGCGGCAGATGGCTCAGGCGTTCCGTCAGGCGCAAGCGCTGGATTGGATCGTCGCTGAGCAGCAAGGCGTGCTCCAGGTCGAAGCGTTCGGCCTGGGGGCACTCCAGGTGCTGATACAGGGTGGCGCGGGCCATGTAGTCGGCGGCAGTGCCAGGGCCTAGCTGCAACACCCGTTCAGCGTCCTTCAGGGCTTCGAGATGATCGTCGTGGCTGGCGTGCAGCTGGCGCAGGTTGCGTGACAGGCGCTGGAGCGTCTGCAGCGGGCTGGCGGTCAGCAGGTGGTCGGCGCTCAAGGCCAGTTGCGGGCCGAACTGACGGCCAAGCAGCTCGCGGCAATCGGCCGGGTACAGGCGTCGGCCGCCACAGGGGTCGAGCAGATGGTCGGCACCGGGCACGCGCAAGAGAAAGTGCCCGGGGAAGTTCACTCCCTCAAGAGGGATCGACAGGCCGCGGGCCAGTTCCAGGCTCAGCAGGGCCAAGGCCAGGGGCTGGCCGCGGCGGCGTTGCATGACTTTGTCGAGCAGCGCCGCCTGGGGCCGCAGCGGGTGGTATTCGTCCTGCTGGAAGCCCAGGGCGTTGAGGCGGCGTAACAACGGCTGGGCCAGTTCGCTGAGCGGCAGCATCGGCAGCCCGGTGCTGACTTCCTGCTGCAGGGCCTGAACCTCGGCCATGACGCGCGCAGGCACCACGCTGTCATCGTGCTCGGCAGCGATCCACAGCGCCGCCTCCAGCAAGGCGACCGGGTCACGTTCAAGGCAAGCCAGACAGGCACTACGTGGGTTCATCACAACCTCCGCTCAAGCTTCTGTTGTAGCGCTGGCGCGGCCTTTCGTCCAGTGGTCCGAGTGTTGTCATCGGGGTGTAAAGCGCGACCTATACTGGGATCAGCACCTCATCGAGGAGCCTGCCGATGTTCGCTCTCATGCAAAGCACTCGCACGCAGTCGCTGCACCTGTGCATCGACCCGCCGACCGGCCTCAAAGCAGTGGTCGCCATTCATAGCGAACACCTGGGCCCGGCCATGGGAGGCTGTCGCTACCTGGCTTACCCGGACGACGACAGCGCCATGGTCGACGCCATTCGCCTGGCCCAGGGCATGAGCTACAAGGCCGCCCTGGCCGGGTTGCCGTTGGGTGGCGGCAAGGCGGTGATCATTCGCAACCCCCATGTGGAAAACCGCGCGGCCTTGTTCGAGGCGTTCGGGCGCTTCGTCGAAACCCTGCAGGGGCGCTTCATCACGGCCGTGGACAGCGGCACCTCGACCCTGGACATGGACTGCATCGCCCAGACCACCCAACACGTCACCAGCACCACCGCTGCCGGTGATCCGTCACCCCATGCGGCCATGGGCGTGTTCGCCGGCATTCGCGCCACCTCGATGGCGCGCCTGGGCAGTGACAACCTCGAAGGCTTGCGCATCGCCGTGCAGGGCTTGGGCAATGTCGGCTACGCCCTGGCCGAGCAGCTGCATGCCGCGGGCGCCGAGCTATTGGTCAGTGACCATGACCCGGGCCGGGTGCAACTGGCGATCGAGCAGTTCAATGCCCGGCCGGTGGCCAATGAAATGTTGATCAGCACGCCCTGCGACATTTTTGCCCCGTGCGGGGTAGGGCCGATACTCACCGGCCAGAGCGTGATGCAGTTGCGCTGTGCGGCGGTGGCGGGGGCGGCGAACAATCAGCTGACCACCCTGCAGGTGGCCGACCAGCTGGAAAGCCGCGGCATTTTGTATGCGCCCGATTACGTGATCAACGCCGGCGGGTTGATCTATGTGGCGCTCAAGCACCGTGGCGAGGACCTGGGCACCATTACCGCGCACCTGGCGCGCATTCCCTCGCGCCTGACCGAAGTGTTCGCCCACGCCCAGGCGGAAAAACGCTCGCCGGCGCGAGTGGCGCAGATGCTCGCCGAGCAGATGATCTACAACTGAACGGCGCCTACTCGGCGGCGCCCTCGGCGAGCAGCTCGGACAGGGCGTCGGGCTGGCTCTTGAAGGCCTTGGCGAACACGTCACGGTTTTTCGCCATATAGATACCGGCATCCTCGACCTGCTGTTCGCTCAGCGACGGCACGGCTTTTTTCAGGACCTCGGCCAGCAGCTCGGCCAGCTCCAGCATCTTGTCGTGACGGTCTGCTTCGGCTTTATCCATGAACAAGCGCTCCAGGTCGCGGCTGCTGCGGTATACCACTTCGACGGCCATTCATCACCTCACATGCCTTTGGTAATCGATGTATTCGATACTGTTTATTTGTACAGTGTTAATGATAGGGTAATCCACAGGACTAAGATAGTGGCAAATCAGTATTCTGCTGTTGCCCATTCTTCACCAGGGCCTGGGACGGCACTTTTGCCGCTCTCTATGGTCTGCTTCAGCGTGTAGAATTGCGCATCGGCAGTCGAGCCATCCAGTCTACGAAGGAACAGCAATGAACGAGCAAACATCGCGCCTGAATCGGGAACGGCGCTTTCTGGTACTGCTGGGGGTGATCTGCCTGGCGCTGATCGGCGGTGCGCTGTACATGCAGATCGTGCTCGGCGAGGCGCCATGCCCGCTTTGCATCCTGCAGCGCTATGCGTTGCTGCTGATCGCCGTGTTTGCCTTCATTGGCGCAGCCATGCCCGGCAAGCGCAGCCTGACCCTGCTCGAAGGCCTGGTGGTGCTCAGCGCCATCGGTGGCATCGCCGCTGCCGGTAACCACGTGTACATCCTCGCCAATCCGGCGGTCAGCTGCGGCATCGACACCTTGCAACCGATCGTCGACGGCCTGCCGCTGGCCTCGGTGCTGCCGCTGGTGTTCCAGGTCGATGGCTTCTGTTCCACGCCGTACCCGCCGGTCATGGGCCTGTCCCTGGCGCAATGGGCACTGGTAGCCTTTATACTGACCGCCGTTCTGGTACCCCTGGGCATCTACCGCAACCGCCGTCAGGCTTAGACAAAAGTCATGTATTGACGCAAGCCTGTTGTGCAATCAACTTTGCAAAGTTTGTCGCACCAAACTTGATCCTGATCAAGTTCTAACCCTTGTAGAACGGGCGTTCCAGGGGTATTGAAAGGGGTGCGACAAACTGTCGCGAAACTGATTTTTCGGGCGCGATTGTTACACAATTGGTAAAGGACTGTTGCTCAATAAGTCATAGTCAACGATAGGTTACCTATCTACAATCGCCCCCAATTTCCGTTCGGCACCGCTTGCGAGTCGCAGGATTAAAGGAGCTCCAGGGCTCTTTTCGCTGACTCTGACGAGCATCGCCTGCGGCGATGCCGGGCTGACTCCCCTCCGTGATTTCCCGCACCAAATGGAATTGGTCTGAACACAGGCCTGTTGCCTACTGAAGTCAAAATAATAAACACCGCAATACCCGGTTTATGCCGAGCCGCCGCAGCTGGCCTCAAGGTATGACCGTATTCGATCCCATAAATGCTGACGCTTGGCAGGACGAAGTGTTGGCGACCAAAACACAAATTGCATTGAAGCAAGCTGCTCTAGAGGTCGTGAGATGAGTAAAAAGCGTTACCCCAGACTGTTTGGCATTCTGCCCTTTTTAGGCATGCTTTTACTCAGTGGGTGCAACTGGACCCTGCTCGACCCGAAGGGCCAGGTCGGCATTGAGCAAAAGAACCTTATCCTGATCGCTACCGGCTTGATGTTGCTGGTGGTGATTCCTGTCATTTTCATGACCCTGGCGTTTGCCTGGAAGTACCGCGCTTCCAACAAGGCAGCCACCTACACCCCGGACTGGTCGCACTCGACCAAGATCGAAGTGGCGGTCTGGACCATCCCGGTGCTGATCATCATTGCCCTGGGTTACGTGACCTACAAGACCACCCATGAGCTGGACCCGTATCGTCCGCTGGTTTCCGACGTGAAGCCGGTGCAGATCGACGTGGTCGCCCTGGACTGGAAATGGCTGTTCATCTACCCGGAACAAGGCATTGCCACGGTCAACAAGATCGTCTTCCCGGCCAACACTCCGGTCAACTTCCGCGTGACCTCGGATTCGGTGATGAACTCCTTCTTCATCCCGGGCCTGGGCGGGCAGATCTACGCAATGGCTGGCATGACCACCAAACTGCACCTGATCGCCAACGAGAACGGTGAGTTCGACGGTATCTCCGCCAACTACAGCGGTGCTGGTTTCACCGGTATGAAGTTCAAGGCAACCGCCACCTCCCAGGCCGATTTCGAAGCATGGGTGAACGAAGTCAAGCAATCGCCTAAAAAGCTGGATGCCGCTGAATACGCAGCATTGGCCAAAACAAGCGAAAACAATCCAGTCGCGCTGTACAGCGTGGCCTCGCCTGAGCAGTTCCAGTCCATCGTCGACAAGTACGAAGGCATGAACCGCGGCCGGCCGGTCCACGAACAAGAGCAGAGCAAAGAAGCGGCCGGTACCGAAGGGATGGACGTGAGTATGCATTCAGCTGCTGGGGCAGAGGAGTAAGAGATGTTCGGTAAACTAAGTCTGGATGCGATTCCGTATCACGAGCCGATAGTCATGGTGACGCTTGCCATGATCGCGCTCGGCGGTCTCGCGCTCGTTGGTGCTATCACCTATTTCAAGAAGTGGACCTACCTGTGGTCCGAGTGGCTGACTTCGGTCGACCACAAGAAGATCGGGGTGATGTACATCATCGTCGCGATGATCATGCTGCTGCGCGGCTTTGCCGACGCCATCATGATGCGCACGCAGCTGGCCATGGCCACCGGCGGATCCGAGGGCTACCTGCCGCCCGAACACTATGACCAGATCTTCACCGCTCACGGTGTGATCATGATCATCTTCATGGCAATGCCATTCTTCACCGGCCTGATGAACCTGGCCCTGCCTCTGCAGATCGGTGCGCGTGACGTTGCCTTCCCGTTCCTCAACTCCCTGAGCTTCTGGCTGCTGGTGTCCGGCGTCGTGCTGGTCAACGTCTCGCTGGGTGTTGGTGAGTTCGCCAAGACCGGCTGGGTCGCATATCCACCGTTGGCGGGTATCCAGTACAGTCCTGGCGTGGGTGTCGACTACTACATCTGGGCGCTACAGCTATCGGGCCTGGGTACGACGCTAACGGGTGTCAACTTCCTCGCCACCGTGCTGAAAATGCGCGCGCCTGGCATGAAGCTGATGGACATGCCGATCTTCACCTGGACCTGCACCTGGGCTAACGTGCTGATCGTCGCTTCGTTCCCGATCCTGACCGCTGCACTGGCTCTGCTGACCGTTGACCGTTATCTGGACTTCCACATTTTCACCAACGAGCTTGGTGGGAACCCGATGATGTACGTCAACCTGTTCTGGGCCTGGGGTCACCCTGAGGTTTACATCCTGATCCTGCCGGCCTTCGGCGTGTTCTCGGAAGTCACCTCGACCTTCGCCGGCAAACGCCTGTTCGGCCACAAGTCGATGATCTACGCTTCGGGCGCGATCGCGGTACTGGGCTTTGCGGTATGGCTGCACCACTTCTTCACCATGGGTTCGGGCGCCAGCGTCAACACCTTCTTCGGTCTGGCGACCATGCTGATCTCGATCCCAACCGGGGTGAAGCTGTTCAACTGGCTGTTCACGATCTACCAGGGCCGTCTGCGTTTCACCGCGCCGATCATGTGGACCCTGGGCTTCATGGTGACCTTCTCGATCGGTGGTATGACCGGCGTACTGCTGGCTGTTCCAGGTGCTGACTTCGTTCTGCACAACAGCCTGTTCGTAATCGCTCACTTCCACAACGTGATCATCGGTGGTGCGGTATTCGGCTACATCGCCGGCTTCGCCTTCTGGTTCCCGAAAGCCTTCGGTTTCACCCTGAACGAGAAGTGGGGCAAAGCTGCCTTCTGGTTCTGGATCTCCGGTTTCTACGTGGCCTTCATGCCGCTGTACGCACTGGGCTTCATGGGTATGACCCGTCGTCTGAACCACTCCGACAACCCACTGTGGGAACCCTACCTGTACGTAGCCGTTGTCGGCGCCGTGCTGATCCTGTTCGGTATCGCTTGCCAGCTGATCCAGCTGTACGTGTCGATCCGCGACCGCAAGGACAACATGGACGTGACCGGCGACCCATGGGGCGGCCGTACCCTGGAATGGTCGACTTCGTCGCCACCACCGTTCTACAACTTCGCCACCATGCCTGAGAAAGTCGGCCTGGATGCCTGGCACGAAGCCAAGGAAGCCGGTGTTGCCTACAAGGTTCCAGCCAAGTACGAAGCGATCCACATGCCGAACAACACCTCTACCGGTGTGTTCATGGGTGCCTTGCTGACCGTGTTCGGTTTCGCCTTCATCTGGCACATCTGGTGGCTGGTCGGCGCAAGCCTGATCGGTACCATCGCGGTCTTCGTCGCCCACGCTGCTCGTGACGACCAGGGTTACATGGTTCCAGCCGAGGAAGTGGCGCGCATCGAAGGTGAGCGCATGAAGTCCCTGGGCCTGGCTACCGGTACCCCGGTTGGCGCACGTGTCGAATCGTTTGAACGGGTTTAATCAATGTCCAGTCATGTAATTAACGCTGATACTCATGCTCATGGTCACGACCATGGGCATGACGACCACCACCACGACTCGGGCCAGATGACCGTATTCGGTTTCTGGCTGTACCTGATGACCGACTGCATCCTGTTTGCGTCGCTCTTCGCCACCTACGCGGTGCTGTCCGGCAGTTTTGCCGGCGGCCCGTCGGGTCACGACATTTTCCAGCTGGACTTTGTCGCGGTCGAAACCGCACTGCTGCTGTTCTCGAGTATCACCTTCGGCTTCGCCATGTTGCAGATGTTCAAAGGCAACAAGGGCGGCGTGCTGGGCTGGCTGGCTGTCACCTTCCTGTTCGGTGCCGGCTTCATCGCGATGGAAGTCTATGAGTTCCATCACCTGATCGCCGAGGGCTTCGGCCCGCAGCGCAGTGGCTTCCTGTCGGCGTTCTTCGCGCTGGTCGGTACCCACGGTCTGCACGTAACCGCAGGTCTGATCTGGATGGCGGTGATGATGTACCAGATCAACAAGCACGGTATCACTGGCACCGCCAAGACCCGCATGAGCTGCCTGAGCCTGTTCTGGCACTTCCTGGACGTGGTCTGGATCTGCGTGTTCACCGTCGTGTATCTGCTGGGGGTTCTGTAAATGGCTAACGCACATAACAGCCACGCCGAGGGCAACCACGGTAGCGTCAAGTCCTATGTGATCGGTTTCATCCTGTCGGTCATCCTGACAGCGATTCCGTTCGGCCTAGTGATGTTCCCGAGCATGCCGAAGGACATCACGATCATGGTCGTGGTGGCCCTGGCGGTCATCCAGGTCGTGGTTCACCTGGTGTACTTCCTGCACATGGACCGTTCCGCCGAGCAGCGCTCCAACGTGTCGACCTTCATGTTTACCGTGATGGTCATTGCACTGTTGGTCGGCCTGTCGCTGTGGATCATGTTCAGCATCCACACCAGCATGATGGCGAAGTGAGGTAAGACGACATGTCCGTTAAGCACTTTATCCAAATCACCAAACCGGGGATCATTTTCGGTAACGTGCTTTCTGTGGCAGGCGGTTTCTTCCTTGCCGCGCAAGGGCATGTCGACTTCATGCTGTTCCTGGCCACGGTGATTGGCACTTCGTTGGTGGTGGCGTCTGGTTGCGTGTTCAACAACTGCATCGACCGTGACATCGACATCAAGATGGAGCGCACCAAGAACCGGGCGATGGTCCAGGGCCAGATCTCGCTGAAAGTCGCGCTGGCCTACGCCACCCTGCTCGGGGTGGCCGGCCTTGGCCTGCTGTATGTGCAGGCCAATGCTCTGGCAGCGTTGTTCGGCCTGATCGGCTTTGTCATCTACGTCGGGTTCTACAGCCTGTACCTCAAGCGCAAATCGGTGCACGGCACCCTGGTGGGCAGCCTGTCCGGTGCCATGCCTCCGGTGATCGGCTATTGCGCGGTAAGCAATAGCTTCGACCTGGCTGCACTGACCCTGCTGGTGATGTTCAGCCTGTGGCAAATGCCGCATTCCTACGCCATTGCGATTTTCCGCTTCAACGACTACCTGGCCGCATCGATTCCGGTGCTGCCGGTCAAGCGCGGGATCCTGGTGGCCAAGAAGCACATCCTCTGGTACATCGTGGCGTTCCTGGTAGCGACCCTGATGCTGACCCTGGGTGGCTACGCCGGCATGAGCTACATGGCCGTAGCCGCGGCCATGGGCATGTACTGGCTGTACATGGCCTGGACCGGCTACAAGGCTGTCGATGACCGCCTGTGGGCACGCAAGCTGTTCGTGTTCTCGATCTTCACCATCACTGCCCTGAGCGTGATGATGTCGCTGGACACCAAAGTGCCGACCGAGCTGCTGCTGACTTACGCGCACTGATTCATCAGCGTGTAATGAAAACGCCCCAGGCTGCGAAGCCTGGGGCGTTTTTGTTTGTGCGGCGTTTCTACAAACGACCGAAACTGCTGTTGACAAGTACCCCGTGTTTGCCGGATTTTATCGCCGCGCAGGTAAGGAGTATCTGCGCAGGGCCAGAGGATGCTGGCCGTGATTCATCACACAAGGGACTGTTCATGACCGAGCCAAACGCCGTTGCTCAACGGGCGTGCCTCGCGCTGTTGCGCGAACGCCACACTTCCGCTCATTTCGACACCGCCTTGCAGGTGCTCGATTGCCTGTTCCGTCGTCGCAGCCTGGCGCCCGGGCAGGATGACGAGCTGTCGGCCGAGGTGCTCGAACCGCATCTGGATAAAGTCCTCACCGCCATCGAAGCCGGCCAGCGCATCGAGATGGTTCTGCCAGCCTTCCCGGGCAAATCGCCGAACCGGCAGAAAACCCTCAGCCACCTGCCAGACCTTGCCGAGCGCCACGCCATCGACGAGCTGCAGCAGCTGTGCGCGGAAATCCAGGCCCTGTACGCACCGGGTGCGTTGATTCACATCTGCTCCGACGGCTATGTGTTCTCCGACCTGGTGCGCGTGCCGGATGAGCACGTCAAAGCCTACACCGACGAGATCCAGCGCTACGCCGAGCAGCACTACCCGAACAGCTTCGCCCTGTTCGATCTCAAGGATGCCTATCCGCAACTGGGTTGCCTGGACTCCATGCGCGAAGAGCTGATGATCGAGTACGGCCAGTCGCTGATTGCGCTGGGCCAGCGCTTTCAGGACGAGCCACACATGATGCTGATGTACTGCGGCATCCACCGCTTTCTGTCCGAGGATTACTCAGGCCTTGGCGAGTTCGCCGGCATGAGCCTGAACGCGGTGAAGAAGATCGCCAAGCCGGCCTCGCAACGGGTGATCCAGCGCAGTGAAGCCTGGAGTGCCTTGCTGCAGGCGCGTTATCCACAGTGCCTGCGCCTGTCGATCCACCCGCAGTTGGCGGTATCGGCGAAAATCGGCATTCGCCTGGTGCCTACCAGCGACCTCTGGCGTACGCCCTGGCACTCGGTGGCGATCAAGCGTAGCGGGGTGGTGATGCTCGACAAGCGCAGCAACATCGATGAGCGCTACAGCCGCCTGGTGTTCCGCCAGGGCCGTCCTTGCCACTACGCCAGTGCGCAATGATGCCGGTAGCGCTGGCGGCTGATGCGGTGATCTTCGACCTCGACGGCACCCTGGTCGACACCTTGCCCGATATCGTCTGGTGCCTGAACCACGTGCTGCAAGAGCAGGGCTACCTGCCGCTGTCACTGGAGACCATCAGTGCCTACGTAGGCGGCGGTACCGGGGCGATGCTCGAGCGGGTTGCCGCGCGCCTGGGGATTGCCGACGACACGGCTCTGCATGAGCACTACATCGCCTGCTACCAGCAGCACCTGGTGCAGTACTCGCGACCGTTCGATGGCGTGCCGGAGCTGCTTGAAGGCTGTCGCCGGCTGCAACTGCCGATGGCCATCGTCACCAACAAGGCCCATGACATGGCGCTGCAGGTGGCTGCGCAGCTGTTCCCGTCGGGCACCTTCGAGCTTGTCCTTGGCCAGCGCCGCGGCCACCCGCTCAAGCCGCAGCCCGACGCGGCTCTGGAGGCGGCCCGCTACCTGGCCGTCGAGCCCGCGCGTTGCCTGTTTGTCGGCGATACCGTCATCGATCTGATGACCGCGCGGGCGGCCGGCATGCACTGCGCCGCCGTGACCTGGGGCTATGGCCCGGTCTATGCCTTGCAGGCACAGGCGGCGGATCTTTACTGCGAGCAGCCGGCAGAGCTGTTGCGGGCCCTGCAACAGGCACTCACTTCTTGCATGGCTGGCACTCTCGCCAGCCAACGTTGAAACACCACCTCTCAAGGAAGAAAGGTCATGCAACACAAGGACACCTGGATCAAGGCGGTCAGCGACGTGCTGGCGGGTTATCTGCTCAAGGACAATGACGATCGCTTCGACGCGGCGGGCAGGGCCAATCTGGCCGTCAGCCTGGCCCGCTTCTACGATCAGCAGGCGCCGGTGCGTCTGGTGCTGCCGGGCTTCCCGTGCAAGTCGCCGAACGCCCGCGACCAGACCTTCGGCACGATGCCGGATTACGGCGAAGCCATGGCCATCGAGCGCCTCGACCAACTCGGCCAGGACATCGCCGCGCTGCACGCGCCGGGCTGCGTGGTGTCGATCCTCAGCGATGGCACTACCTTCAACGACATCGTTGGTGTACCTGATGACCTGCGCAAAGCCTACAACCAGGCCCTGCGCGAGTTGTGCACCACCCACACGATCAACTGGGTGAGCATGGAAGACCTGTTCCCCCAGGCCAGCAGTGCCGATGCCGTACGCGCGACCCTGGTCAAACAGGCACGTTTGCCGTGGAAGAACGTCGAGGCACTGATCGAGCAGAGCCGCCATGATGAAACCCTCAGCCACGCCCACGACAAGCTCTGCAGCCACCTCTACAACGACTTGCGCCTGTGCCGCGAAGCTGGGCAGAGCGAAGACGAGCACCTGCAGCAGATCGGCTACAAGGCCTACCAGATGATGTTCCGCGGCCAGGCGTTGAATGCCGCGGTCAATCGCTTCTTCCCCGACGACATCCGCCTGTCGGTGCATCAGTACGACAATGCCGGGCCAAAATTCACCGTGGCCCTGGCCGACGGCCTGACCCGGGTGTCCAGCCCCTGGCATGCGGTGCCGGTGCGCCACCTGGATGGCAGCCAGACTCTGCGCGGCCGTGCCGAGGTGGACATCGACAAGCATGTGCTGGTGCAGTACCAGGGGCGCCCGTGGCTGTACCACGAGAGCACCGGCGAAGCGCTGCAGGGCTTCGAGTTCGAACTGCAGAAGCGCCCGTTGTTCGGCTTGGTGGTACGTGACCCGTTGGGGCTGGGCTTCGAACGTTTTTCGACGCAGCTGCTCGAAGCGCTGGTGGAGACCTTCGGCTTTGTCTGCCTGCGTGGCTGCCGCTTCGAAGACCGCGACAGCTTTGCCCGCGACTGCGAGCGCTTTGGCACCATCTACCAGTGGGCGTTCGGCAAGGTGCATGTGGTCAAGCCGGCGGACAAACCTGAAGGCGTGGTGCACTCGCTGGAAAAGACGCCATTGCATTGGGACCTGAACATGCTGCCGGACAGCGATGCTCAGGTTCAGCGCGATCCGAAGTTCTGCGCAAGCAAGTTCATGCTCTATTGCAAGACTGCGCCGCAACCGGGGGAAGGGCAGACCACCATCGTCGACAGCCGCAATGCCTTGCGCAAGGTTGGCAACCAGGTGGCGCGGTTGTGGCAGGCGGTTGATATCACCTATTACACGCGCATGACTTACTTTGGTGGGTCGCCGCGTCACTACAGCCTGGTCGACCTGCACCCGCGCACCGGCGAACGCATTCTGCGCTATCAGGAAGGCACCGACTCCAGCCTGCAGACCTTGAGCCAGGAGGTGCAAGGCTTCGAGGCGCAGGCTCAGCAGGCCCTGCTTGAGCAGCTCAATGCCCTGGTCTACGACGATGAATGCCTGATCGCCCATGACTGGGTCGAAGGTGATCTGGTGCTGATCGACAACTACCAGACCCTGCATGGCCGCTTGCCTATGTCGCCGGCCTCGGCCTCCCGTGAGCTGTGGCGGGTTCAGGTGTACTGAGCCGAACACTCCCTGGCAGCGGCTCGGTGCCCGCTGCCCGGGAGGCTTTCCGCCTGCCGCGGGTGCTGTGCCGGCGGTAGCGTGTCGTGATCTTCAACCTGACAGGATCATGGCATGAGTGTTTTGACCGTGTATTTTTGCGGCACCGGGTCGCACCGATTCGACGACAACAACCCCAACTTCTGGAATGGCGAGCTGGTTTCGACCCTCGCTTCAAACGACCAGGGCAAGGAGTATGCCCACTGGATCGCCGTCGATGGCCCGGGCAGTGGCAACCTGCAAGCCGATGAACTGTTCGTCGAACCCGGTGGTTATTACAACTGGAACCAGACCTTGTTCGGCAAAGGCTGGGAGGAGAACGTCCAGCACGCACTGCAGATCATCAAGGGGCAGAGCAACTGGCAGCGCACGGAACTGAGCGAGGAGGAGTATCAGCGCCTGAAGGCTGCTGGCATCCCTATCCCCAACTCGACCGCTACGGCGTCCTGGTTCTGGCGCACCTACAACTACGGCAATCGCAAGATTACCCCGCAGTTGCTCCAGGAGCAGATCATCAAGCAGTTTCGCAAGGAAGGCGTCATTCCCACCCAGGTCAACCTGGTGGGGTGGAGCAGGGGCGCCGTCAGCTGCCACATGCTGGCCAATGCCATGCTTGGCGACAGTGAGCTGAAAAAGCTTCCAGTGAATATATTCGCCATCGATCCGGTGCCGGGCATTGGTAACTTCGACCGCCATCGCGTGCAACTGGGCGAGAACGTCAAACAGTACGTAGGTTTCTTCTCCCGCGACGAGCGCTCCAAGGGCTTTGCCTGCGTAATTCCCAAAACCCATGACGCCACCCGTTGCCATGTCTACCCGATGCCGGGGCGCCACGCCACACTGGTGGGCAACGCGGCCGCCGACGGCGCCGCTGGCGGCAAGGTACTGGCCGAGCCCGGGCTGATCGTTCGCCATTTTGCCGAAGTCTGCCTGACCCGCTGGGGCGTCAAATTGCAGAAGATGCTTAACCTCAACGAACGTGACTTGCAGGCCTATCATCAGGTGCTTGAGCGTGATGAAAGCAAGTACCAGGCAATGCGCAAACATTCCTATACCTTGCTGACCGAAGCTGAAAAGGGTGAGCGCGCCGTTTCGCTGGGCAACCAGGGTACGGGTTTTTCAGCGGTGAAAGGCAGCGGTCTTATGCCTACCGAGGGCCTGGCTGCAGCCGTGAAATGGCAGGCATCGTCCTACAAGGAAATCCGTTAACACCTGTTTTTGTGCTGGACAGCGCGGCGGTCGAGGCCCTATCTTCTGCTTCGGCCACCGCAGTGGCCAACGTCGCTCGGACGGTTCCGGGCGCTTACGTCTTCGAGGAAGCCATGGCTGACCAAGGTTCGCCGCGCCGCTTTGCGCGCATTGATCGTCTCCCCCCCTACGTCTTCAACATTACCGCCGAGCTCAAGATGGCTGCACGCCGTCGTGGCGAAGACATCATCGACCTGAGCATGGGCAACCCCGACGGGGCCACGCCGCCGCACATCGTTGAGAAACTGGTGCAGGTCGCCCAGCGCGAAGACACCCACGGCTATTCGACGTCCCGCGGCATCCCGCGCCTGCGCCGGGCGATTTCGCGCTGGTACAAGGACCGCTACGAGGTCGAGATCGACCCGGAAAGCGAAGCCATCGTCACCATCGGCTCCAAAGAGGGCCTGGCGCACCTGATGCTCGCCACCCTCGACCATGGCGACACCGTGCTGGTACCCAACCCCAGCTACCCGATTCACATCTATGGCGCGGTGATAGCCGGTGCCCAGGTGCGTTCGGTGCCGCTGATTCCGGGCGTGGACTTCTTTAATGAGCTGGAGCGGGCGATCCGCGAATCCATTCCGAAACCGAAGATGATGATCCTCGGCTTCCCGTCCAACCCGACCGCGCAGTGCGTCGAGCTGGACTTCTTCGAGCGGGTGGTGGCCCTGGCCAAGCAGTACGACGTGCTGGTGATCCACGACCTGGCCTATGCCGACATCGTCTACGACGGCTGGAAGGCGCCGTCGATCATGCAGGTGCCGGGGGCCAAGGACATTGCCGTGGAGTTCTTCACCCTGTCCAAGAGCTACAACATGGCCGGCTGGCGAATCGGCTTCATGGTCGGCAACCCCGAGCTGGTCAGCGCCCTGGCCCGCATCAAGAGCTACCACGACTACGGCACCTTCACCCCGCTGCAGGTCGCGGCCATTGCTGCCCTGGAAGGCGATCAGCAGTGCGTGCGCGATATCGCCGAGCAGTATCGCCAGCGCCGCAACGTGCTGGTCAAGGGCCTGCACGAGCTGGGCTGGATGGTCGAGAACCCCAAGGCGTCGATGTACGTCTGGGCGAAGATTCCCGAAGAGTATGCACACCTGGGCTCGCTGGAGTTCGCCAAGAAGCTGCTGGCCGAGGCCAAGGTCTGTGTGTCGCCGGGCATCGGCTTTGGTGACTATGGCGATGATCATGTGCGCTTTGCCCTGATCGAGAACCAGGACCGTATCCGCCAGGCGGTACGCGGTATTCGCCAGATGTTCCGGGCTGATGGCATCGGCAGCAAGCCGGCCCAGAAGTAAGCACTGACCCGGGCGCGGGTCAAACCTGTTCCTACAGCTGGAGCAGGTTTTTCCCGCGAAACAACCGTCCGTCAGCGGCGATTTATTTCTGCATTACCCCCCTTCTCAAACACCCGGCAAAGCATAGAATGGCGGCGGGTTTCTCCCTATAACGATAATCAACCTCCCCCCCTTCTCATCATGTCCGAACATAATCCTTGTTTGAACTGCGGCGCCTGCTGCGGGTATTTCCGTGTGTCTTTCTTCTGGGGTGAGTGCACGTCGGCGGGTGGTGTCGTGCCCGACGATCTGGTGGTCCAGATCAGCCCCAGCCGCGTTGCGATGATCGGCACCGACAGCAAGCCCTGTCGCTGCATCGGGCTTGAGGGCGAGATCGGCAAAGGGGTCAGCTGCAGCCTGTATGAACAGCGCTCAACCCCTTGTCGCGAGTTCGATGCGGCCTGGGTCAATGGCGAAGCCAACCCCAGCTGCGATGCCGCCCGTGCCGCCTATGGCCTGCCACCGCTGGAGGCCAACGAGCCGATCTGGCCGGACGAGGGCGCCGAAGTCGCCTGAGGCGTGACTTGAGGGTTACACTGCCGGGTTGATGAATCGGACAGGAGGTCCCGCGTGACCCGCATGTACAGTTTTCCCGCTGACCTGTGCCTCGAAAGCCCGCGTCTGCAACTGCGCCCGATGGTGGCCGAGGATGCTGCGGCGTGGTTTGCCATCATGGCCGATCCGCAGGTCATGCGTTACTGGAACCACGGCCCCTGGCAAGTGCTGGCAGAGGCCCAGGCAGCACTGGCCGAAGACCGCGACGCGTACGCCGCCGGGCAGATGCTCAAGCTGGGAATCTATCGGCGCGACAATGGCGAGCTGATCGGCATGACCCAGCTGTTCAACCTGGAGCCCACCTCGCGCCGTGGCGAAATCGGCTATTGCCTGGCCAGTTGCGCGCAGGGCCGTGGCTACATGGACGAGGCGCTGACCTGTTTCATCGATTACCTGGCCCATGGCCTGCACCTGCGCCGGCTGGAGGCCGAGATCGACCCGCGCAACCAGGGGTCGGCGCGTACCCTGGAGCGCCAGGGTTTCGTCCTTGAAGGGCTGTTGCGCCAGCGCTGGTGCGTGGCCGGAGAGCTTTCGGACTCGGGGCTGTACGGGCTGCTGCTCGATCAGGCGCCGCTGGACGGTTGAATCCTGACCGCTGCCTGGCGGTTGCGTTGCGGTCGGGCATCTGGATATTATTCGGAACAATTCTCACTTACACACTTGCGAGTGCGCCATGTCCGTCGCCGAGCCGCCGCTGCAACGCGCGATCCATACGCTGTATTGCGAGCACCATGGCTGGTTGTTCAACTGGCTGCGGCGCAAGTTGCGCTGTTCACAGCATGCGGCGGACCTGGCACAGGACACCTTTGTACGCATCCTCGGCTCGCGCGACACGCTCCTGGGTATTCGCGAGCCGCGTGCCTTCCTCAGTACCACGGCGCGACGCCTGATCATCGATCGGGCACGTCGCCAGCAGATCGAAGACGCCTACCTGCGCGAACTGGCCCTGACTGTCGAGGTCATGGAGGGCCATCAGTCGCCCGAGCAGATCCTCCTGACCCTGGAGGCGCTGGAGCAGATTACCTTCATGCTCGAGGGCTTGCATGAAAAGGCCCGCCAGGCCTTTGTCGACTATTACCTGGACGAGCTGAGCCAGGTGCAGATCGCCGAGCGCCTGCAGGTTTCGCCACGCATGGTGCGCAAGTACCTGATGCAGGCCCTGGTGCATTGCCACCAGGCCGTTAATGTTTGATTGCCGATGACGGCCCAAGCGTCAATCGAGCAGCACGCCGCCGAATGGATTTTGCGCCTGGGCGAGGGTGAGCTGAGTGAGGCAGAGCGCCAGGCGCTGGAGGCCTGGCGTCGGCAGGACGCTCGCCATGAAGCCACCTTCACTCGCATGCAGGCGATCCTCGAACAGATGCACAGCCTGCGCCCGCAACGCCAGCCGGTGCGCGCCGCACTGCGCACGCCTGCAAATGCCCAGCGGCGCGCGCAGTACCCACGACGGGTGCTGTTGGGCCTGGCTTTGCTGGCAGCACTGGGCGTGCCCCTGAGCCTGTCCGGCTGGCATCCGCAAAACCTGCTGGCCGACCTGCACACCGCGCCAGCGCAATGGCAGAGCCACACGCTGAGCGACGGCACGCGGGTCATCCTCGAAGGCAACTCGGCCCTGGACTTGCGCTTCAGCGCCCACGAGCGACGTATCGAACTGTTGCGCGGCAAGGTGCTGGTGGATGTCGCGCACGACAGCAGCCGGCCTTTCGTGGTGGCCACCGCCGACGGCACGTTCCAGGCCCTGGGCACGCGCTTCGTGGTTGCCCGTGGCGGTGCCGGCAGCGAACTGACCATGCTCGAATCCCAGGTGATGGTGCGCAGTGCCGAGCAGGACAAGTCGCTGGCGGTGGGCAAAGGCGGGCGGGCCTGGGTTCGCCGGGATGACCTGGGGCTGCTGGCCAGTATTGATCCGGCCAGTGTTGACCAGGCCTGGCAGCGTCATCAACTGGTGGTTGAGCAATCGCCGCTGGTGGATGTCCTCGATGCCCTGGCCCGCCAGCGCCGCGGCCATCTGAGCTTCGACCGCAAGGCGCTGGCTGATCTGCGGGTGTCGGCAGTGCTGCCGCTGGACGACAGCGAGCGGGCCCTGCAGCTGCTGGCTGAAGTGCTGCCGATATCGATTCATTCGCATACGGCCTGGTGGACGCGTATCGAGCGCCGCAGTGCTGATAAGTAATTGTTCGCGACTGGTTCCTCATTCTCATCTTGGCCCGTCCTTCTAGAAGCCAACATGATTAAACAAGGAGCCTTTTCACCATGCGCCGATTTACTGGCCGCCCCGTTTTGAGCCCTCTGGCGCTCTGTGTACAGCTGGCCTGCAGCGGCCTGCTGCTGACTGCAGTCGCTGTGCCAGCAATGGCCCAGGGTCAACAACAGCGCTTCGACGTGCCTGCCGGTGCGCTGAGCACAGCGCTCAACCGCTTCGCCCAGCAAGCCGGCGTCGCCCTGGCCTTCGATCCGGCTGATTTGGCGGGGCGTAACACAGCCGGCCTGCAGGGCAGCTTCGCCCTTGAAGACGGTTTTGCCCGCTTGCTCGAGGGCAGCGGCTACCGTATTGCCCAGGGTGACAACGGTTATGTGTTGCTACCGCAAGCCGCTGCACCGGCAGCCCAGGTGCTGGAGCTGGGGGTCACCACGGTGGCCGGCCAGGGCATGGGCGAAAGTACGGAAAATACCGGCTCCTATGCGCCGGGGCTGATCAGCGTAGGCTCCAAGTCACCGACCAGCCTGCGCGAAACGCCGCAGTCGGTGGCGGTGATCACCCGTCAGCTGATCGAAGACCAGCAGCTCACCGACATCAACGAAGCGATGAAGGCGACACCGGGAGTGATTACCCAGAGCACGACTTTCCGCATCCAGGATTTCATCTCTCGCGGTTTTTCCATCCAGAACCTGCAGATCGATGGCGCCGCCCCGCAGGCGCTGGGCACGGCCATGGGCTCGTTCTATTCGTCGAACATCTTCGACCTGGCCGAGTTCGACCACGTCGAGGTGCTGCGTGGTAGCGGGGCCTTGTTCGGCGGCTCGGGCGACCCGGGCGGGATCATCAACATGGTGCGCAAGCGGCCGATGTCCGAGAACCAGCTCAAACTGAGCCTGTCGGCCGGCAGCTGGGACAACTATCGCCAGGAACTCGACATCACCGGGCCCATGGGCTGGGACGGCCGCTTGCGTGGGCGCCTGGTGGTGGCCAACACCGACCGCCAGTACTTCATCGACAAGCGCAGCACGGAAAAGCCGCTGGTGTACGGCGTGATGGAAGCCGACGTGAGCGATGACACCATGCTCACCTTCGGCGTGCGCTATAACAAGTCCCATGAGAACGGCACCAACGCCGCTGTGCCGCGCTACAGCAATGGTGCCGATCTGGGCCTGCCACGGCACACCGGCCTGACCCAGTCCTGGGCATTCACCGACACCACGGCGCGCGAGTATTTCGCCAAGGTCGACCATCGCTTCAACGACGACTGGAAACTCAACCTGTCGTACACCAACATCTGGGATGTGTCCTGGTTCAAGACCGCGTCGACCCTCAATGCGGTTGACCCGATCAGCGGCAGCGGCGTGACCTGGTACGGTACCCAGAGCCGCCAGGAAAACGAACAGCACCTGTACGACGTCAACCTGGCCGGCAATTTCCAGGCCTTTGGCCTGGATCACCAGCTGATACTGGGGGCTGACTACCAGCGCATCGACAGCCGCTGGCTGGGCACCGCGCCACATCCCGGCTTTGGCGGGCCGGTGAATGTCTTCGACCCCGACGCCACGCCCTGGCCGGAGCCTGCCAACCACACCGACTACAGCCGCGACTACAACCCCAACGCCCAGCGTCAGTACGGCCTTTACTCCAGCCTGCGCCTGCAACTGGCCGAACCGCTGCACCTGATCCTCGGTGCCCGCGCCCAGCGTTACCACTTCGAGCAGATGTACCAGACCCGCACCGGCGAGCAATGGAACGTGGCTTCGCAAGTCGACCAGCGCATCGGCACCAAGCTCACGCCGTTTGGTGGCGTGGTCTATGACCTTGATGAGCAGTGGTCGGCCTACGCCAGCTACTCGCAGATCTACAAGCCGCAGGCCAACAAGCTGGCCGGCCCGCAACCGGGCAGCCCGTTGCAGCCGATGACCGGCAAGACCTACGAGACCGGCCTCAAGGGCGAGCTGTTCGACGGCGCGTTGAACACCAACATTGCCTTGTACTACACCACCCGTGAAAACGAAGCGGTGCGTGACCCGCGCTTCACCTCGGCGAGCAATCTGTTTGCCGGCAGCTGCTGCTACCTGGACAACGGTGAAGTGGTCAGCAAGGGCATCGATATCGAAGCGTCGGGGGAACTGCTCCCGGACTGGATGCTGATCGGTGGCTATACCTTCAACCTCAATCGCAACCGCAGTGCCAATACCTCGCTGAGCACGGTGATGCCCAAGCACCTGTTCAAGCTCTACACCACTTACCGGCTGCCGGGTGTGCTGCAGGACTTCAAGGTTGGTGGCGGCGTGCAGGCGCAGAGTGCGACTTACGTATCCGGCACCACCAACCGTTTCAATGGCGATGGTTCAATCGCCGAGCGTGATGTGCCGTTCGACTTCACCCAAGGGGGGTATGCGACCTGGAGTGCGCTGGTCGAGTACAAGGTCGACGAGCACTGGGACCTGACCCTCAACGGCAACAACCTGTTCGACAAGAAGTACTACCAGACCGTGGGAACCTCCACCTATGGCAACTACTACGGCGACCCCCGCAACTTCATGCTGACCCTGCGCGGCACCTACTAAGCGCCGGGCGACTTTGCGCAGGCCACCGGTCTGCGCTATTGTCGCGCGCTCTTTTACCAGCAAGGATTGCCTGGTGCCGTTCAATTATCTGACCTTAAGCCTGGCCTGCTACCTCACCAGCCTGTTCCTCCAGGCCTGCGCCCGTGAGCACGACGTAATGCGCGGCATGCACGCCCTGGCCCTGGGGGTGTTGAACGGGTCCTTCTGGTTTGCCAACCCACTGTATTTCGCCGCCCTGGTGATGCACCGGACCAAGCCGCAGGTAGCCCTGTACCTGGGCTGCGCGGCGTTGGCGCTCAGTGGCCTGATGGTGCCGCTGGGCTGGCTCGGCTTGACCCCGGTGCCTGATTCGGCCAACGGACCGGGGCTGCTGATCGGTTACTACGTGTGGCTGCTGGCGATGCTGGTGTTCATTCTCGGCCAGTGGCGTTACCGCCACGAACCTGCGAACAGCAGCAAGGTGCCGCTGCTGGGCTGGCCGGCCTGGGGGCTGGTCGCCGGCATCGTGTTGACCGTGCCGCTGGCCTTCACGCCCTGGAGTAAAGTGCCGTTCCGCTCGGCCCCCGAGCCAACCTCGTGCATTGAATGTGGAGGCAATTGATGGCCCGCTTTTACGTTGCGATCACCCTGGCGCTGTACCTGCTGAGTCTGAGTTGCAAGGCCATTCACCTGTCGGCCGATGGCTCTTTGCATGCCCTGCAGGTGCTGTTGCTCGGGCCTTGGGGCATCGTCATGCAGATCTATGGCTGGTTTGCCAACCCGTTGCTGGGGCTGGCGATCCTTGTGCGCCGGCGTTGGCGCTGGCTGGCCCTGGTGCTTGGCCTCGGCGCCCTGTACCTGGGCCTCAGTGCCTTGATGGTGGAGCGCTTGCCCGACAATCACAGTTACAGCTTTCTCGACGTTACCGGTTTTGGCCCGGGTTATTACCTCTGGTTGCTGTCGATCAGCTTCTTCTGCGTCATGCAGGCCTGGTGGTGTCGGCAGGGGCTCAAGGGCGCGCAGCTACCCGGTTGGAATTGGCTGGATGGCGGCCTGGCAATCGTATTGAACATTGTCATCGTCTACGCCATCCAGACCCCCAGCCTGCACTTTCAGATAAAGAAAGTGATCGAACCGCCGCTGCCACCGATCGAGATCGACAAGGACGCCATCTAGCGGGCGGACGCCGAGGTTCCCCACTGCACTACCAGCATGCCGACCACGATCAGCCCGACCCCGGCCAGGCGCAGGCCGTTGACCGGGCGTTCGGGCAAACCCATCAGGCCCCATTGGTCGATGATCAACGACGACAGCACCTGCCCGGCAATTACGCAAACGATGAAGCCGGCGGCGCCCAGCCTTGGCGTCAGCACCAGTGCGGCGGTGATGTAGGCAACCCCGGCAACGCCGCCCAACCAGGCCCACCAGGGCGCTTGGGCCAAGGCATTGAGTTGTGGCAGCGGCGCCCGCAAAACCAGCAATGCCGGGATCACCATCAGCACACTCACCGCCAGCGACACCAGCGACGCCCACAACGGGTGCCCGAGCAGGCGGCCGAGCGCTGCGTTGCTGCCGGCCTGGAAGGGCACGGCGGCGCCGGCCAGCAGGGCGATGGTCAGGGGCAGCAAGGTGGCGGTAATAGCGGGCAGGTTCATGGCATGGCTCTCAAAAGTGGCTTGCCAAAGTCTTTGCTATCCATCCCAATAATGGAAATTCGAATGCTGCACAGGAGTTATTCGTCTGATGGATGATCTGCGCCGGATCGACCTCAACCTGCTGTTGACCCTGCACGCGCTGCTGGCCGAGCAGCATGTCTCGCGCGCGGCCTTGCGCCTGCATCGTAGCCAGCCGGCGGTCAGCCATGCCCTGGCGCAACTGCGTGAGCTGTTCGGTGATCCGTTGCTGGTGCGTCGCGGTGGTCGTCTGCACGCCACGGCGCGCGCCCAGGCCCTGATCGAGCCTTTGCAGCAGGCGCTGGAGCAGCTCGACGGCTTGCTCGGCAGCCCCGGTTTCGACCCGCGTCGGGCGCAGCGCAGTTTTCGTCTGGCGATGTCTGATTACGGCGCGCGGGTAGTGTTGCCCGGCTTGATGCGCATGTTGCGCGAAGAGGCGCCGGGGATCGATCTGATTGTCTCCCAGGGCAGCCGTGAGGCCATGCTCGGCCAGCTGTTCGACGGCGAGGCGGACCTGGCTCTGGCGGTGTTTCCGCAAATGGCCGAGGAGCTGCGGGCGCAGACGCTGTTCGAAGAGTCCTTCACCTGCATCGCCGATCGCAGCAGTTTGCCTGTGCGGGGCGGCCTGAGCCTGGATGCGTGGCTGGCACGGCCGCATGTGCTGGTGGCAGTGCGTCCGGGTATGGACAACGAGATTGACCTGGCGCTCCAGGGCATCGGTGCCCGGCGCCGGGTGGCGCTGGCCTTGCCCCATTGGACCGCGGCCCAGGAAGTGATTGCCGGCACCGACCTGATCCTGACCGTGGCCCGCCGCAGCCTGGACAGCGGTGCGCTGGATTCACGCCTGCGCAGGTTTGCGCCACCATTGGCAATCAAGCCCTTTGCCTTCCAGCAGGCCTGGCATCAGCGCCGCGAAGGGGAGGCGGGGCATCGCTGGTTGCGCGAGAAGGTGATGCAGGTGTGTCAATATGGCCGGCCTGATCGCGGGGCGAGTCGAGGCGTCGCACCGCCACTCCCACCCAAGAAGGAGTCCGCAGAATGAAACATCCATTTTTGCTTGTCGGCCTGTTGGTCTGTTGTTCTTCAATAGCCCAGGCCCAGGACGAATACTCACAGGCCTACAGCGCCTGCATGAAAACCGCCGAATCCACCCTGGCCATGAACAACTGCAACGGCGCCGAAATCAAACGCCAGGACAGCCGCCTCAACAGTGCCTACAAAAAGGCCATGGCCGGCCTCGAAGGGCCGCAGCAAACCCAGCTGCGTGAAGCCCAGCGGGCCTGGATCAAGTACCGCGACGCCAACTGCAACCTGTATTACAGCCTCACCGGCGGCACCATGGATCAGCTCAATGGTGCCGGTTGCATCCTCGGCAGTACCCGCGACCGCGCCGATGAACTGCAGGCCTTGCTGCAGCCTTGAGGTCAGCGCCGGGTGGCGCGAGCACGCAGGTACTCGCGCACTTCGCGCTGGTCGCCGGCAAACTCGATACGCTCGGCCTTGCTCTGGCGCTGGTAGGCGTACATCGGGTCGTAGTACTCGTTGAGCAGGCCGCTGATCCAGGCTCGGTGCAGGTCCACCTCACCCGTGTGAAGCTGCTCTTGCAGCGCTTGCTCGAGTAACGCCGACAACCGCTGATAACGCTCGCCGCCGAGGCGCTTGAGGATGTTGGCCATGCTTTGGGTCAGGCGTTCGGCAAACTGCGGCAGGCCGTTTTCATCCCCGTGCAAGGCAACGAACTCGGCGCTCAGGTCGATCACGTAATCGCGCAGAATCCGCTCGACCCGGTTGTCAAAGCTGTCTTCCAGCCACACCAGCGGGTAGTGCTGCATGCCCTGGTAAAGCTCCAGCGGCAGGGTGCAACTGCCGACGATGCGGCCCTCATCTTCGAGTACAAATTGCTCGACGCCGCGTGCGCGTTTTTTCAGTACGTCGATGGCCAGCTGGTTCTCGAAGTCGATCTGTGCCGGCTGGCCGGTAGCGCGTTTGCCGAAGCTTGAGCCGCGGTGATTGGCGTGGCCTTCCAGATCAAGCGCATTGTCCAGCGTTTGCAGCACCTCGGTCTTGCCGGTGCCGGTGAGGCCGCCGATCAGCACGAAGTCACAGTCGGTTACCGCTTGCTGGGTGGTATGCAGCAGGAAGTTGCGCATCGCCTTGTAGCCGCCGACCACCTTGGGGTAGTGGATGCCGGCTTCAGACTTGAGCCACTGCTGGGCGATCTGCGAGCGCAGGCCGCCGCGAAAGCAGTAGAGGTAACCCTCGGGGTTGGCCCGGGCGAAGGCCGCCCAGGCGGCAATGCGTTGGTCCTTGAGCGGGCCGCTGACCAGTTGATGGCCGAGGTCGATGGCGGCCTGCTGGCCCTGCTGCTTGTAGCAGGTGCCGACCTTCTGCCGTTCAAGGTCGTTCATCAGCGGCAGGTTGATCACGTGGGGGAAGGCGCCCTTGCTGAATTCGACCGGGGCGCGCATGTCCATCATGGCTACATCGTTAAGAAACAGCTGGCGGTAGTCGGTGCAGTTGTCGCGCATCAAAGCACCTCAACTGCATGGCTCTGTCGCTCGACCAGCTCGCCGATTGGCGCCAGGTTCAGGCCCAGTTCGCCGGCCACGGCGAGAAACTCCGCTTCACCCTCTGGCGCCACCGCCACCAGCAGGCCGCCGCTGGTTTGCGGGTCGCACAGTAGGTGCTTTTGCTCGTCGCTCAGCGCGGCGATTTTTTCGCCATAGCTGTCGAAGTTGCGCAGGGTGCCGCCCGGAACGCAGCCCTCACTCAGGTAGTGCTCAACGCTCGGCAGGCGGGGCACCGCGCTGTAGTTCAGGCGGGCGCTGAGGCCGCTGCCGTCGGCCAGTTCCACCAGGTGGCCGAGCAGGCCGAAGCCGGTGACGTCGGTCATGGCCTTGACCCCGGCCAGCTTGCCGAAGCGGCTGCCCGGGGTGTTCAAGGTGCACATCCAGTCGCGGGCCAGGCCCTTGTCCTGGTCGCGCAGCTTGGCTTTTTTCTCGGCGGTGGTGAGGATACCGATGCCCAGCGGCTTGGTCAGGTACAGGCGACAACCGACGGTGGCGGTATCGTTGCGCTTCATGTGGCGCTTTTGCACCACGCCGGTCACGGCCAGGCCGAAGATCGGCTCGGGGGCATCGATGGAGTGGCCCCCGGCGAGCGGAATACCGGCCTCGGCGCAGACGGCGCGGCCGCCACGGATCACTTCACGGGCCACTTCCGGCGCCAGCACATTGACCGGCCAGCCAAGAATGGCGATGGCCATCAGCGGGTCACCGCCCATGGCGTAGATGTCGCTGATGGCGTTGGTGGCGGCGATGCGGCCGAAGTCATAGGGGTCATCGACGATGGGCATGAAAAAGTCAGTGGTCGAAACCACACCGCGTTCGTCATCGAGGGCGTAGACGGCTGCGTCGTCGCGCGAGGCGTTGCCGACCCAGAGCTTGGGGTCCAGGGCCTGGGTGCCGCTTTCGGCGAGGATCACCTCGAGCATCTTCGGAGAGATCTTGCAGCCACAGCCGGCGCCATGGCTGTACTGGGTCAGGCGAATCGGCTCGCTCATACGCACCTCGAAAATTCGTGAAGGCCCGAGTGTAGCAAAGCTGGTCTTTACGCCGATGCCTCTTATAATTTCCGGGGTGGCCCGTGTGGCCCTTTCCCCGCTATTGAACCGGAGAATCCCCATGCTCAAACGTCCCCTGGCGCTGTTTGCCGGCCTGGTATTGTCGTGCTCGTCCTACCTGGCCATGGCGGCCGACACACTGCGAGTCAGTGCCATCCCTGACGAAGCGCCGACCGAACTGCTGCGCAAGTTCAAGCCATTGGGCGAGTACCTGGAGCAGAAGCTGGGGATGAAGGTCCAGTTTGTGCCGGTGGCCGACTACCCGGCGGTGGTCGAGGCGCTGGCCACCGATCGCCTGGATCTGGCCTGGCTCGGCGGCTTTACGTTCGTCCAGGTACATCTCAAGGACCCGACCGCCACGCCTTTGGTGCAGCGCGAACAGGATGCCAAGTTCACCAGCAAATTCATCACTGCCAATCCTGATGTGAAGAGCCTTGCCGACCTCAAGGGCAAGACCTTTGCCTTCGGTTCTGTTTCGTCCACCTCGGGCAGCCTGATGCCGCGCTACTTCATGCTCAAGAATGACAACATCAAGCCGGAGAGTTACTTCAGCCGCGTTGCCTATTCCGGTGCCCACGACGCCACTGCCGCCTGGGTCCAGGCCGGCAAGGTCGACGCCGGCGTGCTCAATGCCAGCGTCTGGGACAAACTGGTGGCCGCAGGCAAGGTCGATACCAATAAGGTCAAGGTGTTCGCCACCACCCCAAGCTACTACGACTACAACTGGACCGTGCGCGGCAGCCTCGAGCCGGCACTCAAAGCCAGGATCAAGCAGGCCTTCCTCGACCTTGATCCGGCCAAACCTGACGACAAAGTCATCCTCGACCTGCAGGCTGCGAGCCGCTTCATCGAAACCAGCCCGGATAACTACAAGGGCATCGAAGAGGCCGCGCGCGCCGCCGACTTGCTGAAATGACCATCCGTTTGCGCGGCGCCAGCCTGCGCCACGGCCAGGTCCAGGCGCTGCACGGCATCGACCTACAGGTTGGCGCCGGCGAGCGGGTGGCGATCATCGGCCCGTCGGGGGCGGGCAAGTCGAGCTTGCTGCAACTGCTGGGCACGGCCATCGCGCCCAGTACCGGCAACGTAGAGCTGCTCGGCGTGACACCCTGGCGCTTGTCGGCCGCTGCGCTTCAGCGCCTGCGTGCGCGTATCGCCCTGATCCACCAGACGCCGCCGTTGCCACCACGCCAGCGGGTGGTAACCGCAGTACTGGCCGGGCGCCTGGGACAGTGGAGCACCTTGCGCGGGCTGCTCAACCTGCTGCACCCGACGGATGTCGCCGGTGTGCGCGAGGTGCTGACGACCCTTGGCATGGCCGAGAAGATTTTTGTCCAGTGCGGGCAATTGTCCGGTGGCCAGTTGCAGCGGGTCGGCATTGCCCGCGCGTTGTACCAGCAACCGCAGATTTTGCTGGCTGACGAACCGGTCTCGGCGATGGACCCGGTGCTCGCCGAACACAGCCTGAAAACCCTCAACCAGCATGCCAGCGAACGCCGCGTGACCCTGATCGCCAGCCTGCATGCGGTAGAGCTGGCGCTGGCGCATTTTGCGCGGGTTATCGGTATTCGCGAGGGGCGCATCGTCTTTGACCGCCCGGCGAGCGAGGTGTCCAGCGCCATGCTCGATGCCTTGTATGCCAACGAGCAACTGCTGCCGCCGGCGTTACCGCTGCCGGCCTTGAACCTGCAGATTCCCCGATGCTGAAGGCCGATCGCCGTGACCCGGCGGCGTTGCCCAGGCTGCTGCTGGCGCTGCTGGCGATAGCCTTGCTGTGGCCGGGTATCCGCCTCAGCGAGCTCAACCCTGGGGTGCTTCTGCAGGCCGATAACCGCCGGGAGATGGGTAATTTTGTCAGCGCCTTCTGGCCGCCAGCCCATGAAGCGGACTTTCTTCGGCTGCTGCTTGAGGCCACCTTGCAAACCCTGGCCGTAGCCACCGCCGGCATGACCCTGGCCTTGCTGCTGGCGATCCCGGCCAGCCTGCTGGCCAGCCGGGCGCTGTCGTTGCGCGCCGCTTCCCGTGGCGGTCGCCTGGGCTTCTGGTCGCGCATCCTGCGTCTGCCGGTGCGCGGCCTGTTGATCTTTTTGCGCAGCGTGCCGGAGATCGTTTGGGCGCTGCTGTTCGTGCGTGCCGTGGGCCTGGGCCCGACCGCCGGGGTGCTGGCCATCGCCATCACCTACAGCGGCATGCTTGGTAAGGTCTATGCCGAGATTTTCGAATCGGTCGACCAGCGCCCGGCGCATGCCTTGTTGCAGACCGGCAGCAGCCGCTTGAGCGCGTTCTGCTACGGCATCCTGCCGACTGCGGCGGCGGAGCTGGTGTCTTATACGGTGTACCGCTGGGAGTGTGCGATCCGTGCCTCGGTGGTGATGGGTTTTGTCGGTGCAGGGGGGCTCGGCCAGCAGATCGACCTCTCCATGCGCATGTTCGCCGGCGCCGAGGTGGCGAGCATGCTGCTGACATTTCTGTTGCTGGTATGGCTGGCCGACCAGCTCAGCCGCCTGCTGCGCGGGAGGTTGGCATGAGAGTGCTGATCAATACCGCGCTGGTGCTGGCACTGGTGGCGGCGGTGGCAGCTTCGTTCGCTTACTTGAGCCTTGATCTGCAGGCGCTGTTTGGCAACGGCGGGTTAGGGCAGATGGGCGCTTATGCGCTGCGCTTCCTCAGCCCCGACCTGAGCCCCGAGCACCTGCGGGCGGTCGCCAAGGGCGCATTGGAAACCCTGGCCATGTCGGGCCTGGGTACTTTGCTAGCGGTGGTGCTCGGGCTGATGCTGGCCTTGCCTGCCGCCGGGCGGTTCGGCTGGCCGCTGCAAGGCGTTGCGCGCCTGCTGCTTAACGCCCTGCGCGCGATACCAGAGCTGGTGTGGGCGGCCTTGACCGTCCTGGCCGCGGGCCTTGGGCCCAATGCCGGGACCCTGGCCCTGGCTTTGCACACCTCAGGTGTTCTCGGCCGGCTGTTCGCCGAGGCACTGGAAAACGCCCCGCCAGAGCCGGCTGCGGCCATTCGTCTGCAAGGCGGCAGCCAGGTCACTGCATTCTGCTTCGGCACCTTGCCTAACCTCTGGCCGCAGATGCTTGCCTACAGCCTGTACCGCTGGGAAAACAACATCCGCATGGCCAGCGTGCTGGGTTTTGTCGGTGCCGGCGGCCTGGGGCAGATGCTCTACACCACCCTGAGCCTGTTCCAGGAAGCCCGGGCCAGCACGGTGATCATCGCCATGCTGGTGCTGGTGCTGCTGGTCGATGCCTTGAGCGATGTGCTCCGGCAGCGCTTTGTGCGGGCTTGAAAGCCGCAGGATGATCAGGGCTTGGGCAGATCATGGCTGGCCCATTCCAGGTAGCGGATGATCCGCTCCTTGTAGTGCAGGTGATCACGCACCACCATCAGGCCGAACCACAGCACCAGCAACACGGCGAAGGTCAACAGGATGACCAGGTTGCCTTTGCCGAACGCCCACAGCTCGGTGAGCTTGGCTTTCTCGGCGGCGATGGTGGCGAGGAAGGTGATGATCGCCACGAACATCGCGTTCTGGGTCAGGTTCAACGACTTGGGCGGGTTTTCGGAGATCTTTGCAAACGCCGCGATCTCGCCAGCCTGGGCTGCACTGACAGCGTTCTGCTCAAGCATCTGCAGGAAATGCGCGTAGCGCAGGTAGCTGTCGCGCTGCAGCAGCGGCTGGCTGGCGATGGCGTGGCGTTGATACAGGCTTTTGAACTGCTCGGCGACAAAGTACTCACGGGCCAGCAACATCGCCCACATGCACAGGCTGGTGCTGAGCATCACCGTGACCGGGCCTAGGGGGTGTTGTTGCACGCTGAACGAGGCGCTGACCACCAGGACGGTTGCCAGCACCACCAGCCAGGTCGGCAACAGGTGCGGGGCCAGCGGATTGTTGCGGATGGCGTGCCAATAGTTCGGGCGGCTGCGTTTGTAGAGCTGCAGCATTTCGCTCCATTGTTGAAACATCGTTACCTCATGGGCAGGGGCTTACCTGGAGGATAACGGCCGCGCCGGGGAAATCATCACTGGGTTTTGGCGGATGTGTTCTCGGCTTGCTGCAAACCCAGTCTCGCGGACAACCTGGTAAGGCTTGCAGGGCCGACTGTTTCAGTGCACATGGAGTGATCCTCGAGTCGGCTGCGCCGCCAATCGCCGGCAAGGCCGGCCCCCCACAGTGGACCTGTGTTCGCCGAACCCTGCGTGAGCTGGCCTTGCCAGCGATCGAGCGCGAAGCGCTTGCTATCAGTGGGCTACCGGAACGCAGGCCAGTGCCTGTTCAACTCGCCAGCGCGCAGCTTCCATCTCGTGCAGGGCAGTACGCACCAGCGCCTGTCCATGCAAATCGGGATGCAACAACACCGCTTGCTGGCCAACAGCCAAAGCACAAGTCAGATGCTCGCCGGCCTGTACGAGGATGTCTTCAAGGCAATGAGGGGAATCGGTGGGGAGAAGCGGGGGATCGGGGACTATTTTCAGCATGGTCAACTCCTAAGTCATCGGAGCTACCACCTGCCGCTGTCAAACGAAAGGGTGGCAGCTGTACGCGGGTTGACAGACCAGGGACTTAGGAACCCGGCGCACACGAATGTGCCCCACGTACAGCTGCCATATCGACAGCTGTAGCGCCTAAGTGTGAAACGGTCTGTCAAAACCGGTCGTTGATTTGGCAACGACCGGCCAAGACTAGGCAGCTAGCGACGCAGGCGCAACAACTGAAGTGCCTGGGGATTATGCTTGGGAAATGGACTACACGAAACAGCGAAACAGCGGTATTCACACCGGACTAGTGGGAGCGGGCTTGCCCCGCGATGGGGCCAGTGCAACTTGCGCATGATGGCGGCTGCAGGATTGATCGCGGGGCAAGCCCGCTCCTACAGGCACTGCGAATCCCGCTGCATTGATTCCAGGTTCCGTTCGATGGTTTCACAGATGCTATCCATCTGAATCTGATGCTCACTGATCCGGAACGGGCTCTGCAAATCCGTGCCGATGCGCTCGATGGCCAGCAGCATAAACCCCACCACGGTCGACGCCAGCGGGGTAAACCAGCCCAGCGATTCGACCAGCCCGATCGGTACGATCAAACAGAACAGCGAAATAAACAGCCGCGGGAAATACACGTAAGGGTAGGGCAGCGGTGTGTTGGCGATGCGCTCCATGCCGCCCTGGCTGTTGGACAGGTCGACCAGGGTCGATTCCAGCCGCGCCAGGCGAATGCTGTCCAGGCGCCCGGCCTTGTATTCACGGGTTAGCAGCGCCGCAGAGCCGGTGAGGATGTCGTTGGCGAAGTTGTTCGAGCGGCTGCGCCGGGCGAATTCTTCGGGCGGGATGAAGGCCATCAGTTCATCCGGGCACGGTTCGCCGCGAAGGTGTGCGGCCAGGCAGTTCACATAGGCGATATGGCGGCGCAGCAACGTCGTCTTGATCGGATTGACGCCGTCATCCAAATCATCGATCAGCGTCAGCACCTGGCGTGCGAAACTGCGTGAACTATTTACCAACCCGCCCCACAAGGTGCGCGCTTCCCACCAGCGGTTGTAGGCGCTGCTGTTGCGAAAGCTCACCAGCACCACCAGCGCTGAACCGAGCAGGGTCAGTGGCATCAGGGGCAGGGTGAACTTGCTGTTGAAGAACAGCATGAAATCGATGGTTACCAGCACGTCCCAGATCAGCAGCCAGAACAGCGACCAACCGACGTAGCCGAGGGTTTTGACGATCAGGCGGTATTTGCGGGCAATGGCGTCTTTCACAGGTGAACCTCGAACGGCGAATGCACAAGATCGGACGCCCTCGCACGCTCAAGGTTCGTTCCAGCTCATCGATCGGCTACAGCGCCTGCTTCATCTGCACCAATGCGACCCGTGTATTGCCGGGGCCCTCACGTTCGACGATGGCAAAAGGCTCAAAGCCCAGCTGTGGATAAAGCAGCAGCCCGGCGGCATTGCTGTTGAAACACGACACCTGCACCTCGCGCGCTTCGAACTGGCTGCGAGCCAGCTCGATCATGCTCTGCACCAGAAAACGCGCCACGCCATGACCGCGCGCGGCGGGGGCCACCACCACATTGCCGAGGGCGCACACGCCGCCGTGCTCGGCCTTGTAGAAGTTGGCAAAGGCCAGCAGCGTACCGTCACCCTCGACCACAGTGGAGCCGCTGCGCTGGGCGATGGCCTCGCTCAATTGCACGGGTGTCAGCGGGTACGCAGCTTTGGGGAACATGTAGAACAGCTCGTCCGGGCCTTGGGGGAAGCAGCAGATGGCAGCGATGTCCTGAGGCTGGACGGGGCGGTGGGTCAATTGCATGGCGCGACTCGATCAGCAAATGAGGGGAACAGTGATCCTACACACTTCGACAAAGCTGGTAATGGAATCCCCACGCTGCGCCAGGGTCCACCTTGATAAGGTGCCCTTCGGCTGCATCGACCCACAAGGAGCAACATCATGAAAGCACTTCTGTTCACCGCCGCCCTGGCAACAGCGGGCCTGGCTCAGGCCCAGACCGTGGAAATGGCCCTGGTGGGCGCCGACGGCAGCGCCAAACCTGTCGGTACCATTACCCTTGAACAGAATAAGTACGGCACTTTGCTCACGCCTGACCTGCGCGACTTGCCGCCGGGCGTACACGGCTTTCACCTGCACGAAAACCCCTCCTGCGCACCGGCCACCGCCGACGGCAAGACCACGCCGGCAGGTTCTGCGGGCGGGCATTGGGACCCGCAGCAGAGTAAAAAACACCTGGGCCCGTACGACGATGCCGGGCACAAGGGCGACTTGCCCGCCTTGTATGTCAGCGCCGACGGCACCGCCCGCTACCCGGTCCTGGCCCCACGCCTGAAGGCCGACGAGTTCAAGGGCCATGCGCTGATGGTGCATGGCGGCGGCGATAACCACAGCGATCACCCGCAGGCGTTGGGGGGTGGTGGGGCGCGGATTGCGTGTGGGGTGGTGCAATAAAGGGCTATCCACTGCGCAATGCGCTAGGCCTGCACGTGTTGCAATAACGGACTTTCACTGAGGTGCATCATGATCTGCAAAAACGCCATGCGTCCGGTACACCCAGGGGAAGTCCTGCGCGAAGATTTTCAGAGTGAGTTGGGTGTTAGTGTCGCCGCTTTGGCTCGCGCGTTGGGCGTGTCTGTCTCTGCGATAAATGCGGTTCTTTCTCGACGTCGTGGCGTTTCGGCAGACATGGCCTTGCGCCTCGCCACTTGCCTGGACACTACGCCGGAGTTCTGGCTCAACCTGCAGACGGCGTTTGACCTGCGCACGGCCGAGTTGAATCACGGCGATGAGATCCACCGGCAAGTGCGGCGCCTGGTGGCTTGTGCTTGAATTGCCGGGCACAAAAAAACCGACCCTGGGGTCGGTTTCTTTTTGCGTTTGGTGCCCCGAGGGAGACTCGAACTCCCACTCCTTTCGAAAACGGATTTTGAATCCGCCGCGTCTACCAATTCCGCCATCAGGGCTTGTGGCGGCGAAGTATAGAGAGGCGCCTACCGTTGGTCAATCAGCTTTCATGGTCAATTTTCACGGTTTCGGCTAAACTTTCCGGCCCTGTCGAACCGAACACCATCATGCGCGTCGCCGATTTCTCCTTTGAGCTCCCTGATTCCCTGATCGCTCGCCATCCGCTGGCGCAGCGCCATAGCAGCCGGCTGTTGACCCTGGACGGGCCGAGCGGGGCACTGGCGCATCGCCAGTTCACCGACCTGCTCGAGCATCTGCGCCCGGGCGATCTGATGGTGTTCAACAATACCCGGGTGATTCCGGCGCGTCTGTTCGGCCAGAAGGCCAGCGGCGGCAAGCTGGAAATCCTCGTCGAGCGCGTGCTCGACAGCCACCGGGTACTGGCCCACGTGCGTTCGAGCAAGGCGCCCAAGCCTGGCACGCAGATTCTCATCGATGGCGGTGGCGAGGCCGAGATGTTCGCCCGTCACGATGCGCTGTTCGAGCTGCGTTTTGCCGAAGAGGTACTGCCGCTGCTTGATCGCGTTGGCCACATGCCGCTGCCGCCGTATATCGACCGTCCGGATGAAGGCGCCGACCGCGAGCGCTACCAGACGGTGTACGCCGAGCGCGCTGGCGCCGTGGCCGCGCCAACCGCCGGCCTGCACTTCGACGAAGAACTGCTGGCCAAAATCGCCGCCAAGGGTGTGGAAACCGCCTTTGTCACTTTGCATGTAGGTGCTGGTACCTTCCAGCCGGTGCGGGTCGAGCGCATCGAAGACCACCACATGCATAAAGAGTGGCTGGAGGTCGGCCAGGATGTGGTTGACGCCGTGGCCGCCTGCCGCGCCCGTGGCGGGCGCGTGGTTGCCGTGGGTACCACCAGCGTGCGTTCGCTGGAAAGCGCCGCCCGTGATGGCGAGCTCAAGGCCTTCAGTGGCGATACCGATATCTTTATCTTCCCGGGCCGGCCGTTCCATGTGGTCGATGCCCTGGTGACCAACTTCCATTTGCCTGAATCCACGCTGCTGATGCTGGTTTCGGCCTTCGCCGGTTACCCCGAGACCATGGCTGCCTACGCGGCGGCGGTCGAACACAGGTACCGCTTCTTCAGTTACGGTGATGCCATGTTCATCACCCGCAATCCGGCGCCACGCGGCCCCGAGGATCAAGCATGAGTCGCACCTGTCGTATGTCCTTCGAATTGCTCGCCACTGACGGCAAGGCCCGTCGCGGCCGCCTGACTTTCCCGCGTGGCGTGGTCGAGACCCCGGCGTTCATGCCGGTGGGCACCTATGGCACGGTCAAGGGCATGCTGCCGCGCGACATCGAGGCGATCGGCGCGCACATGATCCTCGGCAACACCTTCCACCTGTGGCTGCGCCCGGGCACCGAGGTGATCAAGGCCCACGGCGACCTGCACGACTTCATGAAGTGGCAGGGCCCGATCCTCACCGACTCCGGCGGTTTCCAGGTGTTCAGCCTGGGCGCCATGCGCAAGATCCGCGAAGAGGGCGTGACCTTCGCCTCGCCGGTCGACGGCTCCAAGGTGTTCATGGGCCCGGAAGAGTCGATGCAGGTCCAGCGTGACCTGGGCTCGGACGTGGTGATGATCTTCGACGAGTGCACCCCGTACCCGGCCGATGAAGACGTCGCCCGGGTGTCCATGGAGTTGTCCCTGCGCTGGGCCCAGCGCTCGAAGAACGCCCATGGCGACAGCACTGCGGCGCTGTTCGGCATTGTTCAGGGTGGCATGCACGAGAACCTGCGCATGCGCTCGCTCGAAGGCCTGGAAAAGATCGGCTTCGACGGCCTGGCCATCGGCGGCCTGTCGGTGGGCGAGCCCAAGCACGAAATGATCAAGGTCCTGGACTACCTGCCAGGGCGGATGCCGGCTGACAAACCTCGTTACCTTATGGGGGTAGGCAAGCCGGAAGATCTCGTTGAGGGTGTGCGCCGCGGCGTCGACATGTTCGATTGCGTGATGCCCACGCGCAACGCGCGCAACGGCCATCTGTTTGTCGATACCGGCGTGCTGAAAATCCGTAACGCGTTCCATCGCCACGATGATTCGCCCCTGGACGCGACCTGCGATTGCTATACCTGCCAGAACTTCTCCCGCGCGTATCTGCATCATCTGGATAAATGCGGCGAAATGTTGGGCAGTATGTTGAATACGATCCATAACTTGCGTCATTACCAGCGCTTGATGGCTGGTTTACGCGAGGCTATTCAACAAGGTACATTGGCCGCCTTTGTCGATGCCTTTTACGCCAAGCGCGGGCTGCCTGTGCCGCCCTTGGACTGATGTTCTGTCGATCCCTAACAAGTACTGATTTGCAACTGGAGTGCTAAATGAGCTTTCTGATCCCTGCCGCATACGCGGACGCAGCTGCCCCAGCCGCCGGCCCAGCCGGTACTGGCTTCGAGTGGATTTTCCTGGTCGGTTTCCTGGTCATCTTCTACCTGATGATCTGGCGCCCGCAGGCCAAACGTGCCAAAGAGCAGAAAAACCTGCTGAGCAACCTGCAAAAAGGTGACGAAGTTGTCACCAACGGCGGTATCGCCGGCAAGATCGTCAAAGTTGCCGACGACTTCGTGGTTCTGGAAGTGTCCGACAACGTCGAGCTGAAGTTCCAGAAGGGCGCCGTAGCCGCGACCCTGCCTAAAGGCACGCTCAAAGCGATCTAAGTTTCAGTTTTTTACCAATCGACGGGGCGCGCAAGGCGCCCCGCGTCTTGAACGGGCGGCGTGATGCTGAACAAATACCCTCTGTGGAAATACGCACTGATCCTGGTGGTACTGGCGATCGGTTTTATTTATTCCGCTCCCAACCTCTACCCTGATGATCCGGCCGTTCAGGTCAGCGGTGCCAGTACTGCACTGCAGGTCACTCAGGCCGATCTGGACCGCGTGAGCAAGGCGCTCAACGAGTCCGGTATCCAGGTCAAGGCCGCGAGCCTGGGCGAGAAGGGCAAGGTTGGCCTGGTGCGCCTGAGCAAACAGGAAGACCAACTGCCAGCCAAGGATGTAGTGCGCAAGGCACTGGGCGACGACTATGTAGTAGCGCTCAACCTGGCCCCGACTACCCCGCAATGGCTGCGCAACCTGGGCGCAAGCCCGATGAAGCTGGGCCTGGACCTTTCCGGTGGTGTGCACTTCCTGCTTGAAGTGGACATGGACAAAGCCATGTCGGCGCGCCTGAAAGTCTACGAAGGCGAAGTCAAGAGCCTGCTGCGCAAAGAGCGCGTGCGCTATCGCAGCCTGCCGCAACAAGATGGCGGCATCCAGCTGGGCTTCTCCGATGACGAATCCCGCGAACAGGCCCGCAGCCTGATCCGCAAGAATTTCAACGATTTCGAGCTGACCACCACCGAGCGCAACGGTCTGTCGGTGCTGCGCCTGGCGATTACCCCGGCCAAGGTCGCGGAAATCCGTGAATACTCGATCAAGCAGAACCTGACCACGGTACGTAACCGCGTCAACGAGCTGGGTGTAGCCGAGCCACTGGTTCAGCGCCAGGGTGCCAACCGCATCGTGGTCGAGCTGCCAGGCGTGCAGGACACCGCCGAAGCCAAGCGTATTCTCGGCAAGACCGCCAACCTCGAATTCCGCCTGGGTGCTGAGCCTGGTGCCTCGAAAGCCACCACCGAAACCTTCGAGTTCCGTGAAGGCGGTCGTTCGGCTGCGGTCGAGCGTGGCCTGATCATCACCGGTGACCAGGTGACCGACGCCCAGGCCAGCTTCGACGAGCAGGGCCGTCCGCAGGTGAACATCCGTCTGGATGGTCATGGTGGCGAGCTGATGAGTCGTGCTACCCGTAGCAACGTCGGCCGCAGCATGGCGGTGATCTTCATCGAGCAGCGTCCAACCACGCGCTACGTCAAGCAGATGGTTGACGGCGTCGAGAAAGACGTTGCCGTGCAGACTTTCACCGAAGAGAAGAAGATCATCAGCCTGGCGACCATCCAGTCGCCACTGGGCAGCCAGTTCCGCATCACCGGCCTGAACGGTCAGGGCGAGTCGTCGGAACTGGCCCTGCTGCTGCGTGCTGGTGGCCTGGCGGCGCCGATGTACTTTGCTGAAGAGCGCACCATTGGCCCGAGCCTGGGTGCCGACAACATCACCAAGGGTATCGACGCATCCCTGTGGGGCATGCTGTTTGTCTCGCTGTTCATCATGGCCATCTACCGCTTCTTCGGCCTGATCGCGACCATCGCCCTGGCCGGTAACATGGTCATGCTGCTGGCGCTGATGTCGCTGCTGGGGGCAACGCTGACCCTGCCGGGTATCGCCGGTATCGTCCTGACCATGGGTATGGCGGTTGACGCCAACGTGCTGATCTTCTCGCGGATCCGCGAAGAGCTGGCCAATGGCATGTCGGTGCAACGCGCCATCCACGAAGGTTTCAACCGTGCCTACACGGCGATTGTCGACGCCAACCTGACCACCTTGCTGGTCGGCGGCATCCTCTTCGCCATGGGTACCGGCCCGGTCAAGGGCTTCGCGGTTACCATGTCCCTCGGGATTTTCACCTCGATGTTCACGGCCGTCATGGTCACCCGTGCAATGGTCAACCTGACCTGCGGCGGGCGTGATATCAAGAAGCTGTGGGTATAAGGGGCTGCCATGTTACGTACAATCAACTTCATGGGTGTGCGCAACCTTGCGTTCGGCATCACCCTGCTTCTGACCGTGCTGGCGCTGTTCAGCTGGTTCTACAAAGGCCTCAACTTTGGTCTGGACTTCACCGGCGGTACGCTCATCGAGCTGACCTACGAGCGTCCAGCCAACCTTGGCGAGGTCCGTGAAGAGCTGGTCAAGGCCGGCTTCCAGGACGCCGTGGTGCAGAGTTTCGGTGCTACCACCGACCTGCTGGTGCGTATGCCGGGCGATGATCCGCAACTGGGTAACCGCGTGTCCGAGGCGCTGCAAAAGGTCAGCACCGACAACCCGGCGGTGGTCAAGCGTGTCGAGTTCGTTGGCCCGCAGGTCGGTGAAGAGCTGCGCGACCAGGGTGGCCTGGGCATGCTTCTGGCCCTGGGCGGCATCATGATCTACCTGGCCTTCCGCTTTCAGTGGAAGTTCGCCCTGGGTGCGATCCTGTCGCTGATCCACGACGTGGTCGTGACCATGGGTATCCTCTCGTTCTTCCAGATCACCTTCGACCTGACGGTGCTGGCGGCGGTGCTGGCGATCATTGGCTACTCGCTCAACGACACCATCGTCGTATTCGACCGGGTACGTGAGAACTTCCGGGTTTTGCGCAAGGCTTCGCTGATCGAGAACATCAACATCTCGACCACCCAGACCCTGCTGCGGACCGTGGCGACCTCGGTGTCGACCTTGCTGGCGATTGCCGCGCTGCTGTTCTTCGGTGGTGACAACCTGTGGGGCTTCTCCCTGGCGCTGTTCATCGGTGTCATGGCCGGTACCTACTCGTCGATCTACATCGCCAACGTGGTGCTGATCTGGCTGAACCTGAACAGTGAAGACCTGATCCCGACGGTGAAAGCCGAAGGTGTGGACGACCGTCCATAAGGGAATTTCCCGCACTGTTGGTCGTACAAAAGGGCGCGAGTGTTGAACTCGCGCCTTTTTTTATGCTCCAAGGCAGGGAGAAGGCGGGCAATGTTCCGCAGGTATGATCAGGAGGTTCAGGTGAACAAATCGATGCTGGTGGGTGCGGTTCTGGGTGCTGTCGGTGTAACAGCCGGAGGTGCTGTTGCCACCTACAGCCTGGTCAAGGGCGGGCCGGAATACGCCGAAGTTTTGGCGGTGCAGCCGGTCAAGCAGACGGTCAAGACACCCCGTGAAGTGTGCAAGGACGTCACTGTGACGCGTCAGGCGCCGGTCAAGGATCAACACCAGATTGCCGGTACCGTGGTCGGTGCGCTGGCAGGTGGCCTGCTGGGCAACCAGATCGGTGGCGGTACCGGCAAGAAGATCGCGACCGTGGCCGGTGCGGTCGGTGGCGGCTATGCCGGCAACAAGGTCCAGGAAGGCATGCAGGAGCGTGATACCTACACCACCACGCAAACCCGCTGCAACACGGTCAACGACCTGAGCGAGAAGGTGGTCGGCTATGACGTGAAATACTCGATCGGCGACAAGGTCGGTCAGGTGCGCATGGACCGTGACCCGGGTTCGCAAATTCCGCTGGATAAAGAAGGCAAGCTGGTACTGAGCCAGGCCCAGGCTGGCCAGTAATCTACTGTAGGAGCGGGCTTGCCCCGCGATGCGGTGTAACGGTTAGATCGCTATCGCGGGGCAAGCCCGCTCCTACAGGCCAAAAAAAAGCACCCCGAAGGGTGCTTTTTTTGTGCTCGATCGTACTTAGCGTTTGATCGAAGCAGGCAGGTGCGGCTGAATAGCAGTCAGAACGGCCTTGAAGCACTTGGTGTTGCCAGCAACGATGTGACCCTTTTCGAGGAAGTCGTGGCCACCGGTGAAGTCGCTCACCAGGCCGCCGGCTTCCTGGATCAGCAGGGCGCCTGCAGCCATGTCCCATTCCGACAGGCCCGATTCCCAGAAGGCATCGAAACGACCGGCGGCAACGTAGGCCAGGTCCAGGCTGGCAGCACCGGCGCGGCGGATGCCGGCGGTCTGGCCAACCAGGGCGCGGAACATGCCCAGGTAGTTGTCCAGGTCAGCCATCTGGTTGTCGCGGAACGGGAAGCCGGTACCCAGCAGGGCGCCTTCCAGGCTGGTGCGAGGGCTGACGCGCAGGCGGCGGCCGTTCAGCTGGGCGCCACGGCCACGGCTGGCGGTGAATTCTTCCTGGCGGACAGGGTCCAGCACCACGGCGTGCTCAAGGCGGCCACGGTATTTGCAGGCAATGCTGACAGCAAAGTGCGGAACGCCACGCAGGAAGTTGGTGGTGCCATCCAGTGGGTCGATGATCCACAGGTAGTCCTTGCCTTCTTCGCCGCTACCGGCATGCAGGCCGGTCTCTTCGCCGTAGATGGAGTGGTTCGGGTAGGCCTTGCGCAGGGCATCGATGATTTTCTGCTCTGCGGCGCGATCGACTTCGGAGACGTAATCCTTGGCGTCTTTTTCATCAACCTTGATGCTATCCAGGCGCTCGATGGAGCGGAAAATCAATTCACTGGCGCTGCGGGCGGCGCGCAGCGCGATATTCAGCATGGGCTGCATGGACGTTTCACCTGGGTCGTTAAAGAAAGCCGAACATTCTAGCAGAAAACTTTGCGCGAAGAAGGGTGACATTTGCTTTCGTAGCGTAAAGTCGGTCGCTTCTGTAAGATTTGCTCCCCCTTCGCAACGTCTGTGAGCGCTCGCCTTGCTGCAAAATATTCGTGTTGTTCTGGTCAATACCAGCCACCCCGGCAATATCGGCGGCGCTGCGCGTGCCATGAAAAACATGGGCTTGTCGCGCTTGGTGCTGGTCGATCCGCAGCATTTTCCCTCGCCCGAGGCGGATGCCCGTGCGTCGGGTGCCGATGATGTGCTGGGCGGCGCACAAGTGGTCGCCACCCTTGAAGAGGCGCTGGTCGGCTGCAACCTGGTGTTCGGTACCAGTGCCCGCGAGCGCCGCATCCCCTGGCCGCTGGTCGACCCGCGCGAGTGCGCCAGCAAGGTCATCGAGCATGCCGTTCAGGGCGAAGAGATTGCCCTGGTGTTCGGCCGTGAGCACGCCGGCCTGACCAACGAAGAGCTGCAGCGTTGCCATTTCCATGTGCACATCCCCTCGAACCCGGACTTCAGCTCGCTGAACCTCGGCGCCGCAGTGCAAGTGCTGGCCTATGAGGTGCGCATGGCCTGGCTGGCGCAGGAAGGGCAGGCGTCGCCGGTGGAAGTAGTCGACAGCAGCGAGCTGGCGACCATGGATGAAATGGAGCTGTTCTACCAGCACCTGGAAAAGACCCTGGTCGATATCGGCTTTCTCGACCCGCTCAAGCCCAGGCACCTGATGCCGCGCCTGCGTCGCCTGTACGGGCGCAGCTCGGTGGATCGTTCGGAAATGAGTATTTTGCGCGGCATTCTCACCGAAACCCAGAAAGCGGCCCGTGGCGAGCCGCATAAGCGCAAGGATCAATAGATGTTCGAGCGTCTGCGTGAAGATATCCAGAGCGTTTTCCACCGCGACCCGGCGGCGCGCAATGCCTTTGAAGTGCTGACCTGCTACCCCGGCATGCACGCGATCTGGCTGCATCGCGCGGCGCACGCGCTGTGGCGACGGGACTGCAAGTGGCTGGCGCGGCTGGTGTCGAACTTCGGCCGTTGGCTGACCGGGATCGAGATCCATCCCGGTGCCAAGGTGGGCCGGCGCTTCTTTATTGACCACGGCATGGGTATCGTCATCGGCGAAACTGCAGAGATCGGCGACGACGTCACCCTTTACCAAGGCGTAACCCTGGGCGGTACTACCTGGAACAAGGGCAAGCGTCACCCGACCCTGGAAGACGGCGTGGTCGTTGGTGCCGGGGCCAAGGTGCTGGGGCCGTTCACCGTCGGCGCCGGAGCCAAGATCGGTTCCAACGCGGTGGTCACCAAGGCGGTACCGGCCGGCGCGACTGCGGTGGGTATCCCCGGGCGGATCATCGTCAAGACCGATGCCGAGGTCGAGGCCCGGCGCAAGGCCATGGCCGAGAAGATCGGCTTCGATGCCTATGGCGTCAGCGAAGACATGCCCGACCCGGTGGCCCGCGCCATTGGTCAGTTGCTTGACCACCTGCAGGCGGTCGACGGGCGCCTGGAAGACATGTGCGGCGCGCTTAAGAATCTTGGCAGTGACTACTGCGCCAAGGAGCTGCCGGCACTGCGTGAAGAGGACTTCGCCGAGATCAAGGATGAGGCCCGCAGCGACGCGTCGACGCATTGACAGAAGGGGCGTGCGCAAGCGCCCCTTAGTTTGCTATCATTCCGCCGCCCTCTTGCGGTAAACCCGACTAAAGCACTAGGTCTTATAGTTGACTTAAATGCTCGGGAATAGCATACTCGCTCCCATCCCGTAACCCCGTGGTACCTACTAGCCATGCGACTGACTACAAAAGGCCGATACGCCGTGACCGCCATGCTCGACCTGGCGTTGCACGCGCAGAATGGGCCGGTGTCTCTGGCCGACATTTCCGAGCGCCAAGGCATTTCCCTCTCTTATCTGGAGCAGCTGTTTGCAAAGCTGCGCCGCAGCAGCCTGGTTTCCAGTGTGCGCGGCCCTGGCGGCGGCTACCAGCTGTCGCGAAGCATGGAGAGCATTCAGGTCGCCCAGGTCATCGACGCGGTCAACGAATCGGTCGATGCCACGCGCTGCCAGGGGCTGGGTGATTGCCACGCCGGCGACACCTGCCTGACCCACCACCTGTGGTGCGACCTCAGCCAGCAGATTCACGAATTCCTCAGCGGCATCAGCCTGGCTGACCTTGTCACTCGCCGTGAGGTACAAGAAGTCGCCCAGCGCCAGGACCTGCGTCGTATCGCAGGCCGGGCACCGCAGCTGGACAAGATTGAGACGTCCGCCGTCGAATGACCGTTTCGACGCGCGGCGCGACCGCCTGATAGGAGATATTCAATGAAGTTGCCGATCTACCTCGATTACTCCGCGACCACCCCGGTCGATCCACGCGTTGCCCAGAAGATGAGCGACTGCCTGCTGGTCGACGGGAACTTCGGTAACCCGGCGTCGCGCTCCCACGTCTTTGGCTGGAAAGCCGAAGAAGCGGTCGAGAACGCCCGTCGCCAGGTCGCCGACCTGGTCAATGCCGACCCGCGTGAAATTGTCTGGACCAGCGGTGCCACCGAGTCCGACAACCTGGCAATCAAGGGCGTCGCGCACTTCTACAGCACCAAGGGCAAGCACCTGATCACCTCCAAGATCGAGCACAAGGCTGTCCTGGACAGCACTCGTCAGCTGGAGCGTGAAGGCTTTGAAGTGACCTACATCGAGCCAGGCGCCGATGGCCTGATCACCCCGGCTATGGTTGAAGCTGCCCTGCGTGAAGACACCATTCTGGTGTCGATCATGCACGTGAACAACGAAATCGGCACCATCAACGACATCGCCGCCATTGGCGAGCTGACCCGCGCCCGCGGCGTCATGTTCCACGTCGATGCCGCGCAGTCCACCGGCAAGGTCGAGATCGACCTGCAAAAGCTCAAGGTCGACCTGATGTCGTTCTCGGCGCACAAGACCTATGGCCCTAAAGGCATTGGCGCGCTGTACGTCAGCCGCAAGCCTCGCGTGCGCCTGGAAGCCACCATGCACGGCGGCGGTCACGAGCGCGGCATGCGTTCGGGCACCCTGGCCACCCACCAGATCGTCGGCATGGGCGAAGCCTTCGCCATCGCCAAAGAGCTGATGGCCAGCGAGAACCTGCGCATCAAGGCCCTGAGCGACCGCTTCTACAAGCAGGTTGAAGGCCTCGAAGAGCTGTACATCAACGGCAGCATGACCGCGCGCATTCCGCACAACCTGAACCTGAGCTTCAACTACGTCGAAGGCGAGTCGCTGATCATGGCGCTCAAGGACCTGGCCGTTTCGTCCGGCTCGGCCTGTACTTCGGCTTCGCTCGAGCCGTCCTACGTGCTGCGTGCCCTGGGCCGCAACGACGAACTGGCACACAGCTCGATCCGCTTTACCTTCGGTCGCTTCACCACCGAAGAAGAAATCGACTACGCCGCGCAGAAGGTTTGCGAGGCCGTAACCAAGCTGCGCGAATTGTCGCCGCTGTGGGATATGTACAAAGACGGCGTCGACATCTCCAAGATCGAGTGGGCTGCGCACTAAGTAGTCGCCGGCAAGAGCGGCTCTCTGATGAGGAAGGAATTGCACCATGGCATACAGTGAAAAGGTCATCGACCACTACGAAAACCCGCGTAACGTCGGCAAGATGAATGCCGAGGACCCGGATGTCGGCACCGGCATGGTCGGCGCTCCGGCGTGCGGCGACGTCATGCGCCTGCAGATCAAGGTCAACGAGCAGGGCGTTATCGAAGACGCCAAGTTCAAGACCTACGGCTGCGGTTCGGCCATCGCTTCCAGCTCCCTCGCTACCGAGTGGATGAAGGGCAAGACCCTGGACGAAGCGGAAACCATCAAGAACACCCAGCTGGCCGAAGAACTGGCGCTGCCGCCGGTTAAAATCCACTGCTCGGTACTCGCCGAGGACGCCATCAAGGCGGCCGTGCGCGATTACAAGCAGAAGAAAGGTTTGCTCTAAGGTCGCCTGTTGCAGGTAAGGAGTCTCGATGGCTATCAGCATGACAGAAGCCGCCGCCAAACATGTGCGGCGCTCCCTCGACGGACGCGGCAAGGGTGAAGGTATTCGCCTTGGCGTGCGCACCACTGGCTGCTCGGGCCTGGCCTATGTGCTGGAGTTCGTCGATGAAGTAACCTCCGATGACCAGGTCTTCGAAAGCCATGGCGAAAAGGTCATCATCGATCCGAAAAGCCTGACGTACCTCGACGGTACCGAGCTGGATTTCGTCAAGGAAGGGTTGAACGAAGGCTTCAAGTTCAACAACCCCAACGTGCGCGGTGAGTGTGGCTGCGGCGAAAGCTTCAACGTCTGAGGCTGCGCGTGGGTACTCCTTGTCATTTCGCCCTGTTTGACCTGCAACCTGGCTTCCGTCTGGACCTCGACAAGCTGGCTGTTCGCTATCGCGAGCTGGCCCGCGAGGTCCATCCGGATCGCTTCGCCGATGCCTCCGAACGTGAACAGCGCATTGCGCTGGAGCGTTCGGCTGCGCTGAACGAGGCCTACCAGACTCTCAAGAGCGCGCCCCGGCGTGCCCGCTACCTGTTGGCGATCGGCGGCCATGAAGTGCCGCAGGAAGTCACCGTCCATGATCCCGAGTTCCTGCTGCAGCAGATGCAGCTGCGTGAAGAGCTCGAAGACCTCCAGGACAGTGCCGACCTCGATGGCGTGGCCGTCTTCAAGCGTCGCTTGAAAGCCGCCCAGGAAGCACTCAACGAGGACTTCGCCGCCTGCTGGGATGATGCTGCGCAGCGTGAACAGGCCGAGCGCCTGATGCGCCGCATGCAGTTTCTCGACAAGCTCGCCTACGAAGTGCGCCAGCTGGAAGAGCGCCTCGACGACTAACCCGGCGCTGCTTCTGGCGGCGCCCCTGGTATTCAGATAAGCATGGCCCTACTGCAGATCGCCGAACCCGGTCAGAGCCCCCAGCCGCACCAGCGTCGCCTGGCGGTGGGTATTGACCTTGGTACCACCAATTCCCTGGTTGCTGCCCTGCGCAGCGGCCGCAGCGAGCCCCTGCCCGATGCCCAAGGCCGGGTGATCCTGCCGTCCGCAGTGCGCTATCACGCTGACCACATCGATGTCGGCCAGAGCGCCCGCGACGCCGCCTCCAGCGACCCGCTCAACACCGTGCTGTCGGTCAAGCGCCTGATGGGCCGTGGCCTGGCAGACGTCAAGCAACTGGGTGAGCAACTGCCGTACCGCTTTGTCGGTGGCGAGTCGCACATGCCGTTCATCGACACCGTCCAGGGCCCGAAAAGCCCGGTGGAAGTCTCGGCCGACATCCTCAAGGTGCTGCGCCAGCGCGCCGAAGAGACCCTCGGCGGCGAACTGGTTGGCGCGGTGATCACCGTGCCGGCGTATTTCGACGACGCCCAGCGCCAGGCCACCAAGGACGCCGCGCGTCTGGCCGGCCTGAACGTGTTGCGCCTGCTCAACGAGCCGACCGCGGCGGCCGTGGCCTATGGCCTGGACCAGAATGCCGAAGGCCTGGTGGCCATCTATGACCTGGGTGGCGGTACTTTCGATATCTCGATCCTGCGCCTGACCGGCGGTGTCTTTGAAGTGCTGGCCACCGGTGGCGACAGCGCCCTGGGCGGCGACGACTTCGACCACGCCATCGCCAGCTGGATTGTCGAGCAGGCCGGCTTGTCCTCGGACCTCGATCCGGGTGCCCAGCGCCAGCTGCTGCAGACCGCCTGCGCAGCCAAAGAGGCCCTGACCAATGCTGATGTGGTCAGGGTCGCCTATGGCAACTGGCAGGCCGAGCTGACCCGCAGTGCCTTCGATGCCCTGATCGAGCCCATGGTCGCCCGCAGCCTCAAGGCCTGCCGCCGCGCCGTGCGTGACAGCGGCGTCGAGCTCGAAGAAGTTGCCGCAGTGGTCATGGTCGGTGGTTCGACCCGCGTGCCGCGTGTGCGCGAGGCCGTCGGCACGTTGTTTGGGCGTACCCCGCTGACCGAAATCGACCCGGACCAGGTAGTCGCCATCGGCGCCGCCATCCAGGCCGATACCCTGGCTGGCAACCGCCGTGATGGTGGCGAATTGCTGCTGCTGGACGTGATTCCGTTGTCCCTGGGTCTGGAAACCATGGGTGGGCTGATGGAGAAGGTGATTCCGCGCAACACCACCATCCCGGTTGCCCGCGCCCAGGAGTTCACCACCTACAAAGATGGCCAGTCGGCCATGATGATTCATGTGCTGCAGGGCGAGCGCGAACTGATCAGTGACTGCCGCTCCCTGGCGCGCTTCGAACTGCGCGGCATCCCGGCGATGGTTGCCGGTGCGGCGAAGATCCGCGTGACCTTCCAGGTCGATGCCGACGGCCTGCTCAGCGTTTCGGCGCGCGAGCTGGGCTCGGGTGTCGAATCGAGCATCCAGGTCAAGCCGTCCTACGGCCTGACCGACGGCGAAATCGCCCGTATGCTCAAGGACTCCTTCGAGCATGCCGGTTTCGACAAGGTGGCGCGCCAGCTGCGCGAGCACCAGGTCGACGCCGAGCGCCTGCTCGAAGCGGTACAGGGCGCCCTGGACGCCGATGGCGAACGCCTGCTGGACGCCGAAGAGCGCCTGGCAATCGAGCAACAGATGCAAGACTTGCGTGATTTGATCAACGGCACCGATGGCGCGGCCATCGAGCAACAGACCAAGCGTCTGTCGCAGGTGACCGATGCCTTTGCCGCCCGTCGCCTTGATTCGACGGTAAAAGCCGCTTTGGCCGGGCGCAACCTGAATGAGATCGAGGAATAACTGATGCCGCAGGTGATTTTTCTGCCCCACGAGAGATTCTGCCCGGATGGCATGGTCGTGGAGGCCGAGACCGGGAAATCCATTCTCGAGGTGGCCCATGACAACCACATTGAGATCGAAAGCGCTTGTGGTGGCGTCTGCGCCTGTACCACGTGCCACTGCGTCATTCGCGAAGGTTTCAATTCGCTCAATGAGGCTGACGAGCTGGAAGAGGACTTCCTGGATCGCGCATGGGGCCTTGAGCCTACGTCGCGCCTGACCTGTCAGGCCGTGGTCGGTACCGAGGATGTAACTGTCGAGATTCCGAAATACTCGCTCAACCACGCTGCCGAAGCGCCGCATTGATCCTGGAGCCGACATGAGCCTGAAATGGGTTGATGTACTTGAAATTGCAATCCAGCTTGCCGAAAGCAAGCCGGAAGTCGATCCTCGTTATGTGAACTTCGTCGATCTGCACCGTTGGGTGCTGGCATTGCCGGAATTCAGTGACGATCCGACCCGTGGCGGCGAGAAGGTTCTCGAAGCCATCCAGGCGGCCTGGATCGAAGAAGCCGACTGAGCGCGCTCGGCAGGTTAGGCAATCCCCCGGAACCCGCGTATAATTCGCGGGTTTAATTTTTCGCTTCACTCAACGTTTCTGGAGTTTCACCATGGCTGTTCAACGTACTTTCTCGATCATCAAGCCTGACGCCGTTGCTAAAAACGTGATCGGCGAGATCACCACCCGTTTCGAAAAAGCCGGCCTGCGCGTCGTTGCCTCGAAACTCAAGCAACTGTCCAAAGCCGAAGCCGAAGGCTTCTACGCTGAGCACAAAGAGCGCGGTTTCTTCGGCGACCTGGTTGCCTTCATGATCTCCGGTCCTGTTGTTGTCCAGGTTCTGGAAGGCGAAAACGCCATCGCTCTGAACCGTGAGCTGATGGGCGCTACCAACCCTAAAGAAGCTGCTGCCGGCACCATCCGTGCTGACTTCGCCGAGTCCATCGACGCCAACGCCGTTCACGGTTCGGACTCCGAAGCCGCCGCTGCTCGCGAAATCTCGTACTTCTTCGCAGCTACCGAGGTAACCACTCGCTAAGCGAAAGCTTACGGGTGAGGGTGAATCCATGACGACATCGACTGGCAAAACTAACCTGTTGGGGCTTACCCAGCCGGAAATGGAAAAATTCTTCGACTCTATCGGGGAGAAGCGTTTCCGTGCCGGTCAGGTAATGAAATGGATTCACCACTTTGGCGTCGATGATTTCGACGCCATGACGAATGTCGGCAAGGCCTTGCGCGAAAAGCTCAAGGCTGTTGCCGAGATTCGCGGTCCGGAAGTGGTCAGCGAGGACATCTCCAGCGACGGCACCCGTAAATGGGTGGTGCGCGTGGCGTCCGGCAGCTGCGTCGAGACCGTGTACATCCCCCAGGGCAAGCGTGGCACCCTGTGTGTCTCGTCCCAGGCCGGTTGCGCCCTGGACTGCAGTTTCTGCTCCACCGGCAAGCAAGGATTCAACAGCAACCTCACCGCCGCCGAAGTGATCGGCCAGGTGTGGATTGCCAACAAGTCGTTCGGCAGCGTGCCGGCCACCATCGACCGTGCCATCACCAACGTGGTGATGATGGGCATGGGTGAGCCACTGCTGAACTTCGACAACGTGGTCGCCGCCATGCACCTGATGATGGACGACCTCGGCTACGGTATTTCCAAGCGCCGGGTGACCCTGTCCACTTCCGGCGTGGTACCGATGATCGAAGAGCTGGCCAAGCACATCGACGTCTCCCTGGCCCTCTCGCTGCACGCGCCGAACGATGCGCTGCGCAACGAGCTGGTACCGCTCAACAAGAAGTACCCGCTCAAGGTCCTGCTCGAAGCCTGCATGAACTACATGTCGCAGCTGGGCGAAAAGCGCGTGCTGACCATTGAGTACACCCTGCTCAAGGACGTCAACGACAAGCTCGAACACGCCGTGGAAATGGCCGAGTTGCTCAAGAACGTGCCGTGCAAGATCAACCTGATTCCGTTCAACCCGTTCCCGCATTCCGGTTACGAGCGGCCGAGCAACAACGCCATCCGTCGTTTCCAGGACCACCTGCATCACGCCGGCTACAACGTTACCGTGCGCACCACCCGTGGTGAAGACATCGACGCGGCGTGCGGCCAGCTGGTCGGCCAGGTGATGGACCGCACCCGCCGCAGCGAGCGCTATATCGCCGTACGTCAGTTGAATGCCGACGGTGACGTGCAAGAAAGCGCTGCGCGCAACTGAAGAGAGGACCTCCATGACCCTGCGCTTCGCGCTGTCGATCCTGGCGCTCGCCCTGCTTGCAGGTTGCGTGTCCGGCGGGAGTTCGGACGCGCTGGGCAGTCGTGAAGGTCGCGAGCAGGCACGCCAAGCCTATGTGCAGTTGGGCCTGGGTTATTTGCAACAAGGTTTGACCGAGCAGGCCAAGGCGCCGCTGAAAAAAGCCCTCGACCTCGATAGCCAGGATGCCGCAGCCCATGCGGCCCTGGCTTTGGTGTTTCAGGCCGAAGACGAGCCGGAACTGGCCGAGGCGCACTTTCGCAAGGCCCTGGCCCGGCGCCCGGACGACACCCGAATTCGCAACAATTACGGCAGTTTCCTTTATGCTCGTGGGCAATACGCCCAGGCGCAGCAGATGTTTGCCCAAGCGGCGGCCGATACCCTGTATCCTGAACGCTCCCGGGTGTTCGAGAACCTTGGCCTGACCGCGCTCAGGCTGGGGCAGCGCGCCGAAGCGCAGGAATACCTGGTAAAAGCTTTGCGACTCAACCAGCAGCAGCCGCGCGCGTTGCTGGAAATGGCTGAGTTGTCTTACGAAGACAGGCATTATGTGCCGGCCCGTGACTACTACGATCGTTTCAGCCAGCTGAGCGACCACAGTGCCCGCAGCCTGCTGCTGGGCAGCCGCCTGGCCAGCGTCTTCGAAGAACGGAACAAGGCCAGCGAACTGGGCCTGCAATTACAACGACTTTATCCCGGTACGCCGGAATATCAGCAATACCTGTCGGAGCAATGATGAAAGCGGCGCATCCCGAAGCAGCAGCAGCGACTCGCGAAAATCCCGGTGAAATCCTGCGTCAGGCCCGCGAGAGCAGGGACTGGTCCCAGGCCGAAGTGGCCCGCAAGCTCAACCTCACCGTGAGTTCCCTGAACAATCTAGAAGCCGGCGCCTTCGACAAGCTGCCGGGGCATACCTTTGCCCGTGGCTACATACGCGCCTATGCCAAGCTGCTGGACATGGACCAGGCTGCCCTGGTGCAGGCTTTCGACCAGTGCACCGGCACCCACGCCCAGGGCAGCGACGTTCACGCCCTTGGCCGCATCGAAGAGCCGGTGCGCCTGTCCCACAACATCCTGCGTATCGTCAGCCTGGTGCTGCTGGTGGTGGTGATCGGTGGTGGCTTCTTCTGGTGGCAGGACCAGACCAGCCTGCGAGGCAAGGACCTGGCCAACATGGCCCTGGAGCACGTCGAAGTCGAGAGCGCCGACGGCACCACCCAGATTCACCCGCTGGACGAGCCTGAAGACCAGGCTGTGAGCGCTGGCCAGCAACCGCAAAGCACTGCCTTGAGCCTTGAGCAGGCCCCGACAGAACCGGCTGGCGCCGCACCTGCCGAACAAGCACCGGCCAGCCCTGCTGCCACGCCTGCTGCGCCTGCCGCCAGCGCCGCGACCACGCCGGTTGTACCGGCTCCAGCGCCAGCCCCGGTGGCGCCCGTGGTCAACAGTGCAGTGGTTGCCGCTGCGCCAGCAGCACCTGCTGTCGCCGCTCCAGCCCCGGCCGGTAGCGGCCAGCTGCACATGCAATTCAACGCCGATTGCTGGACCTCGGTCACCGACGGCAACGGCAAGCTGCTGTTCAGCGCCATCAAGCGCAAGGGCGACAGCCTGGACCTGACCGGCAAGCCGCCGTTTTCGGTACGCCTGGGCTTTGCCCGCGGCGTGCAGGTCAGCTACAACGGCCAGCCTGTCGACGTTGCGCCGTTCACCAGTGGCGAGACCGCTCGCCTGAAGTTGGGACAATAAGTCATGCACGGCGAATCTCCGATCAAACGTCGCGAATCCCGGAAAATCTGGGTAGGTAATGTGCCTGTTGGCGGCGATGCTCCCATCGCGGTCCAGAGCATGACCAACACCGACACCAATGACGTGGCCGCGACCGTGGCGCAGATCAACCGCCTGATCGATGCCGGCGTCGACATCGTGCGCGTCTCGGTACCGGACATGGACGCTGCCGAGGCCTTCGGCAAGATCAAGCAGCAGGTCAGCGTACCGCTGGTTGCCGACATCCATTTCGACTATCGCATCGCCTTGCGCGTGGCCGAACTGGGCGTTGACTGCCTGCGCATCAACCCGGGCAACATCGGTCGTGAAGACCGCGTTCGGGCGGTGGTCGATGCCGCCCGCGATCGCGGTATTCCGATCCGTATCGGCGTCAACGCCGGTTCCCTGGAAAAAGACCTGCAGAAAAAGTACGGCGAGCCGACCCCGGCGGCGCTGGTCGAGTCCGCCATGCGTCATGTCGAGCACCTCGACCGCCTGGATTTCCAGGACTTCAAGGTCAGCGTTAAAGCCTCTGACGTGTTCATGGCCGTCGAAGCCTACCGCCTGCTGGCCAAGCAGATCATCCAGCCGCTGCACCTGGGCATCACCGAAGCCGGCGGCCTGCGCTCGGGCACGGTGAAATCCGCGGTGGGCCTCGGTATGCTGCTTGCCGACGGGATTGGCGATACTATTCGCATTTCGCTGGCCGCCGACCCGGTTGAAGAGGTCAAGGTCGGCTACGACATCCTCAAGTCCCTGCACCTGCGTTCGCGTGGCATCAACTTCATCGCCTGCCCGAGCTGCTCGCGGCAGAACTTCGATGTGGTCAAGACCATGAACGAGCTGGAAGGGCGCCTGGAAGACCTGCTGGTACCGCTGGACGTCGCCGTGATCGGTTGCGTGGTCAACGGCCCGGGCGAGGCCAAGGAAGCCCACGTGGGGCTCACCGGTGGCACGCCGAACCTGATCTACATCGACGGCAAGCCTGCGCAGAAGCTGACCAATGACAACCTGGTCGATGAGCTGGAAAAGCTCATCCGCCAGAAAGCGGCTGAAAAAGCCGAGGCCGACGCGGCGCTGATCGCCCGTGGCTGACTGACACAGAATTGTTAAGGGATTTTCCGTGAGCAAATCGCTGCAAGCCATTCGTGGCATGAACGACATCCTGCCCGAGCAGACGCCGCTGTGGCGTTATTTCGAGAACACCGTGGCCGGCCTGCTGGATACCTATGGCTATCGCCAGATCCGCACGCCGATCGTCGAGTTCACCGAGCTGTTCAAGCGCTCGATCGGCGAAGTCACCGACATCGTCGAAAAAGAGATGTACACCTTCGACGATCGTAACGGCGACTCCCTGACCTTGCGCCCGGAAGGCACCGCCGCCTGCGTGCGCGCCGTGCTCGAGCACGGCATCACCGGCAGCGGCCAGGTGCAGAAACTCTGGTACATCGGCCAGATGTTCCGTCACGAACGCCCGCAGAAAGGCCGTTATCGCCAGTTCAACCAGATTGGCGTTGAAGTCTTCAACCTCGACGGCCCGGATATCGACGCCGAGCTGATCATGCTCACCTGGCGCCTCTGGGGCCAGTTGGGCATTCGCGACGCGGTCAAGCTCGAACTCAACAGCCTGGGTACCAGCGAAGCCCGGGCCCGCTACCGTGACGCGCTGGTCGAGTTCCTCTCGGCGCGCCTGGAGCACCTGGACGAAGACAGTCAGCGCCGCCTGAAAAGCAACCCGCTGCGCATCCTCGACAGCAAGGACGCCAATACCCAGGCGGTGCTGGTCGATGCGCCGAAGCTCGAAGACTACCTGGACGAAGAGTCCCGCGTGCACTTCGAGGGCCTCAAGGCACGCCTGGATGCCGCCGGCATTCCGTTCGTGATCAACACCAAACTGGTGCGCGGCCTGGACTACTACAGCAAGACCGTTTTCGAATGGGTCACCGACAAGCTCGGCTCCCAGGGCACCGTATGTGCCGGTGGTCGCTACGACGGCCTGGTCGAGCAGATGGGCGGCAAGCCGACCCCGGGCGTTGGTTTCGCCATGGGTATCGAGCGCCTGATCCTGCTGCTGGAAACCCTCGAGCAGGTACCCGAGTCGATCAACCGTCAGGTCGACGTCTACCTGTGCGCCTTCGGCGAGCAGGCCGAGCTTGCCGGCCTGGCCCTGAGCGAGCGCCTGCGTGACCGTCTGCCGAACCTGCGCCTGCAGGTCAACGCCGGTGCTGGCAGCTTCAAGAGCCAGTTCAAGAAGGCCGACAAGAGCAACGCGCTGTTCGCCTTGATCCTGGGGGACGACGAGCTGGCGCAACAAGTGGTAGGTTTCAAACCCCTGCGCGGTCAGGGCGAACAACAAAATATTGCCTGGGATGCTCTGGCAGAGCACCTGGAAGCCTCGCTCGCGCAGGCGTGAGGCGAGTCAACAGCCGATTTGGTGAAAAGGAGTATTGGGGTGTCGAGTACCGATGATGAACAACTGGTCGCGATGAAGGACTGGTGGGACCGCAATGGCAAGCCGCTGGTAACCGGTGGCCTGCTGGCGCTGGTCGTGGTGTTCGGCTGGCAAGCCTGGCAGAAATACCAGACCAACCAGTCGCAAGGCGCCTCGAACCTTTACCAGGCCCTGCTGGAGACTACCCTGACGCCAAGCGGCGAGCCCGACGCGGCCAAGGTTGCCGAGCTGTCCGGCAAACTCAAGAACGAATTCGGCGGCTCGGCCTATGCCCAGTACGCCAGCCTGTTCGTCGCCAAGGTAGCCGTCGAGAGCGGCAAGCTCGATGACGCCGCGGCCGAGCTCAAGCTGGTGATGGACAAGCCGGCCGACGCGACCCTGGGTGAAATCGCCCGTCAGCGCCTGGCCCGTGTGCTGGCCGCGCAGAAAAAGGTCGACGAAGCGCTGAAGCTGCTCGAAGGCGATGCCGACAAGGCGTTCCTGGCCAGCCGCGAAGAGCTCAAGGGCGACCTGCTGGTGCAACTGGGCCGCGCTGGCGACGCCCATGCCGCTTACGAAAAAGCCAAGGCTGCGCTGTCTGACGACGCCGCGATCGGTGGCCTGCAACTCAAGCTCGACGACCTGGCCAAAGGGGATGCGTGACGTGATCGGTTGGAAACATGCAGCAGTGCTGACCCTGGCCCTTCTGGCCGTGGGTTGCAGCAGCAACAGCAAAAAGGAATTGCCACCGGCCGAACTCACCAAGTTCACCGAAGAAGTGGTCCTGAAGAAGCAGTGGAGCCGTTCGATCGGTGACGGTCAGGGCGAAACCTTCAACATGCTGGTGCCGGCGATCGAAAACGACCGCATCTACGCCGCCGATGTTACCGGCGTGGTGATGGCGCTGGATCGCAGCAACGGCGACGTGGCCTGGAAGAAGGACCTCGAACTGCCAGTGTCCGGTGCCGTTGGCGTCGGTTACGGCATGGTCATGCTCGGCACCCTCAAGGGCGAAGTGATTGCCCTGGATGCCAGCACCGGTGAGGAACGCTGGCGCTCGCGCGTTACCAGTGAAGTGCTGGCGCCACCAGCGACCAACGGTGACGTGGTGGTAGTACAGACCCAGGACGACCGCGTCATTGGCCTGGACGCCAGCACCGGCGACCGTCGCTGGATCTACGAAAGCACTCCGGCGGTACTGACCCTGCGCGGTACTGGCGCACCAATCGTGACCAACCGTCTGGCCGTTGCTGGCCTTTCGACCGGTAAAGTGGTTGCCCTCGACACCCAGAACGGCGCGCCGGTCTGGGAGCAGCGTGTGGCCATCCCGCAAGGTCGCTCGGAGCTCGACCGGGTTGTGGATATCGACGGCGGCCTGCTGCTGTCCGGCGGTACCCTGTACGTTTCCAGCTACCAGGGCCGCGTTGCCGGCCTGGACCTGGAGAGCGGCCGGTTGCTGTGGCAGCGTGATGCTTCCAGCTACACCGGTGTGGCCCAGGGCTTCGGTAACGTCTACGTGAGCCTGGCTTCGGGCACTGTGGAAGGCATCGACGAGCGCTCGTCCAGCGCCCTGTGGAGCAACGATTCGCTGGCACGCCGCCAGCTGTCGGCGCCGGAAGTGTTCTCCAGCTACGTAGCGGTGGGTGACCTGGAAGGCTACCTGCACCTGCTCAGCCAGGTCGATGGTCGTTTCGTCGGTCGTGAGCGTATCGACAGCGATGGCCTGCGCGCCCGTCCGCTGGTGGTGGGTGACACCATCTATGTGTACGGCAACAGCGGCAAGCTCGAGGCGCTGACCATCCGCTGAGGCTATGCTTGAGGCCATGCCGGCCTCGGGCTGCGGCACTTCGGGTGCCGCTCGAACTCCGGCCGCTGCAGTGCAGCGGCCTTTGTATTTTTCGAATTTATGAAGTGGAGAGCCGAATGGTTCCCGTAATCGCCCTGGTGGGCCGACCGAACGTCGGTAAATCCACCATGTTCAACCGCCTGACCAGGACCCGCGACGCTATCGTCGGCGACCTGTCCGGGCTGACCCGAGACCGCCAGTACGGTGAAGCGCGCTGGCAAGGCCGTTCGTACATCCTGGTCGACACCGGTGGTATTTCCGGTGACGAAGAAGGCATGGACGAGAAAATGGCCGAGCAGTCGCTGCTGGCCATTGAAGAAGCCGATGTGGTCTTGTTCCTGGTCGATGCCCGCGCCGGTCTGACCGCCGCCGACCAGATGATTTCCGAGCACCTGCGCAAGCGCAACAAACGCTCGTTCCTGGTTGCCAACAAGATCGACAACATCGATCCGCTGGCCGCCATCGCCGAATTTTCGCCACTGGGCATGGGTAACGCCATTGGTGTTGCCGGCGCCCAGGGCCGTGGCGTCAACAACCTGCTGGAAGCTGTACTCAGCGACTTCCCGCGGGACAAGGACGAGGAAGAGATCGACACCGACGTCGCTGAAGGCGAGGAAGCGGTGCGTATCCCTGGCCCGAGCGAAAAAGACGGGATCAAGATCGCCATCATCGGCCGGCCTAACGTCGGCAAGTCGACCCTGGTCAACCGCATGCTCGGTGAAGAACGGGTCATCGTCTATGACCAGCCCGGCACCACCCGCGACAGTATCTACATTCCCTTCGAGCGTAACGAAGAGAAATACACCCTGATCGACACCGCCGGGGTGCGCAAGCGCGGCAAGATCCACGAAGAAGTCGAGAAGTTCTCCGTGGTCAAGACCCTGCAGGCGATCAAGGACGCCAACGTGGTGATCTTCGTCATGGACGCCCGCGAAGGCGTGGTCGACCATGACCTGAACCTGCTGGGCTTTGCCCTGGAAGCCGGTCGCGCCATCGTTATCGCCCTGAACAAGTGGGACGGCATGCAGCCGAGCGAGCGCGACTACGTGAAGACCGAGCTGGAACGCCGGCTGTTCTTCGTCGACTTTGCCGACATCCACTTCATCTCGGCGCTGCACGGCACTGGCGTGGGTAACCTGTACCAGTCGGTGCAGAACTCGTTCAAGTCGGCGGTCACCCGCTGGCCGACCAGCCGCCTGACCCAGATCCTCGAAGATGCGGTCAGCGAGCACCAGCCGCCGATGGTCAACAGCCGCCGGATCAAGCTGCGCTATGCCCACCTCGGTGGCGCCAACCCGCCGATCATCGTGATCCACGGCAACCAGGTCGAGAAGGTACCCAAGTCCTACTCGCGCTACCTGGAAAACACCTACCGCCGCGTGCTCAAGCTGGTCGGTACGCCGATCCGCATCGAGTACAAGGGCAGTGACAACCCGTACGAAGGCAACAAGAACACGCTGACCGACCGCCAGGTCAACAAGAAGCGTCGCTTGATGTCGCACCACAAGAAAGCCGAGAAGAAGCGTAAAGACAAGCGCTAGAAGCATCGCGGGGCAAGCCCGCTCCTACGGGAGCGGGTTTGACCGGCGATTGGCCTGCGACCGTAACAACCTTTTTCCTGACTGATCAATCCGCTATGCTCGGTCCCAGACCGCGCCGCCTCGAGCCGGATAGTGCTGCAGGAAAGAGGGCTCCATGATCAGTAGCAAGTTGCCGAACGTCGGCACTACCATCTTTACCACCATGTCCCAGCTCGCCGCGCAAACCGGCGCCTTGAACCTGTCCCAGGGTTTCCCCGATTTCAACGGCCCGCAAGCATTGCTCGATGCGGTCGGCCGGCATGTCAGTGCCGGGCACAACCAGTACAGCCCCATGACCGGCTTGCCGGCCTTGCGCCAGCAGGTGGCGAACAAGATCGCCCGCAGCTATGGCGTCAGCGTCGATGCCGAGCATGAAGTGACCATCACCCCGGGTGCCACCGAAGCGATCTTCTGCGCCATCCATGCAGTGATCCGCGCAGGCGACGAGGTCATCGTCTTCGATCCCAGTTACGACAGCTATGAGCCCTCGGTAGAGCTGGCCGGCGGGCGTTGCGTGCATGTGCAACTGAGCGATGGCGAGTTTGCCATCGACTGGCAGAAGCTCACCGACGCCCTCAGCCCGCGTACGCGGATGATCATCCTCAACTCGCCGCACAATCCTAGCGGCGCCTTGATCAGCCGAGATGATCTGGACAAGCTGGCGCTGTTGATCGCCGACCGCGATATCTACCTGATCAGCGACGAAGTCTACGAGCACCTGGTGTTCGACGGTGTACAGCACGCCAGCGTATTGGCCCACGAGGCGCTGTATCAGCGTGCATTCGTGGTCAGCTCGTTCGGCAAGACCTACCACGTCACTGGCTGGAAAACCGGTTATGTGGTGGCGCCAGCGGCACTCAGCACCGAGCTGCGCAAGGTCCACCAGTACGTCAACTTCTGCGGCGTGACCCCGCTGCAATGGGCGCTGGCCGATTTCATGGCCGCGCACCCCGAGCACGTCGAAGAGCTGCCGGCCTTTTACCAGGCCAAGCGCGACCTGTTCTGCGAATTGCTCACGCCTTCGCGATTTCAGTTCAAGCCCACTCCGGGCACGTACTTCCAGTTGGTGGATTATTCGCACATTCGCCCGGATTTGAACGACGTCGAGATGTCGCTCTGGCTGACCCGCGAGCATGGCGTGGCGACCATTCCGGTGTCGGTGTTCTATCAGCAACCCATCCCCGCGCAGCGCCTGGTGCGCCTGTGCTTTGCCAAACGCGAGGAGACGCTGCGTCAGGCAGCGGAAAAACTATGCGCGATCTGAGTAGCCTGCCCAACCTGAACATTGCGTTGGTGCAGACCAGCCTGGCCTGGCACGACCGCCTGGCCAACTACGAGCAATTCGAAGGCCTGCTGGAACAGGCTCGTGGCGCCGACCTGATCATCCTCCCGGAGATGTTCACCACTGGTTTTTCCATGGACTCCGAAAGCCTCGCCGAGCCCGAGAACGGCCCGACCTACAAGTGGCTCAAGAGCCAGGCCAAGAAGCTTGATGCAGTGGTTACCGGCAGCGTGATCATCCAGGCTGCCGACGGCAGCCACCGCAACCGCTTGCTGTGGGCGCGGCCCGATGGCGAGATCCTGTACTACGACAAGCGCCACCTGTTTCGCATGGCCGGCGAGCACAAGCACTACACCCCGGGCGAACGCCAGGTGCAGTTCGAGCTCAAGGGCTGGCGGGTACGGCCGCTGATCTGCTACGACCTGCGCTTCCCGGTGTGGAGCCGCGATGCCCAGGACACTGACCTGCTGCTGTACACCGCCAACTGGCCGGCCGCCCGCCGCCAGCACTGGAACCGCTTGTTGCCGGCGCGGGGCATCGAGAACCTGTGTTATGTCGCCGCGGTGAACCGCGTGGGCACCGACGGCAAGGGCTTTGCCTATACCGGCGACAGCCAGGTGCTGGATTTTCAGGGCGAGAGCCTGCTAAGTGCAGGCGAGGCGGACGGGGTGTTTACCGTGGTGCTCAGTGCGGCAGACCTGGCGGCCTATCGCACGCGGTTCCCGGCCAACCTGGATGCCGATACCTTCGAGCTGCATTGACCCTCATCGCAGGTCAAGCCGCTCCCACACCAAACCTGTAGGAGCGGGCTTGTTCTGGTCAAGTTTTACCGGACACCGATTACGGTGATCAAGCTGCCAACTGCTCCATTGCTATTGGCGACAGATAGTTGTTGTAGCTATGGAGCCTGATTTGGTTGTAGCGCAAGAAGAAGCTGGTCATATCCTGTCTGGCTTCTTCGATCGTTGCATAGCCCTTGGCGGGCACCCATTCTGATTTGAGCGTGCCAAATAAGCGCTCCGTTGGTGCGTTGTCCCAGCATTGGCCTCTGCGGCTCATGCTTTGGGTTATGCCATGCTCAAGCAGTTCGGATTGGAAGCGTTGGCTGGTGTATTGGCAGCCTTGATCCGAATGAAACATCAAGCCCGCATATTTGCCTCGTACTTCTACCGCCATGCCCAAGGCCTTGCTGACCAGATGGGCATCATTGATCAGAGAAAATGCCCAGCCAATGACCCGACGGGCGAACAGGTCAATGACCACGGCCAAGTGATACCAGCGCTTCCCAATCATCAGGCTGGTTACGTCACCGCACCACACCTGATTGGTTGCCGTGGGCTGGAAGTTACGTTCAAGGACATTCTTGGCCACAAATGCCTCTACACCTCTGGAGCGATACTGGTGGCGACGGCGCTGCCTGCTGGTCAGGTTCGCCTCCGCCATAAGTCTTCCAGCTAGATACCTTCCAACCTTTAGCTGCTGGGCCTTCAAATACTGAGAAATCATTCTCGCACCGGCACTTCCCCTGCTTTCAGCATGTAGTTGCACGACCTTTGCCCTGAGCACATCACGCTCGGTATTGGGTACCGAGCGGCGATCAAGCCAGTCATAAAACGCACTGCGGGAAACGCCCAGAGCGCTGCAAAGCTGGCTGGTCGGATACGAGCCTGACTCTCTCAGCTCCTCGATCAGGAAAAACGATCGGGATCCGACATCAAGAGAGCGGTAGCCTTTTTTAGGATTTCGGCCTCGGTCTCTAAACGCTTGATCTTGGCGCGTAACTGCTGGAGCTCCCGCTGCTCATCGCTAATTGCCTTGGTGCCTGGCACTGGTTGCCCTTTCTGACGCTCTTTACGAACCTGGTCTACCCAGCGGCGCAGAGCTGTGGGGCCGACGTCCATTGATGCGCAGACGTCGGGAACCGAGCAGTTGTCGTCAAGAACCATGCTTGCAGCACGTTGCTTGAACTCGCGGGTATAAGTCTTTCGTTCTTGCATGGAACCTCCTGGTTGGGCGAATCATATCGCCCTTAAGAGGTGTCCGGGATCATTAGGCCAGTTCAGCTTGACCCGCGATGAGGCCCTCAAGGCTTAGTACACATCCCGCCGATACCGCCCCAGCTCGATCAACCGCTCAACCTCGACAGCCCCGAGCACCTCGTTAAGTACCTCATCAACGCCACTGGCCATGCCCTGCAAACTGCCGCAGATATAGATCGATGCACCCTGGTCGAGCCAGCGTCGCAGTTCTGTCGCCTGCTCGCGCAAGCGGTCCTGCACGTAGACCTTGTGGCTCTGATCGCGGGAAAAGGCCAGCTCCAGCCGGGCCAGATCGCCGCTGCGCTGCCAGCCTTGCAGTTCATCCCCACAGAGGAAGTCATAGGCCTGGTTGCGTTCACCGAACAGTAGCCAGTTGCTGCGCTCGCCGGCCACAATGCGGCCCTTGAGCAGGCTGCGCAGCCCGGCTAGCCCGGTTCCGTTGCCGATCAGGATCATCGGCGTGGCCGGCGCCGGCAGGTGGAAACCACTGTTGCGGCGCAGGCGCAGGCTGACACTGTTATCCACAGACAGATGCTCGGTCAGCCAGCCTGAACCCAGGCCGAGGCTGCCGTCAGGGTGGCGTTCCTGGCGCACGATCAGCTCCAGCACGCCGTCACTGGCGATCGAGGCAATCGAGTATTCCCGTGCTGCCAGCGGGATCAATGCATCGACCAATGCCTGCGCATGCAGGCCGACCAGGTGCTCACGGCTCTTGGGCAACTGCCGGCCGGCCAGGGCTTGCAACAGGCTCTCTTGCAGGCCATCGACCTGCACGGGTGTTTCGCCATCAAGGCCCAGGCCCTTGAGAAACTGCTCAAGACTGTGGGCGCTGTTACGCGGCAGGATCTCCACCAGGTCTCCAGCTTCCCACTGCGCAGGTTGCTCAGGCCTGAGGCCAAGCAGATACACCGCCGAACCCTGACTGCCCGGGTTCATCAGTTCGCGACTGATCAAGGTCCAGTTGGCAAATTCGGGTGCCTGCCAGGCCGCTGGTGGCGTGCTGCCAGTCAGTTGTGCGAGCTGTTGTTGCCAGTGTTGCAGGGCCGCAGGGTCAGCGCTGTCGACTTCAACCGGGGCGAAGGCGCTGGTGGCGCCGCGTTCGCCGAGCCAGGCCTGCAAGCGCCGGGCAAAGCCGCAGAAGTGCGGGTACTGGCGGTCGCCCAGGGCCAGCAGGGCATAGTTGAGGTTGCCCAGCGCCCAAGGCTGTCCAAGCACCTTGCGCTCGAAAGCGCGAGCGCTGTCGGGGGCTTCGCCGTCGCCGAAGGTACTGACGACGAACAGCGCTTGCCGAGCCTGGTTGAGGTCCTGTTCGGTCAGCTCAGCCAGGGGGCGGACCTGTACCGCGACGCCGGCAGCCTGCAGTTGCCCGGCGCTTTGCCAAGCCAGTTGCTCGGCGAAGCCGCTCTGGCTGGCAAAGCCCACCAGCCAGCCGTGGTCCTGCCCGTTCGACGGCGCGAAGTTACCTCGCGCGGCACGCACCTGGCGCTTTTTACGGCGGCGATCGAGGTACAACAGCCAGCCGGTGACGAAGAACAGCGGCATGGTCAGACTGGCGATGGTCACCACAATGCGCCCGGTCAGGCCAAAGTAGCTGCCCACGTGCAGGGCGTAGACGCTGGCCAGCAGTTGCGCCTTGAACGACTTGTCGGCATAGCGCTCGTTGCTCTTCACCTGGCCTGTGGCCGGGTCCAGGTTGAGGGTGTTGAGGGCGCGCTCGTGTTCGGCGCCTTCAAGCAGATAAAAGATCATCGCCGGTTGCCCGCCAGCTGGCGGCAGGCGCAGGTTGTAGCTGCTCATACCGGGGCCGGCGGCAGCTTGCAGGCTGGCCCAGACGGCGTCGTAGTCGACCACCAGCGGCTTGGCGTCTTTACCTGCGCCACCACCAGCACGTCCGCCGCGGCCTTCGCCGCGCTTGTGTTGCTGGCCAGCGGCCGGGCTGTCGGCGAGCAGCTTGTTCAGGCCTTCGCGGTACCACTCGTAGCTCCAGAACAGACCGGTGAGGGCAAACAGCAGGTAGAACAGCAGGCACCAGGTACCGGCCACGGCGTGCAGGTCCCAGTTGAAGGCGCGGCCTTTCTTGGCCCAGTCCAGGGTCAGCCAGGTCCGCCAATTCAGCGCCTTGCGCGGCCAGCGCAGATACAGGCCGGACAGGCAGAAGAAAATCAGCATCAAGGTACAGGCGCCGGTGATCTGCCGGCCGGTGTCGCCCATGGCCAGAAAACGGTGCAGTTGCAGCATCAGGTCGAAAAAGCCCTGGCCGGCGACGTCGCCCTGCAGCTTGCCGGTGTAAGGGTCGGCATAGCGCATCAAGCCCCGGCGTTCGCCCGGGGGAGGGGTGAAGAAGACCCGCGCCGCCTTGTCGTTGTCGGCCTGGACCCAGAGCATGGCGACCTTGTCACCCTGTTCGGCCTCGATCCTGCGCACCAGCTCGGGCATTGGCAGCACGCCTTCCTGGCGTACTTCGACGGTGAGCACATCAGGGTTGAACAGCTCCAGCAGCTCATCCTGGAACGACCAGATGGCACCGGTAATGCCCATCAGTGCCAGCACCAGGCCTGCGGTAATACCGAAGAACCAGTGCAGTTGAAACAGGGATTTCTTCACCACATCAATCACCTTGTCGTGTCGCAAATGCGAATGCGACGCACATTATGCCTTGATACACAAAAGCCCCGTTCACCTAAATGAACGGGGCTTGCCAGTCAGCTCACTCAGAAGTGGAAGCTGGTGGTCAGCAGGGCAGTGCGCCCGGCGGCCTGGTTGGCGTAGTGGGCAGCGTAGGCTTTGTCGTAGTACACCTCGTTGGTGAGGTTTTGTACGTTCAACTGCAGGTCGACGTTCTTGGTCAGCTTGTAGCTGGCCATAGCGTCGTAACGCCAGTAGGAATCGACCATCACGGTGTTGTTGACGTTGCCGAACACGTCATCGACGTAGAAGGCACCGCCGCCGACGGTCAGTTTCGGCGTGACGTTGTAGGTAGTCCACAAGGTCAGGCTGTTGTTCGGCGTGTTGGGCATCTGGTTGTCGTTGTTCGGGCTGTCGACAAACACGCCGCCGACGTTCTGCTTGCCCCCATCGATCAGCTTGGCATCCATGTAGGTGTAGCCGGCGAAGACCTGCCAGTCGTTGGTCAGCTTGCCGGTGGCGGTCAGTTCCAGACCGTCAACCCGGCTCTTGCCGACGTTCTCGTAAGTGTTGGTGCTGACCAGAACACGAGCGTTCTCTTTTTCGGTACGGAAGATTGCTGCGGTGAGGGCCAGGCGTTCGTCCAGCAGGTTCCACTTGGTGCCGATTTCGTAGTTGGTGGTTTCTTCCGGCTTCAGGTCACTGGTGGTGGTGGCGGTCAGCAATGGATTGCCGTCGCTGCCTTCACCGAGCGATGCACCGGCGGGGGTCGCCGAAGTCGCGTAGGAAATGTACACGCTACCATTCTCGGCCGGCTTCCAGGTCAGGCCCAGCTGGCCGGTGACGAACTCGCTGGTGTCTTCGGTCTTGAAGCTGGTTGCGCCGCTGGCGATTTTGGTTTTGGCCTTGGTATCGAAGTGGTCGTAACGCAGGCCCATGGTCAGCAACCAGGCCGGGTCCAGTTCCAGGGTGTCGGTCAGGTAGATGGCGCGGGTGTTGCTGGTGGTATCGGCGCCAGCCAGAGTGCGGCTAACGGTGCCATCCCAGGCTTCGTTCGGGTTCGGATCGGTGAACGAGGTGCAGACTCCGGAGATCTGTCCGGTGGCGCTGCTGCAGTTGCCCGAGGCAAAGCCGGTGACGTTGTAGCCGGTCTTGACCGAGGCTTCGCGGCTCAGTTCGATACCGGTCGAGAAGTTGTTCTTGAAGCCGCCGATGTAGACCTCGCCGAACAGGTCGGTCTGGTTGGTGGTGGTGCGGGTGTTGGCCACGCGGTTGTTCGGACGGCGCCAGACTTCACCGTTGAGGATGTTGCCCTTGCTGTCGTCCGGCTGGCTAAAGATGTAGTCCTGCAGGGTGTTGCCATGGCGCAGGGTGTTCTTGATCGTCAGCGCATCGCTCAGGTCGTGCTCGAGGGCGATGGTGGTGATGTCGGCGCGGCTCTTGTAGAAGTCGCGGCCGACCAGGCCATAGAAGTTGTCGCTGTCACCGCCATCGGTCGGTTTGTCCGGGTTGGCCGAAGTGCGGTTGGCGGAGCTGCCGGATTTCAGGCTGTAGGGGATGCCCGAGTCAGGCAGGTCATCGCTCTCCATGTGGTAGTAGTCCAGGCTCAGGCGGGTGTCGGTACCCAGGCCGAAGACCAGCGACGGTGCCACGCCCCAACGGTCGTAGTTGACCTCGTCGCGGCCGGCGACGTTGCTTTCGTGGCTCATCAGGTTAAGGCGGAACGCGGCGGTGTCGAGGAACTGATAGTTGCCATCGAAGGTGTAGCGTTTGGTCTGGTCCGATCCCCAGGTGAAGGCACCATCGGTGGAGTTGCCCAAGTGCGCGCGCTTGCTCACCAGGTTGATGGTGCCGCCTGCTGCGCCGCGGCCACCGATGGCCGAGTTGGGGCCCTTGGCCACTTCGACCGATTCGATGGCGAAGATTTCCCGGGTTTGCGAGCCGGTGTCGCGAACGCCATCCAGGTACATCGAGCTCTGCGAGTCGAAACCGCGAATGAACGGACGGTCGCCGGACGGGTTGCCACCTTCGCCGGCACCCATGGTGATGCCCGGCACGGTACGCAGGGCGTCCTGCAGGTTAAGGGCGTTGGTGTCCTTGATCACTTGCTGGGGGACCACCGTCACTGTGCGCGGAATATCTACCAGCGGCGCGGTGTACTTCTGCGAAGACGCGCGTTCGACCTTGTAGTCAGTGCTGGCGGTTTCGGCCTGGCCGGTGACGCTGGTGGCATCCAGGGCGATGGCACCGTCCTTGGCAGGCTCGGCATCGGCGGCAAATGCCAGGTGCCCGGCGGAGGTCGCGGTGAGCGCTACACCAATGGCGCAGGTGAGCAAGCGTGGTGAACTGACAGCGGTTGGCACGTAGTGACGCGGCATGGTGGTCCCCTTCCCCAGGTTTTTAGGCCGCGAAATATAATGTAAACAAATATGAGTAACAATTGAGAAGAATTGCTATTTGTGTGGAATTTACAATCTTTACAATTGGTGACTGGCGGTTTTTCCGTGCTGAAACGTCCCACCTGCCGAAAGGGCTTGTAGAGAGTCAATGGGAATCAATACCATTGACGTCTTTCACCTTCAGGTGCCCGCGCCATGCTGCTACATATTTCCGGCCTGTTTTCCACCGAGGAGGTCCAGCGTATTCGCCAGGCGCTGGAGCAGACTGAATGGGCCGATGGCAAGATTACCGCGGGCTACCAGTCGGCCAAGGCCAAGCACAACCTGCAGCTGCCCGAAGGCCATCCACTGGCCAAGGAAATCGGTACGGCGCTGATCGAACGCCTGTGGCAGCACCCGCAATTCACGTCGGCGGCTTTGCCGCACAAGGTGTTCCCGCCGCTGATCAACTGCTATCGCGAAGGCGGCAATTTTGGCTTTCATATCGACAACGCCCTGCGCCAGCCCCGTGGAAGCCACGAGCGGGTGCGCACCGATCTGTCCTCGACACTGTTTTTGAGCAATCCCGAGGACTACGACGGTGGTGAGCTGGTGATTCAGGATACTTTTGGCGTACAGCAGGTGAAGCTGGCGGCAGGGGACCTGGTGCTGTATCCGGGCACCAGCCTGCACAAGGTCAACCCGGTGACCCGCGGCGCGCGTTACGCGGCGTTCTTCTGGACCCAGAGCCTGGTGCGCGAAGACAGCCAGCGCGCGCTGCTGTACGAGATGGATAACGCCATCCAGCAACTGGGCGCCGACGTGCCGGATCACCCGGCGCTGATCCAGTTGACCGGCACCTATCACAACCTGTTGCGCCGCTGGGTCGAGGTCTGAGCCATGACCTTCGCCTTGCGCAATCGCCAGGAGCTGGACAGCGAACAGTTCGCCCAGATGCTCGAACACAGCCCGGCCAAGGCGGCCCAGGCACTGCTGGCTGCAGCCGGGCAGGACATTGTCGAGGCGCAGGTGCTGCTTGGGCAGATCCTTCTTGACGGTCGCGGCATCGAGCAAGACCCGGTTCTGGCCCGGCGCTGGTTCGCGATTGCCGCCAGCCGTGGCAGCGCTATGGCGCACAACATGCTCGGGCGCTGCCAGGAGCATGGCTGGGGAGGGCAGGCTGATGTGTCGGCTGCGGCCAGGGCCTATTGTCAGGCTGCTGAAATGGGGCTGGACTGGGGCCTGTACAACTACGCCAACTTGCTGGCTACTGGCCGTGGGGTGGCTCAGAACCATCCCTTGGCATTGCTCTGCTATCGACAGGCCGCACACCTGGGCCATGCCAAGTCGATGAACCTTTATGGGCGTTATCTGGAGCAGGGGCTGGCCTGTGAGCGGGACGTTGGCCAGGCGCAAGAATGGTATCGCCGCTCTGCCGAGGCAGGTGATTTTCGCGGGCAATTCAGCTATGCCACGGTGTTGGTCGAGAGCAATCAGCTTGATGCAGCATTAGCCTGGTTCGACACCGCGCTGCGAGGCGGCAATCTGAATTTCCTGCGCAGTAGCGTCTGCACCCTGCGGCAGGTTCAGGATGAGCGCTTGCTGCCTGTCCTGCGAGCCTATGAGCAACGGCTGACGTTCATGCAACTTCACCCTTAGCAAAGCCTTCGACGACTTTCCAGGGAATCAATGCAGCCTGCCCTGCTCACGACGGAACGCCCAAGCTCAATGTGCCTGCCCGATATTTTAAAGGACTTGAGAATGGTGGATCTTGTTGATAAATCGTTTATCGCTACCCTGTATTCAACCAAAGCCGGCCGTTCAGGACAGGTTGGCATCAGTGCACAACGTACCGAGTTTGATTTTGCAGAAAGTGGCTGGCTACAGATAGTGGGGCATGGGCTGCGGGTACGGCCGATCGATTTTCATTTTCAGTTCGTTGAAGATCAAGGTGACCGGATTCATTACGACATTACCTGCGCATCCAGGGTCGATGGTTACCTGGGGAAGAAGCTGGGCAGAAGTAGTGGGGGCTATCTCGGCTTGTACGGTAAAAATGAAATTACCTTCTTCTGGAAAGTTCAGCCGCACGCAGAGTGGTACGGTCAGCAAGAACGCCACTTCATCCTGCGTGACTATGAGGGTCACGAGATAAAGAGCTACTACAACAATCGGGATGGCGACAGGTATTTGAATGCATATGAGGGTGCGCCATTGAGCTTCGCGGTCAGGATTAAGGAAGTCCTGTAGACCGTGCTCACGCATTGATAACCCCGATCACGCAGATGATGACCAGGGGAGCCCGGGGGCAATGATGCCCCCGGTTTTTTGTGTTACAGGTAGTAGGCTTTCAGCGGCGGGAAGCCGTTGAACTCCACCGCGCTGTAGCTGGTGGTGTAGGCGCCGGTCGACAGCCAGTACAGGCGGTCGCCGATGGCCAGGTTCAGCGGCAGGCCGTATTTGTAGTGCTCGTACATGATGTCGGCGCTGTCGCAGGTGGGGCCGGCGATCACTACTTCTTCCATCTCGCCTTTCTTCTCGGTCCAGATCGGGAACTTGATCGACTCGTCCATGGTTTCGATCAGGCCGGAGAACTTGCCGACATCGGTGTACACCCAGCGCTCGACGGCGGTACGCGATTTACGCGCCACCAGCACTACTTCACTGACCAGGATGCCGGCGTTGGCGATTAGCGAACGACCTGGCTCGAGGATGATTTCTGGCAGGTCGTCACCGAAGTCTTCCTTGAGGAAGCGGATGATTTCCTCGGCGTAGGTTTCCAGGCTATTGGTGCGGGTGATGTAGTTGGCCGGGAAGCCGCCACCCATGTTGATCAGCTTGAGCTCGATGCCGTCTTCTTCTTTCAGGCGCTCGAAGATCACCTTCACTTTGGCGATGGCTGCATCCCAGACGCTGATGTCGCGCTGTTGCGAGCCCACATGGAACGACACGCCGTAAGGCACCAGGCCCAGGTCGCGGGCGAGGATCAACAGGTCCATGGCCATGTCGGTCTGGCAGCCGAACTTGCGCGACAGTGGCCAGTCGGCGGTGGTCGAGCCTTCGGTGAGGATGCGTACGTAGACTTTCGAGCCCGGGGCGGCCTTGGCGATGTTGCGCAGGTCGGCTTCGGAGTCGGTGGCGTACAGGCGCACGCCCTTCTCGTAGAAGTAGCGGATGTCCTTGGACTTCTTGATGGTGTTGCCGTAGCTGATGCGATCGGCGCTGACACCGCGGCCCATCACTTTGTCCAGCTCGTAGATCGAGGCGATGTCGAAGCTCGAGCCTTTTTCCTTGAGCAGGTCGATGATCTCAACGGCCGGGTTGGCCTTGACCGCGTAGTAGACCTTGGCGAATTCGAAACCGGCGCGCAGGTCGTCGTAGGCCTGGCTGATCATCTGCGTGTCGATGAGCACGAACGGGGTTTCTTGCTTGTCGGCGAAGGCCTTCATTTTCTGGAAGGTATCGCGCGCGAAGTAGTCTTCGACCTGAATCGACATGCTTAGGGACTCCATGGGCAAACTGAAAAAATAAGTGGCTGCAACTGAACGTCCTCCGTATCCCCACTTTGGTTCGCCTACTTCCCAAGGCATGTCGCCGAAAGCAAAAAGGTCAACCGTGCGTGATGAAGCGAGCTACGGGTGACCTTGCTGTCTCGTCGTCAGTACTTGAGCCGGATGGATCGTTTCCAGCATGGACGTTCGGCGCGAACTTTAGGACCTGAGGGGCTCGAGATCAACAAAAAATGTCGCGTTTTTGCACACGTCCGTCGCCCCGGGTTGGCCAGCCACTTTCTAACCGACCCAGGTAAACAGTAGATGTTCAATTTGATGACAAAAGCGTTAAAAATACCGGTATACGCCGGGATCTATCGTAGAACACGCAAATGGATGCAATAGTCAAAGTTGGTGGCGAAAGTACGGGAAAAGGCGGTAACTTTGGCGGGCAATGAGGTGACGGCGTAACCATGAATCGAAGGCTGGCCGTTCATATTTTTTTCCGCTCTGGCAGCCGATTATCTACACACATTTTCGTGATTTTTTTTCCGCTTGGACGCTTCGTCGGCAGTGGTGATCTTCGATTGCCGGCCTTAATAAGAAACATTACTATTCGCGCCATTCCTCATCGCCTGCGAAGAGCTGTGCATCGTGTCGCGACACAAAGGCTTTCTCGACCACTACCATGAGCTGATCGGCACCTGGACGCGCAAATTGCGCAGTCGTCAGCAGGCCGAGGACCTGGCGCATGATGCGTTTGTGCGGGTACTGGAAAATGACCAGGCGGGGGTCGAACAACCGCGCGCCTATTTGCACCAGACCGCACGCAACATTGCCGTGGACGGTTACCGCCGTGAAGACCGCCGCCAGGCCCTGGAGCAGGACGCGTTCGAGCCGGGCATCGACGCCAGCGGCGATCCCGAGGCCTACATGAATGCTGTGGAGCTGGCCGACAGCGTCGAACGGGCCTTGGCCGAACTGCCGCTCAACTGCCGGCGGGTGTTCATCTGGCAGAAGCTCGAAGGCCTGACCCAGGCCGAGATCGCCGAGCGCATGGGCTTGACCAAGAACATGGTCGAAAAGTATATGATCCGCACGCTCCGGCATCTGCGTGAGCACCTGGATGTGTCGACGAGATGAGTCAGGCGAATGTTTTCATGAATCAGCAGGCGTGCCCGTGCGGCAACGAGACCGTGCGCGAGCAGGCAGCCCAGTGGTTTGCCCGCAGCCGCGATGGCGCGCTGGCGCCGGCGCAACAGGGCGAGTTGCAGCGCTGGCTGGCCGAGCACTCGCAGCATCAAGCTGAATTCGATCTGCTGGGCACGCTCTGGGGCGCAGCCGGGCAGGTGCCGCGTGCGCGTCTCGAAGCGCTGTGCCAGGCCGATCCGGTCAGCCAGTTGCCGCGTCGACGCTTTATTCGCCAGGCGCTGGCGGCCGGCATCGCGACCCTGGCGCTGGGGTTGGGCTGGTTTGGCTGGCAGCAGCATCAACTTAATTACCAGGGCCAGCTGCAAACCGCCCTGGGCGAGCGGCGCCAACTCGACCTGCCGGATGGCTCACAGCTGGAGGTCAACGGTCGTACGCAACTGGTCGTGCAATTCAGCGCCGGTCAGCGGCATATCCAGTTGCGCCAGGGCGAGGTGATGTTCAGCGTCGCCCACGACAGCGCGCGGCCCTTTGTGGTCAGCACCGACAACGGCACGGTAACCGTGACCGGCACTCGTTTCGATGTGCGCCAGGACCCGGAGCAAACCCGTGTGGCGGTCGAAAACGGCTCGGTGCGGGTTGAAGGTCGCGATGCTTCCAAGGCTTTGCTGAGCGCAGGCCTGGGGGCGCATATCGATGCTCGCGGCCAGGTGACGGCTCCCTATGCGGTAGATACCGCAGCTGTGACCGCCTGGCGCAAGGGCAAGCTGGTGTTCAACGACGCGCCGCTCAGCGAGGTGGTCAAGGAAGTCTCGCGCTACCGCGAGCAGCCCCTGCGTGTCGCCCCCGGCAAAATTGCCGCGCTGCGCCTGAGCAGTACCTTCAACGCCGACGACACCGACGCCTTGCTGCGGGCGCTGCCGAGCATCCTGCCGGTGGCGATCAAGGCCCATGCCGACGGCTCCCGCGAAATAATCGCAAAATAAATTCAGGTTTTTTTCCAGTTGTTCGTCTTCCTGGCCAACTGCAACTGCCAAGCATTTCCATTTGCATGGCATTGACATTTATATGGACCCTCAGGACCTCTCGACGACGTGAACAACAACAACGTTTCCCCGCGTTCTTCCCGCTGGTTGCCCCTGGCCCTGGCACTGGCTGTCAGTGGCGGTATCGCCAGCACTTATGCCGCCCCGGCACCAGCCAGCATCCAGATCCAGGCCCAACCGCTGGCTTCGGCCTTGAGCCAACTGGGCCAGCAGACGTCGCTGCAACTGTTCTTCAGCCCCGAGCTGGTGGCCGGCAAGCAGGCACCAGCGGTCTCCGGCAACCTGCAACCGGAAGAGGCGCTGCGGGCGTTGCTTGAGGGCAGCGGCCTGACTTATGAAATTTCTCAGGGCACCGTGGTCCTGCACCCGGCGCAAAGCGCCGGCACCCTGACCACCGGCAGCCTCGAGCTGGCACCCACCGACGTCAAAGTCGTCGGTGACTGGCTGGGCAGCGCCGAAGAAACCGTGGTCCACAACCATCCCGGTGCGCGTACCGTGGTGCGCCGCGAGGCGATGATCGAGCAGGGCGCCTTGAACGTACGCGATGTGCTGCGCGGCGTGCCGGGTGTGCAGGTGCAGGACTCCAACGGTACCGGCGGCAGCGATATCGCCCTGAACGTTGGTGTACGCGGCCTGACCTCACGGCTGTCGCCACGCTCCACGGTATTGATCGATGGCATCCCGGCAGCCTTTGCGCCTTACGGCCAGCCACAACTGTCGATGGCGCCGATCTCGTCCGGCAACCTCGACAGCATCGACGTGGTGCGCGGTGCTGGGTCCGTGCGCTACGGCCCGCAGAACGTCGGCGGGGTGATCAACTTCGTCACCCGGGCCATTCCCGAGAAAGCCACCGGCGAGCTGTCGACGACGATGGAAACCTCCCGCCATGGCGGCTGGAAGCACATCGAATCGGCCTTCCTCGGCGGCACTGCCGACAATGGCCTGGGTGCGGCGCTGCTGTACTCCGGGGTCAACGGCAACGGTTATCGCAGCAGCAACAACGACAACGATATCGATGACGTGTTGCTCAAGACCCATTGGGCGGTGACCGACAGTGACGAATTCTGGCTCAACTTTCATTACTACGACGCCAAGGCCGACATGCCCGGTGGCCTGACCCAGGCCCAATTCGACGATGATCCGTACCAGTCCGACCGCGACTACGACACCTTCAGCGGCCGGCGTAAGGACGTGTCGTTCAAGTACCTGCGCCAGATCGACGACGTCACCCAGTTCGAAGTGCAGACCTACTACACCGACAGCTTCCGCGGCAGCAGCATCGCAGCCCGTGACCAGAAGACCCTGTCGTCGTACCCGCGCAGCTACCACACCTTCGCCATCGAGCCGCGGCTGTCGCGGATCTTCTTCGCAGGCCCGACCACTCAGGAAGTCAGCGTTGGTTACCGCTACCTGAAAGAAGCGATGCACGAACAGTCGACCCGCCTGGCGCTGATCAACAATGTCCCGACCGTGACCCCGGGCTCCGACGGCCATGTCTTCCAGGACCGCACCGGTGGCACCGAAGCCAGCGCCTACTACATCGATGACAAGATCGATGTCGGCAACTGGACCATCACCCCGGGGATCCGTTTCGAGCACATCAACACCGACTGGCATGAGCGCCCGGTGCGTGGTACCAACGGCGTGCCGGTGCAGGAAAAGAACCGCAGCGTGACCAGCAACGAGCCGCTACCGGCGCTGAGCGTGATGTATCACCTGTCGGATGAATGGAAGCTGTTCGCCAACTACGAGACCTCGTTCGGCAGCCTGCAGTACTTCCAGCTCGGCCAGGGTGGCAGTGGCGACCAGACCGCCAACGGCCTGCAGGCCGAGAAAGCCAAGACCTATGAAGTCGGCACCCGCTACAACAACGGTACCTGGGGTGGTGAGCTGACCGCGTTCTACATCGACTTCGATGACGAGTTGCAGTACATCAGCAACGACATCGGCTGGACCAACCTAGGCGCCACCAAGCACCAGGGTATCGAAGCCTCCATGCACTACGACCTGTCGGGGCTCGACCCGCGTCTGCAGGGCCTGAGTGCCAATGCCGGGTTCACCTATACCCGGGCCACCTATGAAGGCGAGATCCCTGGCTTCAAGGGCCGTGACCTGCCGTTTTATTCGCGGCAAATCGTCAATGCCGGGCTGCGCTATGAGATCAATCGCTGGACCTGGAACCTCGATGCCTACGCTCAATCGAAACAACGCGCACCGGGCACCGGCATGAATGCCGACGGCAGCTTCAACGGCAACTACATCACCGAACCGAGTGCCGATGGCCAGTACGGCGACATTCCTGGTTACGTGACCTGGGCGGCGCGCGGTGGTTATGATTTCGGCAAGGAGCTGTCGAACCTCAAGCTCGCGGCCGGGGTGAAGAACATCTTCGACAAGCAGTACTACACCCGCTCCAGCGACAACAACTCGGGGATCTACCTGGGCGAGCCGCGCACCTTCTATGTGCAGGCCAGTGTAGGTTTCTGAGGCCTGATCGCGGGGCAAGTCGGGTCGCCGCACCGCCGCTCCCCCATGTAGGAGCGGCGGTGCGGCGACCCGACTTGCCCCGCGATGCTTTTCAGCGTTACGCGACCGCTTCAGCCGGCGACACAATGCTGGTCTTGCCCCCCCGCGACCGCCCCGAACTCAGGTAAGCGGCGATCGATTCCTGGGTCACTTCGCCGAGGAACACCTGCTCGGCGTCCAGCACCGGCAACCATGAGCGATTGAACTCGTACATCCGCGACAGCAGGATGCGCAGGTGCTCATCGTGCGAGGCGGTGGCGTTGAAGGTGCGCAGAAAATCAACGCAGCTGCCTTGCCGGCGATGCAGGTCGCGACGACGCACGTAACCCATGGCCTTGTTCTGCCCATCGGTGACCACCACGTAGCGGCGATCATGTTCGTCCATCAGCTCCAGGGCGTCGGCCACTGGCGTTTCCGGGCTGACCGACGGCGCGTTGTCGGCGGCGTCTTCGGCACGCACCAGCAACAGACGCTTGAGGGTGCTGTCCTGGCCAACGAAGTTGCTGACGAAGTCGTCGGCAGGGTGCGCCAGCAGGGTGTCCGGGTGGTCGATCTGGATCAGCTTGCCGGCACGGAAAATCGCAATTTTGTCACCCAGTTTGATCGCCTCGTCGATATCGTGGCTGACCATGATCACGGTCTTGTTCAGCGCCCGCTGCATCTCGAAGAACTCGTTCTGGATCATCTCGCGGTTGATCGGGTCGACCGCACCGAACGGCTCGTCCATCAGCAGCAAGGGCGCTTCGGCGGCCAGGGCGCGGATCACGCCGATACGCTGTTGCTGGCCACCGGACAACTCACGCGGGTAGCGTTGCAGGTATTGCTTGGGCTCGAGCTTGATCATGCTCATCAACTCGCGGGCGCGCTCGTGGCATTTTTGCTTGTCCCAGCCGAGCAGGCGCGGGACCACGGTGATGTTCTCCTCGATGGTCATGTTGGGGAACAGACCGATTTGCTGGATCACGTAGCCGATGCGCCGGCGCAGGGTCACTTCATCAAGGCCGGTGGTGTCTTCGCCGTTGATCAGCACCTTGCCCGAGGTCGGCGCAATCAAGCGGTTGATCATTTTCAGCGTGGTGCTCTTGCCGCAACCGGAGGGGCCGAGGAACACGCAGATCTCGCCTTCGTTGACGGTCAGGCTGACCGAGTCGACGGCTTTGACGTCTTTGCCGTTGGCGTGGAAGGTCTTGCTGAGGTTCTGAAGTTCGATCATGGGCGCAGTCCTTTTGGAGTCAGGGAGCGTTGCAGGGCTTGCAGCAGCAGGTCGGCGAAGATGGCCAGGAGGCTCACCAGCACGGCGCCGACCAGCAGCATCGACATGTCGCTGCGGCTGATGGAGGTGAGGATGAGCACGCCCAGGCCACCGGCGCCGATGGTCGCGGCGATGGTCATGACGCCGATGTTCATGACCACGGCGGTGCGCACCCCGGCAAGGATTACCGGTACGGCGATGGGCAGCTCGACCATGCGCAGGCGCTGGCCGAAGGTCATGCCGATGCCGCGGGCGGCTTCACGAATACCCGGTTCGACATTGGTCAGGGCCAGGTAGGTGTTGCGCAGGATCGGCAACAGCGAATAGAGGAACACCGCAGTGATTGCCGGCAGCGGCCCCAGGCCCTGGCCGAACTTGGAGTAGAACGGCAGCAACAGGCCGAACAGGGCGATCGAGGGGATGGTCAGCAGCACCGTGGCGCTGGCCTGCAGGGGGCCGGCGAGGGCCGGGAAGCGGGTCATGAGGATGCCCAGCGGCACGCCGAAGACAATCGCCAGGCTGACGGCGATGCCGACCAGGGTGATGTGCTGCCAGGTCAGGTGCAGTACCTGGGCCCAGTCGAGGTGGGTAAAGGTATCGAGCATGTTATGGCTGCTCCTGTGCAGGTGGGTGCTGGCGCAGGTACTCGGCGGCGACTTTGCCCGGGCTCTGGTGTTCGACATCGACCTTGGCGTTGAGCTGGCGCATGGTCTCGTCGTCGAGTTGTTCGGCCAGCGGTTTGAGCAGGCTGGCCAGTTGCGGGTTGGCGTCGAGCACGGCCTTGCGCACTACCGGGGCTGCGGTGTAGTCGGGGAAGTAGTGCTTGTCGTCTTCCAGCAGCTTGAGGTCGAAGGCGCTCAGGCGCCCGTCGGTGGTGTACACCAGGCCACTGAACACCTGGCCGTTGCGCAGCGCGGTGTAGACCAGGCCGGCGTCCATCTGGCGGATGTCGCGGCGGGTCAGTTGCAGGTCGTAGGTTTCGGTCAGGCCCACCAGGCCGTCGGGGCGGTTGGCGAACTCGGTGTCCAGGGCCACCACGTGGGTGCGGTCCTTCTCGTCGCGCAGCACCTGGTTCAGCTCACTGATGCTGTTGACCTGCGGGTACTGGTCGGCGACCTTGCGCGGCAGCGCCAGGGCGTAGGTGTTGCTGAACTTCGACGGCGTCAGCCAGATCAGGTCTTTTTGTGCATCCAGCTCCTTGACCCTGGCGTAGGTGGCCGCTGCGCTGGGCATGCGTTCGTCGATGTGGTTGTAGGACACCAGCGAAACACCGGTGTATTCCCAGACCATGTCCAGCTGCCCGGTTTCGTGGGCGCTGCGGGCCAGGTTGCTGCCCAGGCCGCCGGTGATGCGCACGTCAAAGCCGTGCTGGTTGAGGTACTGGGCGGTGATTTCAGCCAGTACCGTTTGCTCGGTGAAGACCCGCGCACCGAGGCGGATCACAGGTTTGTTCGCGGCCTGGGCAAATCCTGCGAACAGCAGGGCCGCGCCCAACAACAAGGCGATTCTTTTCATGACAGTTCCTTCGCTTAGTGGGCCAGGCCGCGTTCAAGCCAACGGCGGCTGGACTGCGCCACCAGGGCGTCGAGCAGCAGGGCGAGCAGGGCGGTGCAGGCAGCGCCAAGCAGCAGTTGCGGCTGATTGTTCAGGGCAATGCCGGGAAAAATCAGGCTGCCCAGGCTGTTGGCGCCGATCAGGAACGACAGCGGTGCGGTACCGACGTTGATCGCCAGGGCCACCCGCACACCGCCGACGATGATCGGTACCGCGTTGGGCAACTCGACACGCCAGAGGGTCTGGCCCGGGGTCATGCCGATGCCGGTGGCGGCTTCCTTGAGCGAGGCGGGTACGTTTTTCAGGCCTTCGTAAGTGTTGCGCACGATTGGCAGGAGGGAAGCGAGGAACAGCGCGAAGATCGCAGGACCGGCGCCAATGCCCAGGAAACTCAGGGCAATGGCCAGAACGGCCAGAGGGGGGATGGTGTTGCCAATGTTGAAAAACTGCATGAAGCGTTCGGCGCGGTCGACCCGGTGCGGTCGACTCAAGGCAATCCCGGCGGGTATGCCCACGGCTAACGCCGCCACCATCGACAGCAACACCAGCATCAGGTGCGCTTGCAGGTAGAACCACAGATCGGCGCGGTAGTGCGCGATCGTATCGATGCCGATCCAGTGGATCAGCAGGGCCAGGATGACGAGCACGAAGGCACATCCCATCAGCCCCTTGCCATAGCTTTTAGCCACAGGCGGACTCCTTTTGTTGTCGGCGAACACACTCCCGTGGCGGCCACCATTCCAGGCGGCAGGCAGTGTGATCGCGATAAGCAGCGCGTTGTCCGGAAACGGAGCGGAACACGCCATAAGCGAAGCCTCGTCAGGCTCGTAGTGCCGGTGAAACCAACCCTGACGAACGGTCATGACCGATTGCGTATCAGGGCAGTGGACGCCTCCACAGCCGTAAAGGTTCCCATCTGAAGCGGCATTTGGCCAGCGTTAATCCCTGAGACGCGAGGCGCTTCGCACCAGAAAACCGGTCATTTCCTCCCTGGCACCAGTGATACGTCTGCTATCCAGCCGTCTGTCATGAAGCTCAGCATTGCAGTGGAAAAGTTCATGATAGTCGCTTGAGGGAATATTCCTCTGGAGGTATTTTATTGCCATGGTCAATTGGGTTCTGTGCTGAGTTTCTTGCTGATTTCGAGGGTCTGCATGAAAAGGTTCAGGACGAATTGCTCGGCCAGCTTAGGTTGCTGGAAAGCTGTGGACCCGCCCTTGGGCGTCCGCGAGTGGATACATTGAACGGATCTCGACACCCCAATATGAAGGAGTTGCGGTTTGAAGCTATGAATGGCGTCTGGCGGGTGGCTTTTGCATTCGATCCCAAGCGTCGCGCCGTTATCCTGGTTGCGGGTGACAAGGCTGGAGTCAGCCAGAAACGGTTTTATCGAAATTTGATTCGGCGCGCCGATGAGCGCTTCGACAGGTATCTGTCAGGAGGTGAGGAGCATGTCCAAAACACTTGATGATGTCATCAACAGCCTTGCGCCCGAACGAAGGGCGCGTGTCGAACAACGCGGGCGTGAGTTGATCCGCGAGGAAATGACCCTGCAGGCGTTGCGCAAACAGCTGGAGTTGACTCAGGAAGGAATGTCCAAGCGGCTGGAGGTAGGTCAGGCGAATATTTCCAAGATTGAAAAACGTAGCGATATGTTGATCTCGACTCTGCGTAGCTATGTCGAGGCAATGGGTGGAACACTCGAGCTGGTTGCACACATGCCAGACCGCGGGCCTGTCACTCTTGAGGGCTTCACTGAAAATTTGCCTGGACACAAGTAGCCTACACTTCGTTTCGCGCGACAGGCGGAGGCCTCAGGCTTTGGTCCCCGTTCGACTTCGGGTATGATACTGGCCCTTTTTGAATCACCTGCCAGGCGATTTCCCATGACCAACCAGGCCGCCGAAGTCGCGAAACGCCGCACCTTCGCCATTATTTCCCACCCCGATGCGGGTAAGACCACCATCACCGAGAAGCTGTTGCTGATGGGCAAGGCGATTGCCGTTGCCGGTACGGTGAAATCGCGAAAGTCCGACCGCCATGCCACCTCCGACTGGATGGAAATGGAGAAGCAGCGTGGTATCTCCATCACCACCTCGGTGATGCAGTTCCCCTATCGCGAGCACATGATCAACCTGCTCGACACCCCGGGCCACGAAGACTTCTCGGAAGATACCTACCGCACCCTGACCGCCGTCGACTCGGCGCTGATGGTGCTCGACGGCGGTAAGGGCGTCGAGCCGCGGACCATCGCCCTGATGGACGTCTGCCGGCTGCGCGACACGCCGATCGTCAGCTTCATCAACAAACTCGACCGTGACATCCGCGACCCGATCGAACTGCTCGACGAAATCGAAGCGGTATTGAAGATCAAGGCAGCGCCGATCACCTGGCCGATCGGTTGCTACCGCGACTTCAAGGGCGTGTATCACCTGGCCGGCGACTACATCATTGTCTACACCCCGGGCCATGGCCACGAGCGCACCGAGGTGAAGATCATCGAGAAGCTCGACTCCGATGAAGCCCGTACCCACCTGGGCGACGAATACGAGCGCTTCCTCGAGCAGCTGGAGCTGGTACAGGGCGCCTGCCACGAATTCGACCAGGACGAGTTCATGCGCGGCGAGCTGACCCCTGTGTTCTTCGGTACCGCGCTGGGCAACTTCGGTGTCGACCATGTGCTCGATGCCGTCGTCGACTGGGCGCCACGCCCGCTGCCGCGCGAGGCCAACGAGCGCGCTGTCGAGCCGACCGAAGAGAAGTTCAGCGGTTTCGTGTTCAAGATCCAGGCGAACATGGACCCCAAGCACCGCGACCGTATCGCCTTCATGCGTATCTGCTCCGGCCGTTACGAAAAAGGCATGAAGATGCGCCATGTGCGCACCGGCAAGGACCTGCGTATCGGCGATGCGCTGACCTTCTTCTCCTCCGAGCGTGAGCAACTGGAAGAGGCCTGGGCCGGCGACATCATTGGCTTGCACAACCACGGCACGATCCAGATCGGTGACACCTTCACCGAAGGCGAGGCCCTGGGCTTCACCGGTATTCCGCACTTCGCCCCGGAGCTGTTCCGCCGCGTGCGCCTGAAAGACCCGCTCAAGTCCAAGCAACTGCGCCAGGGCCTGCAGCAGCTGGCCGAAGAAGGCGCGACCCAGGTGTTCTTCCCCGAGCGCAGCAACGACATCATCCTCGGCGCCGTCGGTGTGCTGCAGTTCGATGTGGTCGCCAGCCGCCTGAAGGAAGAGTACAAGGTCGAGTGTGCCTACGAGCCGATCACCGTCTGGTCGGCGCGCTGGATCAGCTGCGAGGACAAGAAGAAGCTTGAGGAATTCAAGAACAAGGCCGTGGAGAACCTGGCCATCGACGGCGGTGGTCACCTGACCTACCTGGCCCCGACCCGGGTCAACCTGGCGCTGATGGAAGAGCGCTGGCCGGATGTGAAGTTCCGCGCTACCCGCGAGCATCATTGATTGCCCGACCCCGCCGCTTCTGGGTGGCGGGGTCGCCTCCTTTCAAGGGTGCATTTCTGCGCCCAACCGGTAGATCAGCAATGCCAGGCTGTCGGCATTGAACAGCATGATCTGCGCGCGTTTTTCGCTGTCACTCAGGAACACCTGACGAGCTTGCTGCAGATCCTGCGCGCCGGTGATCTTCAGGATCAGTTTCTTGCCTTTGCGATCGCTGCGACGCAAGTCGCGCAGCCTGCCAGTGTCTTCATCGTACAACGTGAACAACTTGTTCATCGGCGTCATGGCGCTGAAGCCGCTTTCGTGGGCGCGTTCCAGCCAGGCGCGCTCGGGGCCGGGGATCAGCCAGTCGGCGTACGGGGCAACACCCAGGGTGTAGGTGATGTCGCGGGTCTGGCAGGCCAGGTGAGACAGTTCATGCAGCAAGGTAAAGGCGCGGGTGAGGTTGGCGGCTGCCGGCTGGGCGTATCGGCGTTGTAGCGGCAACTGGTTGATGGTCGGGTTGTCGAAGAAGGCGTCGAGCAGAAAGATCTGCCGGCTGCGGTCGGCCGGGTTGACGAAGGCGCTGGCATCGATAGGCGCACCGACTCTGCTGCCCATGACATAGCGAGTCGAATGGGCGGGTGAGTAATTACGCGACAACAGCAGCGTCAGCAGTTTTTCTATCGGCCTGCTGACTTGCAGCAGAAGTGTGTCGGATACATCCGCGACGTTGAAGAAGTCCCTGAGGACCCTGGCCGTTTGCAGGGGTAGCTGGCGGGCTGTGGTGCGGCTGATGTTGAAGTGGCAGTTCACCAGGTAGGTTACTGCAGTATCGTGCGCTTCGCGGATCAGGTTGCCGCGATAAGGGTTTACGCGCTGGATCTGTGGCATGCCAACTGCGAGTATCGCGATCTGTTCCCGGGAGACGACCCGACGGGTATGGCGGCCGCTGAGGTCGCTCAGCACACCGCCGGCTTCGACCGGTTGCGGGCGTTCGGGCGCCGGGCTGCTCTCCTGATTTTTCCAGAACTTCTCCAGCGATTCGACCCCGACGGCGTCTTTGCCAACCAGCAGGCCCTGCACCAGCGCCGCGCAGAGTTCGGCCAGTGACTGGCTCCAGTTGCTGCGGTCGGCTTTTTCCAGGGTTTGCAGCACACTGGTTTCGGTCTGGAAAATACCCAGCAGCGTGCCCAGCCTGCCCGGCAGAAACAGGCTGGCTTGCAACCACAGCTGGCCGAGCAGGTTCTTCAAGGTTTGCCAGCGCGCCTCTTCGAGGGTCACCAGCTGGGCGTGGGCCATGTCCTGGAGCATCTGGGCGTTATCCACGAACAGTTGCTTGAACAGGTTGCCCGCGATCGGACGCCAGGCCAGGGTGATGGGGCCGGGGCGGGAAAACGGCAGGTCGAAATCCGATTCCACACTAAATGGCAGGTGTGGCTCTTCAAAGCCGCCGCGCCCATAGCGTTTGCGCATCTGCGCTGGCATACGCACGAGCAGCAAGGCCTGCAACGCTGGCGTGGTCCTGATCTTTTTCAGCAGGTCGCGGCTATCGGCAAATTGCCGATAGGCCTGGCGGCTGTCGTAAGGGCTGTACAGCACCAGCGGGCCCGCCTGCTGATTGCCGATCAGGTACAGGCCAGGCACCTGGTCCGGTTCAAGCCCGCTATCGGCCACCAACAGCAGTGGTGTCATGTGCTGTGTGCGGTCTTCTGGCAGTTCCAGTACCTGGGTAACCGTCTGTAGCGCTGCGCCATCGAGTTCGCCCTTGAGGCGGGCACGCCAGGCCGCTTCGAGCATTTGCCCGGGCAGTTGCCGGCAGAAGGTTGCCAGGCGCCGGGCATAGTCGGGGTCGTGTTCGGCGAATTTCTGCTGCAGCAGGCGCTGGTAGTGGCCGCCAATATCCAGCGCCTTGGCCACCTTGCGAACATACTGGCTGCGCAAGGTGGGTGGCAGCAGCTCACCCTTCTGGTCGGTCACCAGGGTGATTGCGTTGTCCCAGTCGCGGTAATGATCGAGCGCATAGTCAACCAGGGACTGGCGATGGCGCACGTAGCTGGCCGGCAGTGACAAGGGGATTTCCCCGGGTAGTGGCGGCGCAGTGATCCAGCGGTTGGTGGTGACCTGGATATCTTCAGGCCGGTAGTGGCCGGGGCCGAAATCCTGGTCCAGGCGCTGCTGCAGTTGTTCGCGGGCATAGGTGTCGATTTCGGGGATATCGAACAGGTAATCATCGTTTGCGCCCAGCAGGTTGCTGGCCAACACGCGCAAGTAGGCATGTTGATCTTCTACCGAGGCCTGGCGCAGCCACTCGGGTGCATGGGCTGCAACAGCCTCTGCCCTGGCGCGATCCTGCAGGTCGCGCAGGGCTGCGCCAATGGCATCGGTTTCGCTGATATAGCGGTTGAAGGCCTTGACCACGTTGCCCGGCAGGCGCGCAGCGATGGCCCGGTCGTACAGGGCCAGAATCCGCGACCGCCGAGAGGGCAGCGCAACAGGCGCAAAGGCAACGCCCAGGCGTTCGGCCAGCGTGCTGAGCAGGGCCAGCAGTTGCTCCTGGTAGTCTTGGTTCAGTTGCCCGTCGCGCATCAATACTGCTTGCAGTTGCCCGCGAAGGTGCTGGCGCAAGCGTCTGGCGCTATGGCCGAGCAAGGCCGGCGGGAGCAACGGCAAGGGGGTCGGCAGTTCAGTCGCGGTGGTGGCGCTGGCACGCCATTGGCTGTTATCAGTGGGGTGCCAGATCAGTTCGAGCAGCGACAGGACCGGAGTACTGCGGCCCTCCGGTTGCACGCTGATGGCGTGCAGGGGAGGGGCTTTGTGCAGAAAGCTGGACAGTTCGTGCTTGAGCAGTGCCCGGGTGACTGAGCTGAGGCTCGGGCGCTGGGCAAGCATGGCCTGGTACTCCTGGGCCAATTGTCCGACCTGGGTTTGCATCGATTGCGCATCCAGGCTGGCGTTGCCGAGGGTGCGGGCAAGTTGCTGCAATGTGGCGGTCGAGGGCGCTGCTTGCTGGGTGTGCAGGGGGGCGGCCTGGTCGGCAAGGCGATCATTGATCGTCAACATCAGGCTGTCGAACAGCGGCGCAGCCAGCAGATTGACCTGAAAATCCACAGCAGGTTGGCGCTGCAGTAACTGCTGTTGCGCCTGTGGTGCGTAACGCAGCACTGTTGCCATCAGCGCAGAATTATCCTGCAGGCCCAGCAGCGTCTGCTTGGCCTGGCGCCGATCGGCAAAGCGTTGCAGGCCGATGTCGGGGTTGTAGATGAACACTTCGGGCCAGTCGGCGCGGCTGAGCAGAAAGGTGGTGTCCAGGGCTATGGCCTGGCCATCGCCAGTCACCGCATCCAGGCGGTCGACGCGCAGCGCCGGGTCGTCGCCCAGTCGTTGCAGGGATTGTCGTTGCGCGGCGCTCAGCGGTTGCCTGGCGTCGAGGTGCTCGAGGTGACGCAGATAACCTGCGCGCAGGGCATCAGGATGAAAGTAGGGCAGGTTGGCCAACGGCATGAAAGTGTCCCGGCGGTACAAGGCAGCCGGGGGCCGATCCCCGCGGCAATCACTGGAGATTGCCGCGGGTAAGCAGGGCCGGGGCGTTACTTATATCAATTGCCGGCCTTGATGCTGGTCCAGATGCGCGTGCGGATGCGGTCGATCTTGGCTGGCATCGCCTCCAGGGCGTAGAGCTTGCCAAGCATCTCGTCGCTCGGGTAAATCATGGTATTGGCCTTGAGCGCCGGGTCGACCAGGGTGTCGGCCTTGAGGTTGCCGTTGGCGTACTGCACATGGTTGCTGATGTTGGCCATCACCTCGGGCTGCAACAGGTAGTTCATGTAGGCGTAACCGGCTTTTTCGTCCGGGGCATCAGCCGGCATGGCGACCATGTCGAACCACATCGGCGCGCCTTCCTTGGGAATCGAGTAGCCGACCTTCACGCCGTTGTTGGCTTCTTCGGCGCGGTTCCTGGCTTGCAGCACGTCGCCGGAGAAGCCCACCACCACGCAGATATCGCCATTGGCCAGGTCGCCGGTGTACTTGGAGGAGTGGAAGTAGCTGATGAACGGGCGCACCTTCATCAGCAGCTCCTTGGCCTTGTCGTAATCCTCGGGCTTCTGGCTGTGGTGTGGCAGGCTCAGGTAATTGAGGGCGATAGGTAACAGTTCCGGGCCGTTGTCGAGCACCGCCACGCCGCAGCCTTTCAGCTTGCTGATGTACTCGGGCTTGAAGATCAGGTCCCAGGAATCCAGCGGGGCGTTGTCGCCGAGCACCGCCTTGACCTTGTCGATGTTGTAGCCGATCCCGGTGCTGCCCCACAGGTAAGGGAAGCCGTACTGGTTGCCCGGGTCGTTGACCTCCAGGGCCTTGAGCAGCACCGGGTTGAGGTTCTTCCAGTTGGGCAGCTGGGTCTTGTCCAGTTGCTTGAGCGCCTTGCCCTGGATCTGCCGGGCCATGAAGTGGTTGGAGGGGAACACCACGTCGTAGCCGGAGTTGCCGGTCATCAGCTTGCCGTCGAGGGTTTCGTTGCTGTCGAACACGTCGTAGGTCGGCACGATGCCGCTGGCCTGCTGGAAGTTCTTCAGGGTGTCGGGGGCGATGTAGCTGGACCAGTTGTAGATCTTTACCGAGTCGGCCGCCTGGGCGACGGAGGCGGCCAGCAACACAGGTGCGAAGAGCAATGGGCGCATGTCTGGATTCCTTGCTTGGTCTGTTTTTTATCGAAGGAGGCAGGCGATCAAATGATCAGAAAATCAGCACATAGGTTTTGCGCACGGTCTCCTGGATGTCCCAGGTGCCGGTGCTGTTGGCCGGCAGCATGATCGCGTCGCCGGCTTCGATGGTCAGCGGCTCGCCGCCATCCGGGGTGAAGGTGCAACGGCCCTTGATGAAGTGGCAGAACTCCTGCTGGACGATTTGCCGGCGCCAGCGCCCCGGGGTGCATTCCCAGATGCCGGTTTCGACGCCGTCGCTGCGCTCGACGCTGGTGACCGAGGCGATCGAGACCGGCTCGCCGAGTGGCACCGCCACCGGGTTGGATTCGGCCAGGGTGACACTGTCGGTGTTCTTGAACTGGGTAATGCTCATAGCGGTGGATCCTGTGCAGGGGGTTCAAAAAGTCAGCGCATGAAACCTTCCATGAAGTCCGCTACGCCGCTGGCCAGGCGTCGGCGCCAGGGGGCGCTGGCCGGGTTGGCGAGGGTCTGGTCTTCATGGACGAAACTCTTGATGATCGCGTTGTAGCCCAGCCAGCGGCAGGGTTCCGGCTCCCAGCCGGGCAGGCTGTGCAGGGCGCGGTCGTGGCTGGCCCAGGGCTGCTCGGTGAGCAGGCTGCGCCGCTCGAGGATCAGCTCGGCCAGGGTCCGCCCGCCGAGGTTGCTGGCGCCAACGCCTTCGCCGCCATAGCCGCCGGCCAGGGCGATGCCCTGTTTGCGGTCGCAGAACATGTGCGGCTGAAAGCGCCGGGCCATACCCAGGTTGCCGCCCCAGGCGTGGGTGATCCTGACCTTCTGCAACTGCGGGAACAGCTCGCCGAACAGGTAGCGGCGCAGTTCGATTTCGCTGTCGGTGAGGTCGAAGTTGTCGCGCAGGCGGCCGGCAAAGCGATAGCCGCCGCGGGCGCCGAACACCAGGCGGTTGTCCAGGCTGCGCTGGCCATAGGTGACCTGGCGGCTGTTCTCGCTGAAAGCCTGGCCATGGTTGAGGCCGATCTGCTCCCAGACCTTTTCGGGCAGTGGCTCGGTGGCCACCAGCAGGCTTTGCACCGGCATCTGGTAGCGCCCCAGCGGCGGCAGGTTGACCGAGTAGCCTTCGACTGCTGGCACCAGCCACTGGTATTTGATCCGTGCCTGCAAGGTGCGTGCTTCACCGGAACGCCACTGGGTTACGGGGCTGTTCTCATAGAGCTTCACGCCCATGGCCTCTACCGTGCGGGCCAGGCCGCGCACCAGTTTGGCCGGCTGGATTGTGGCGACATTGGGGTTGAAGATCGCGCCATAGGGGCGGCTGATACGCAGCTGCGATGCCAGCTCATCGGGGCTTAGCCAGCGGTAGTCGGCTTCGTTCAGGCCCTGCTTGTAGAGCTTGTTCAGATACGCGCGCAGGCTGGTTTCCTGCTCGGGGTAGCGCGCGGCGCAGTACAGCACGCCGCCCTTGCGGTAGTCGCAGTCGATGCCTTCGCGTTCGAGCACCTGGGCCACTTCATCGGGAATGCCGTGCAACAGGTCATAGGCGGCGCGCCGCTGCTCGGGCGTGCTGCCGGCGAGCAGGCGGTCTTCACCGAGCAGGTTGCCCATCAGCCAGCCGCCATTGCGTCCGGAGGCGCCGAAGCCTGCAATCTGCGCTTCGACGATGGCGATGTTCAGCTGTGGTGCCAGGCGCTTGAGGTAGTAGGCGGTCCACAGCCCGGTGTAGCCAGCGCCGATGATGCAGACGTCGACGTCCAGGTCCTGTTGCAGCGCCGGGCGTGCGCTCAACGGCTCATCGAGTTGGTCCATCCACAGGCTGATACTGCGCCATGCCAGCATTGTTCGGCTCCACATCGGTAACGGTCTGTGGCGATCCTAGAAGCTTGCGGGGCGCTGTGTCTTACGTGCGTGCACGCAGAGAATTCTGCTTCACGTAGGCCTTGGGCGACAGGCCGGTGTGCTGGCGGAAACTTTTGTAGAACGCCGACAGCGAATTGAAACCGGCAGCAAAGGCCAGCTCGTCGATGCGTGCAACCGTGGCGGTGGCGCCGAGGCTGGTGAGCAGGTGCTGCAGGCGTGCCTGGTTGACGTAGCGGTAGAAGCTCTGGCCGAGCACCTGGTTGAGCAGGTAGGAGATCTGGTTGCGGCTGTAGCCGCTTTCGCGGGCCACCCGTTGCAGGTCGAGCTCCGGGTCGAGGTAGGGCTGCTGGCGCTGGAAGTACTGCTCCAGGTCCTGGGCCATGAAGCTCAGCTGGCGTGGTGACAGGCCCAGGCGGCTGGCGGCCGGGCGCAGGTCATTGTGGCCAGTGTCCTGGCTGGGCGCGCGGACCAGCGAGGCGTACTCGTTGACCCGCCAGATCAGGCCGTCGCGCACGGTGATCGCTTCGCTGGCCTGGAACGCCACCAGGCCTTCGCCACCGCGCAGGGTGACCTGGTACTGGATGAAGGCGGTGCAGCCATCGACGCGGATGCGGTCGCTGTGGACGATGTCTTCACCGGCTTCGCGGGGCATGCTCACACGCACGTATTCGCGCAGCTCATCGAGGTGCAGGACGCGGTTCTGGAAATAGTCGTTGTACTGGATATCGGGGTGATACAAGGCCATGACCCCGTCGAGGTCGCGATGCTTCCAGCACAGGTGGTAGCGCAGGACGGTGGCGGCGGTTTCCGGGGTTTGCTCCGGGCCGTCGGGGATAGGGTCTGGGGTCATTGCTGGATAGTGATGGAGGGGCCAATCGCGGGTCAAGTCGAGGCGTCGCACCGCCGCTCCCACACAGTGCGCTGTGGGAGCGGCGGTGCGACGCCTCGACTTGACCCGCGTGCGCTGTGGGAGCGGGCTCGACCCGCGATGCGGTTACAGGAACTGCTCGGCGTAATGGCACGCCACCTGCCGCGTCCCCACCTGCCTGAACGCCGGTTCCTCGGCAGCACAGCGCTCGGTGGCATACGGGCAGCGTTTGTGGAAGGCACAGCCAGGCGGCGGGTTCAGCGGGTTGGGCAGCTCGCCGGAAATCTTGATCTTCGGCTTCAGCGGGTCCGGATGAATGGTCGGCGTGGCCGACAGCAAAGCCTGGGTGTAAGGGTGCAGCGGCTTGCTGTAGATGTCCTCCTTGGGGCCCATTTCCGCCGGCCGGCCCAGGTACATCACCAGCACCTGGTCTGCCACGTGGCGCACTACCGCGAGGTTGTGGGAGATGAACACGTAGGCAGTGTTGAACTCCTTCTGCAGGTCCATGAACAGGTTCAGCACCTGGGCCTGGATCGATACGTCGAGGGCCGACGTCGGCTCATCGGCCACCAGTACTTTCGGTTGCAGCATCATCGCCCGGGCCAGGGCGATGCGCTGGCGCTGGCCACCGGAAAACATGTGCGGGTAGCGCTGGTAATGCTCGGGGCGCAGGCCGACCTGTTGCATCATCGCCTGGACCTTCTCGCGCCGCTCGGCGCGGGTCAGGTTGGTGTTGATCAGCAGCGGCTCACCCAGCTGGTCGCCGATCTTCTGTCGCGGGTTGAGCGAGGCGTACGGGCTCTGGAAGACCATCTGCACGTCCTTGCGCAATTGCTTGCGCTCGGCCTTGTTGGCCCCGGTGACTTCCTGGCCGGCGATCTTCAGCGAGCCGGACGAGGGCTCTTCGATCAGGGTCAGGGCCCGGGCCAGGGTCGACTTGCCACAGCCGGACTCGCCGACCACGGCCAGGGTCTTGCCGGCTTCCAGTTCGAACGACACGCCGTTGAGTGCGCGCACCAGGGCATGGCCCTTGAACAGGCCGCGGGAAACTTCATAGTGACGGGTCAGTTCACGGGCGGTAAGGACGACGGTCATTACGCCACCTCCTGGTTCAGTGGGTAGAAACAACGCACCTGGCTATGGGCCTGGGGATCGAGGGTCGGTCGTTGCCGGCGGCAGTTTTCCTGCACGTAAGGGCAGCGCGGCGACAGCAGGCAACCTTGAGGACGGTCATAGCGGCCGGGGACGATGCCCGGCAGGGTCGCCAGGCGCTCGGCGCCTTCGCTGTGCTCGGGAATCGCCGCCAGCAGTGCTTCGCTGTAGGGGTGGGCGGGGACGTCGAACAGTTCCGGCACCTGGCCGACTTCCACCGCTTGGCCGGCGTACATCACGCACACCCGCTTGGCGGTTTCGGCGACCACGGCGAGGTCGTGGGTGATCAGGATCAGCGCCATGTTCTGCTCTTTTTGCAGGTTCAGCAGCAGCTCCATGATCTGCGCCTGGATGGTCACGTCGAGGGCGGTGGTCGGCTCGTCGGCGATCAGCAGCTTGGGTTCGCCGGCAATCGCCATGGCGATCGCCACCCGTTGGCTCATGCCACCGGAAAGCTGGTGCGGGTAGGCGTCCAGGCGGCTTTCGGCGCCGGGGATTTCAACCTTCTTGAGCAGTTCCAGGGCACGCTGGCGGGCCGCCTTGCCGCGCAGGCCAAGGTGCTGGCGCAGCACTTCCTCGATCTGGAAGCCTACGGTGTAGCTGGGGTTGAGGGCGGTCATCGGGTCCTGGAAGACCATGGCCATATCCTTGCCAACCACCTTGCGCCGTTGCCGGCCGCTGAGCTTGAGCATGTTGGTGCCATCGAAGGTCAGGGCATCGGCGGTGATGCGCCCGGGGGCGTCGATCAGGCCCATCAGCGCCATCATGGTCACCGATTTACCGGAGCCCGACTCGCCGACGATGGCCAGGACCTCACCTTCATCGACCGTCAGGTCCAGTCCATCGACCACCGGTACCGCATTGGCGTCGCCAAAGCGCACGTTCAGATTGTTGATTTGCAGAAGTGACATGGCGATCTCCTCAGGCGGCATTCTTGAGTTTCGGGTCCAGCGCGTCGCGCAGTCCGTCACCCATCAGGTTGATTGCCAGCACGCTGAGCAAAATGGTCAGGCCAGGAAGGCTCACTACCCACCAGGCGCGTTCGATGTAGTCGCGGGCCGAGGCCAGCATGGTGCCCCACTCGGGGGTTGGCGGCTGCACGCCAAGGCCGAGAAAGCCCAGGGCGGCGGCGTCGAGGATTGCCGAGGAGAAACTCAGGGTGGCCTGCACGATCAGCGGCGCCATGCAGTTGGGCAGCACGGTGACGAACATCAGCCGGGGCAGGCTGGCACCGGCCAGGCGCGCGGCGGTGACGTAGTCGCGGTTCAGTTCGCCCATCACCGCGGCGCGGGTTAGGCGCACATAGGACGGCAGCGAGACGATGGCGATGGCGATCACGGTGTTGATCAGGCCAGGGCCGAGGATGGCGACAATCGCCACGGCCAGCAGCAGCGAGGGCAGGGCCAGCATCACGTCCATCAGGCGCATGATCGACGGGCCGAGGATGCGCGGAAAGAACCCGGCCAACAGGCCGAGGAAGATCCCCGGAATCAGCGAGATCACCACCGATGACAGGCCGATCAGCAGCGACAGCCGCGAGCCCTGGATCAGCCGCGAAAGCAGGTCGCGGCCGAGCTCGTCGGTGCCGAGGATGAACTGCCAGTTGCCGCCTTCCAGCCACACCGGCGGGGTCAGCAGAAAATCACGGTACTGCTCGCTGGGGCTGTGCGGCGCCACCCAGGGGGCGAACAGTGCGCAGAACACGATCAGGCTCATGAACATCAGCCCGGCGACCGCGCCCTTGTTGCGTGAAAAGGCCTGCCAGAACTCCTTGTACGGCGAGGGGTAAAGCAGGCTCTGGTCGACAGCGGTGGCCGGGGTGGTGACAGATTTTGCAAGTGGGGTAGTCATGACGAGGCCCTCAGCGCTGATGACGGATGCGTGGGTTGGCCAGGCCGTAGAGGATGTCCACGACGAAGTTGACCAGGATCACCAGGCAGGCAATCAACAGGATGCCGTTCTGTACCACGGGGTAATCACGGGCGCCGATGGCTTCGATCAGCCACTTGCCGATGCCCGGCCAGGAAAAAATGGTTTCAGTCAGTACCGCACCGGCGAGCAGGGTGCCGACCTGCAGGCCGAACACCGTCAGTACCGGGATCAGCGCGTTGCGCAGGCCGTGCACGAACACCACCCGGGCTGGCGACAGGCCCTTGGCGCGGGCGGTGCGGATGTAGTCTTCGCGCAGCACTTCGAGCATCGAGGAGCGGGTCATCCGCGCGATCACCGCCAGCGGAATGGTGCCCAGGACAATGGCCGGCAGGATCAGGTGCATCAGTGCATCCTTGAAGGCGCCTTCTTCGTCGCTGAGCAGGGTGTCGATGAGCATGAAGCCGGTTTTCGGCTCGATGTCGTAGAGCAGGTCGATGCGCCCGGACACCGGGGTCCAGCCCAGGCTCACGGAGAAGAACATGATCAGGATCAGGCCCCACCAGAAGATCGGCATCGAGTAGCCGGCAAGGGAGATACCCATGACCCCATGATCGAACAATGAGCCACGCTTGAGCGCGGCGATGACCCCGGCCAGCAGGCCGATCACCCCGGCAAAAAACAGCGCCGCCATGGCCAGTTCCAGGGTTGCCGGGAACAGTGCGAGGAACTCGGTCCAGACGCTTTCGCGGGTGCGCAGCGATTCGCCGAGGTCACCCTGGGCGAGCTTGCTGACGTAGTCCAGGTACTGTTCGGGCAGCGGTTTGTTCAGGCCCAGTCGCTCCATGGCCTGGGCGTGCATTTCCGGGTCGACCCGCCGTTCGCCCATCATGACTTCAACCGGATCGCCGGGTATCAGCCGTATGAGCGCAAACGTCAGCAAGGTGATGCCGAAGAAGGTCGGGATCAGCAATCCCAGTCGCCGGGCAATAAAACTAAACATCTTCTGGAGTACCTCATCAGCCGGTCAGGCATGCCCGCCGGCACCCGGGTGGGGCGCCGGCGGTCGTTCTTGTTCTACTTCACCTGGGTAGTGGCGAAGTTGTTATTGGTGAGGGGGTTGATGTGGTACCCCTCAACGTTGTTGCGCATGGCGGTAAACATTTGCGGATGGGCCATGCTGATCCACGGTTGATCTTCATCGTACACCGCCAGGGCCTTTACATAGAGCGCTGCACGCTCATTGTTGTCGGTAACCTCGCGGGCCTTGGTGATCAACTGCTGGAAGGTTTGATTGCACCAGCGCGCATAGTTCTCGCCGCTTTTCACCGCGTCGCAACTAAGCAGCGGGCTGAGGAAGTTGTCTGGGTCGCCGTTGTCGCTGGCCCAGCCGGTCGAGACCATGTCGGCTTCGCCCTTCTTGGCCCGGCGCAGCATCTCGGCCCATTCCATCACGCGGATATCGACGGTCAGGCCGATCCTGGCCAGGTCCGCCTGAAGCATTTCAGCGCTCAGGCGCGGGTTGGGGTTGGTCGGGCCGCCGCCGTTACGGGTGAACAGGGTCAGCACCGTGCCTTCGGGCACGCCGGCTTCCTTGAGCAGGGCGCGGGCCTTGTCGAGGTCACGGGGCGGGTTCTGGTTGTCGGTGTTGTAGCCGATCATGCTCGGCGGGTAAGGGTTGACCGCGACCAGTGCGTTGCCCTTGCCGAACAGCTGGTCGACGTGGGTCTGGCGGTCGAAGGCGATGTTGATGGCTTTGCGCACGCGCACATCGCTCAGGTACTTGTGTTCGGTGTTGAGCGAGATGTAGCCGGTGGTCAGCGCTTCCATCTCGGCCACTTTCAATTTGGGGTCGGCCTTGATGCTGGGGATGTCATCGGGCTTGGGGTACAGCGCCACCTGGCACTCGTTGGCCTTGAGCTTTTGCAGGCGCACGTTGTTGTCGTTGGCAATGGCGAAGATCAGCGCGTCGGCCGGTGGCTTGCCACGGAAGTAGTCCGGGTTGGCCTTGTAGCGCACCTGGGCGTCCTTGTTGTAGCGCTGGAAGATGAACGGGCCGGTGCCGATCGGCTTGTTGTTGAGGTCGCCGGTCTTGTTGGCCTTGAGCAACTGGTCGCCGTATTCGGCGGAGTAGATCGAGGTGAAGGCCATGGCCAGGTCACGCAAAAAAGGCGCTTCGGGCCGGGTCAGGGTGAAGACCACAGTGTGCTCGTCGGTCTTCTCGACGCTTTTGAGCAGGTCCTTGAAACCCATGCTCTCGAAGTAGGGGAAACCGATGCTGGTCTTGTTGTGCCACGGGTGATTAGGGTCCAGCTGTCGTCGGAAACTCCACAGCACGTCGTCGGCATTCATCTCGCGGGTAGGGGTGAAATAGTCGGTGGTGTGGAACTTGACCCCTTCGCGCAAGTGGAAGGTGTAGGTCAGGCCGTCATCGCTGATGTCCCAGCGCTCGGCCAGGGCCGGCTGGATATCGGTGGTGCCCGGGCGGAAGTCGACCAGGCGGTTGAAGATGGCCTCGGCCGAGGCGTCGGCGGTTACGGCGGTGGTGTACTGGACGATATCGAAGCCTTCCGGGCTGGCCTCGGTACACACCACCAGCGGCTTGGCTGAGAGGCCCGCCGCAGTACTCAACAGGACGGCTGCCAGGGCAGCCTGTAGCGGTAGCAGTTTCATGAAACCTCCTGCAATCGATTAACCAGAGTAGCCGTCCCGGCCGATTCGGCGAACCGACCGGGAAACCGCGTTCTAGAGGAAGTTGAAGGGAATGGTGGTGACAATCCGCAGCTCGTCCAGGCTACCGTCGATCTGGGCCTTGCTGGCCCGGTGCGCGGTGTAGGTGGCACGAATGGTGGTGTCCTTGAGCGAGCCGCTCTGCACCGCATAGGTGGTGCCGATGCCCCACTCGTAGTGGTTCTCGCCGTCCAGGCCACGCACGTCGTAGCCGCTGCCGGTGTAGTGGGTGCCGTCGATGCCCCAGCCGCGCGCGTTATAGAGGTTGAACTTGAGGCCCGGCACGCCGTACTGGGCCATGTTCAGCACGTAGGCGATCTGCATCGATTTTTCGTTCGGGCCGTTGAAGTCCGAAAGCAGGGAGTTGGCCAGGAAGATCGCGTTGGTGTCGTGCAGGTAGTCGAAGTACTCGTTACCGTTGACCTGCTGGTAGGAGAAGGTCAGGTTGTGGGCCTGGTGGGTCAGGCCGAACGACAGGCTGTAGGTGTCGTTGTCGATATTGCCAAGCTTGCTTTGGCCTTCATCCTTGGTCTTGTAGTAGTTCAGGCCGGTGGTCAGGCTCAGGACCGCGCTGTCGCCCAGCTCATGGCTGGCGCCGAAGTAGTACTGGTTCCACAGGTCTTCGACGTTGGACACGTAGAAGCTGGTTTTCAGGCTTTTCAGCGGCTGGTAGTTCACACCGGCAATGTTGACGTGATCGGCTGAAAAGGCGCGATCACCGTACTCGGCAACGAATTTGCTGGTGCCCTGTTCGGTCCGGTTCGAGAGCCGGTCGAAGGTGCCGACATCAAACGACAGGTTATCGAATTCTTCGCTGTGCAGGCTCACACCTTCGAAGCTCGACGGCAAGGCGCGGTTGCCGATGTAGGCCAGTACCGGGGTGTCCATCGATTGGCGGCCGGCGGTCAGGGTGGTGTTGGACACCCGCGCCTTGACGTTGGCCAGGCCCATCTTGCTCCACTGGCCGATGACATCGCCGTCGCTGTGGGTCAGGGTGCGGTTGTTCGGCCCGGCCACCGCCGCGCGGCCACGCTCCAGGGCGATGGCGTTGTAGACGGCGACCTCGGTGCTGAAGCCGAAGGTACCTTCGGTAAAGCCCGAGGTGTAGTTGAGGATGGTGCCCTGCACCCAGTTGTCACGGCTGTGGGTGTCGTGCTGGCTGCCGTCGCTCTTGTAGTACTTGAACAGCGGTGCGCGGGTGGCGCGTTCGCGGCCATACCAGTTGCGGGTCGAGCCGGACAGGCTCTGGCCTTCGATGAAGCCCTTGGCTTCACTCTGGGCGCTGGTGGCTTTGACGCTGACCGGAACATAGTCCTGGCTGGCGGGTTCGGCCTGGGCCATGGCTGACAGACCACTGAGGGACAGTGCCAGTACTGCGGTTTGGGTTCGTCTCAAGGTAAAGCTCCCTTTTCTTTTCTTCTTTTTAGTTACCGCCTGGCCTTGTGAGCTGGGCGTCTTGCCGGTTGGAACAAGGGTTTGCAATCGTTTGCTGCAAGGCAATCGGGCATATTCAGGCTGAGTTCGCCCGCGAAGGCGCTGCGCGCCCCCGAGGGAGAAAGCGGTTTTTTATTCGGTACTGACGCCTGAGAAGTTGTTGCGCCCGAAAGGGCTTACCTTGAAATCCACGACCTTGGCACTGAGCGGCTGGTTGACCGTCGAGTGGGCGATCGGGGTGATGGGCAACTGTTGCCTGAGGCGCTGCTGCGCCTGCTGGTAGAGCAGGGTGCGTTGCTCGCGGTCGGTGATGGTCTTGGCTTTCTTGACCAGCGCGTCGTACTGCGGGTCGCACCACATGGAGTAGTTGTTGCTGCCTATCGCGTCACAGCTGTACAGGGTGCCCAGCCAGTTGTCCGGGTCGCCGTTGTCGCCGGTCCAGCCGATCAGCGAGATGTCGTGTTCACCGTCCTTGGTGCGCTTGAGATATTCGCCCCACTCGTAGCTGACGATTTTCACTTTGAGGCCGACCTTGCCCCAGTCGGCCTGGAGCATTTCGGCCATCAGCTTGGCGTTGGGGTTGTACGGGCGTTGCACGGGCATGGCCCAGAGGGTGATTTCAGTGCCTTCCTTGACCCCGGCGGCCTTGAGCAGTTCGCGGGCCTTTTGCGGGTTGTAGCCGGCATCCTTGATGCTGTCGTCGTAGGACCACTGGGTCGGCGGCATGCTGCCCACCGCCAGTTGCCCGGCCTCCTGGTACACCGCCTTGACGATGGCCGGCTTGTTCACCGCCATGTCCATGGCCTGGCGTACTTCGAGCTGGTCGAAGGGTTTGTGCTGAACGTTGTAGGCGATGTAGCCGAGGTTGAAGCCGGGTTTTTCGATGACCTGCAGCTTGGGGTCGCTCTTGAGTGCATCGAGATCGGCCGGGCGTGGATGCAGGGTGACCTGGCATTCGTTCTTGCGCAGTTTCTGGATGCGCACCGAGGGGTCGGTGTTGATCGAGAAGATCAACTGCTCGATCTTCACCTGGCTCGGGTCCCAGTAGTCCTTGTTGCCGCGGTAGCGGATCTGCGAGTCCTTCTGGTAGCGCTGGAACACGAACGGGCCAGTGCCGATCGGCTTCTGGTTGATGTCGCTGGGGCGCCCGGAGGTCATCAGTTGCTCGGCGTATTCGGCCGAGAGTACGGCGGCAAAACTCATTGCCAGGTTCTGCACGAAGGCGGCATCGATGCTGTTGAGGGTAAAGACCACGGTCATCGGTGCGGTCTTTTCGATGCGGGCGATGTTCTTGTCCAGGCTCATGCCGACGAAGTAGGGGAATTCGGTGGGGTAGGCCTTGCGAAACGGGTGGTCGCGGTCGAGCATGCGATTGAAGGTGAACAGCACGTCGTCGGCGTTGAAATCGCGACTGGGGTTGAAATCCTTGTTGCTGTGGAACTTGACCCCTTCGCGTAGGTGGAAGGTGTAGGTCAGGCCGTCGTCGGACACCTCCCAGCTTTTTGCCAGGGCCGGTTTGACGGCGGTCGCGCCACGTTCGAATTCCACCAGGCGGTTGTAGATCGGCTCGGCGGCGTCGTTGTCGGTGGCGCTGGTGTATTGGGCGGTATCAAAACCGCCGGGGCTGCCTTCGGAGCAGAACACCAGGTTCTTGGCCAGGCCCGCAGGGGCCTGGGCGAGCAGGCCGAAGCCCAGCAGCGCTGCATAGATTGGAGTGTGGCGCATGACGATCCCTTCTCTCTTGTTGTTTTTTTCGCGGTCCATGGCGCACAGCCATACGAATCGCGCCGACTCTGCTGCACCCTTGACGGTAGAGCCATCAAAGCGCTGCAGATAGGTGCGATTACGCAGAGGTGTGTAGGAGGTATCCGATAGGGCGTGCGACTGTTCCGTGTCGATGCGCTAGCGGCTGACCTGCCAGGCCATCAGGCTGCGGCCCCGGCTGCCGTGTGGCGTCGCGGGGCCGAGCCAGATGGCTGCTATTTGGTCACGCTGACCCCATAGAAGGAGTTCAAGCCAAACGGGCTGATCTTGAAGTCCTGTACGGTTGAACGCATAGGTTGATACACCGTCGAGTGAGCGATGGGTGTCATCGGAACCTGTTCTTTGAGGATGTGTTGCGCTTGCTTGTACAGCTCGGTGCGCTTGGCCTGGTCGGAGGTGGCCTTGGCTTGCTTGACCAGGTCGTCGTACGGCTTGTAGCACCACTTGGAGAAGTTGTTGCCTTCCAGGGCATCGCAGCCAAACAGGGTGCCCAGCCAGTTGTCCGGGTCACCGTTGTCACCGCTCCAGCCAATCAGCATGGCGCCGTTCTCGCCGCCCTTGGAGCGCTTGATGTACTCGCCCCACTCGTAGCTGACGATCTTGGCCTTGATGCCGATCTTGGCCCAGTCCGATTGCAGCATCTCGGCCATCAGCTTGGCATTGGGGTTGTACGGGCGTTGCACCGGCATGGCCCAGAGGTTGATCTCGGTGCCTTCCTTGATGCCGGCTTCCTTGAGCAGCTGCTTGGCCTTCTCGGGATCGTACTTGGCGTCCTTGATGGTGGTGTCGTAGGACCACTGGGTCGGCGGCATGGCGTTGACCGCCAGCTGGCCGGCGCCCTGGTACACCGAGTCGATGATCTGCTGCTTGTTTACCGCCATGTCCAGCGCTTCGCGAACCTTGAGCTGGGCCATCGGGTTGGGCTCGTTGCTGCCCTTGATCTTGTCCATCACGTTGTAGGCGATGTAGCCGAGGTTGAAACCGGCCTGATCAGGCATCTTCAGGTTCGGGTCGTTTTTAAGTGGCTCGATGTCGGCCGGGCGCGGGAACAGGGTGACCTGGCACTCGTTCTTTTTCAGCTTCTGCATGCGCACCGAGGCGTCGGTGGTGATGGCGAAGATCAGGTTGTCGATCTTCACATCCTCAGGCTTCCAGTAGTCCTTGTTGCCCTTGAAGCGGATCTGCGCGTCTTTCTGGTACTTGCTGAACACGAACGGGCCGGTGCCGATCGGCTTCTGGTTGATGTCGGCGGGCTTGCCCTGCTTGAGCAACTGGTCGGCGTATTCGGCGGACTGGATCGAGGCGAAGCTCATGGCCAGGTTCTGGATGAACGCAGCGTCGACGCCGTTGAGGGTGAACTTGACCGTGTGCTCGTCGAGCTTTTCGACCTTGGCGATGTTCTTGTCCATGCCCATGTCGGTGAAGTACGGGAACTCGGTAGGGTAGGCCTTGCGAAACGGCATGTCCTTGTCGAGCATCCGATTGAAGGTGAACAGCACGTCGTCGGCATTGAAGGCGCGCGTCGGCTTGAAGAATTCGGTGGTATGGAACTTGACCCCTTCGCGCAGGTGGAAGGTATAGGTCAGGCCATCGTCGGAAATGTCCCAGCTGGTCGCCAGGCCCGGGATCACTGCGGTGCCGCCACGCTCGAACTGGCTCAGGCGGTTGAAGACGGTCTCGGCTGAGGCATCGAAGTCGGTTCCGGTGGTGTACTGGCCCGGGTCGAAGCCTGCGGGGCTGCCTTCGGAGCAAAACACCAGGTTAGTCGCCGCAAGGGCGGAAGGTGCGCCGGCTAGCAAGCCTGCGCCGACCAGAAACGGAATGACCGCGTGTTTGAGCATGGTGGCCTCATTGTTGTCATTTTTGATTTGAGGGGGCCTTGTGAGCCGACCTGCGGATACTATGCAGGCCCCATACCCAATGCAACACTCAAAGGGATGGGTGACGGTAAACAGTGGGACGAACGTACAGGAATGTCGCATCCGTATAATTTTTTACGGAGTTGATCGTTTGCGAGGGGGTGTTTCAGGTTGTTTCGAAGACGTTGTCTCACTATCGAGTCAGTCTTTGCACTAATTTGGGGCGCGAGGTGCTACAGGTAACAGGCTTCGCGACAGCCGAAGCTGCCGCGAAACAGCAGAAAAGTAACGCGGCTTACTGCATCTGGACTTCAATGGTGCCATCGGCACTCATGGTCACGTCGGTGGTGCCGGCTTCGATTTCCGGAGCGGGCGCTGCGTCTGCGGCCATGCCGGCGGCTTTCATCATCATCGGTGCGCTACGGGCATAAGGATGCGGGTAACCGCTGCTGTTGAGGTTCAGGTTGACCACTTTGTAGCCTTTGCCGCCCAGGGCTTCGGTGGCCAGTTGGGCACGGGCCTTGAAGGCGTTGACGGCATCCTTGAGCAGGTCGTCTTCGCTGGTTTTGCGCGTGGCCGGGGCGATGGAGAAGTCCATGCCGCCCATTTTCAGGTCCTGCAGCAGGGTGCCGGTGAGTTGCGACAGGGCCGGGAAGTTGGCGCTTTCCAGGCGCAGCTCGGCGCGTTCGCGCCAGCCGGTGATCTTCTGACCCTTGTTGTCGTAGATCGGGTAGCTGTTGCGGCTGCCCTGGCTGATCTTCACATCCTTGACTTCGCGCGCCTGTTTCACCGCCTTGTTCATGGTCTCGGTGATTTCAGTGGCCAGCTTGCCCGGGTCGGTATTCTGCGCTTCGCTGTACAGGGTCACGACCATCAGGTCGCGGGCCACTTCCTTGCTGACTTCGGCGCGCAGCGAAATCTGGTTGTAGCGCGGGGCCTCATCGGCCAGGGCCGGAAGGCTGGCTAGCAAGCTGGTGGCCATCGCCAGGGCGGCGCTGCTGCGGGTGATCGACATGTATGACTCCTTGAAAGTGTGGCGCGGGCACTGAACACAAGCAGTGCACGCTGGCCCATGAGACTGGCAACAGTGTAGTGAGGTTCAAAATGGCCATCATTGTTATGTAAAAAAGTGTGGCGCTTTGCCGCATCACTGCAGACCAGGCCGCAGCTTCGGTATACTCGCGACGATTCGCCTGGAGCACTCATCAGGAGAGCTCATGCTCGCCCCCGTACAAATGCTGTCTGCAACCCGTCAGAACCTCTGGCGCCTGACCTTCATCCGCATCCTGGTGCTTGCCGCCCAGGCCGGCTCGGTCGGTGTCGCCTACTGGACCGAACTGCTGCCGCTACCGTGGCTGTCGCTGGTCATTACCCTCGGCCTGTCGATGCTGCTGTGCGCGTTCACGGCCCTGCGCCTGCGCCTGACCCTGCCGGTCACCGAGCTGGAATATGCCTTCCAGCTGGCCTGTGACCTGCTGATCCACAGTGCCTTGCTGTATTACTCGGGCGGTTCGACCAACCCCTTCGTGTCCTATTACCTGGTGCCGCTGGCCATTGCCGCGGTGACCTTGCCCTGGGTCTATTCGCTGATCCTCTCCGGTATTGCCCTGGCCGCCTACAGCTTGCTGCTGGTGCAGTTCTATCCGCTCGAGACCTTCCCCATGGCCCGGGAGAAGATGCAGGTCTACGGCATGTGGCTGAGTATCGCCCTGGCAGCTGCGGTGATTACCTTCTTCGCCGCGAAGATGGCCGAAGAGCTGCGCCGCCAGGAGCAACTGCGCGCCGAACGCCGAGAGGAGGGCCTGCGCGACCAGCAACTGCTGGCCGTGGCCACCCAGGCCGCTGGCGCTGCCCATGAGCTGGGCACGCCCCTGGCGACCATGAGCGTATTGATCAAGGAAATGCGCCAGGACCACAGCGACCCGCTGCTGCAGGAAGACCTGGCGGTGCTGCAGGACCAGGTCAAGTTGTGTAAAGAGACCCTGCAGAACCTGGTGCGTGCTGCTGAAGCCAACCGGCGCCTGGCGGTCGAGAACCAGGAAGTGACCTTCTGGCTCGACGAAGCGCTCAACCGCTGGCACCTGATGCGCCCCGAGGCCAGTTACCGCTTCCAGCGCCTGGGCCAGGGCAATGTGCCGCGCCTGGCGCCGCCGCCGGACCTCACCCAGGCCTTGCTGAACCTGTTGAACAATGCCGCCGATGCTTGCCCGGACGACCTGGAAGTGCGCCTGGACTGGGACGCTCAGGACATGGTGATCAGCATCCGCGACCACGGCCCGGGCGTGCCGGCAGCGATTGCCGAATCGATCGGCAAACCCTTCTTTACCACCAAGGGCAAAGGCTTCGGCCTGGGCCTGTTCTTGAGCAAGGCCAGCGTGACCCGTGCTGGCGGCTCGGTAAAACTCTATAGTCATGAAGAAGGCGGTACGCTCACCGAGCTGCGCCTGCCGCGTGACGCGCGAGGAGATGTGTGATGAGTGATGAAATCCAGGTTGAAGGCGAAGAGCTGCCGCACCTGCTGCTGGTTGACGACGACGCTACCTTTACCCGGGTAATGGCCCGGGCCATGAGTCGCCGCGGCTTTCGCGTTAGCACTGCAGGTTCTGCCGAAGAGGGCCTGAAAATCGCCCAGGACGACGTGCCGGACTATGCCACGCTGGACCTGAAGATGGATGGCGATTCGGGCCTGGTACTGTTGCCCAAGCTGCTGGAGCTGGACCCGGAAATGCGCGTGGTGATCCTCACCGGTTACTCGAGCATCGCCACCGCGGTCGAGGCGATCAAGCGCGGTGCCTGCAACTACCTGTGCAAGCCGGCCGACGCCGACGATGTGCTGGCCGCGCTACTTTCCGAGCACGCCGACCTCGACAGCCTGGTGCCGGAAAACCCGATGTCGGTGGACCGCCTGCAGTGGGAACACATCCAGCGCGTGCTGACTGAACATGAAGGTAATATCTCCGCCACGGCCCGGGCCCTGGGCATGCACCGGCGGACCTTGCAGCGCAAGCTGCAAAAGCGCCCGGTTCGGCGCTGATTGACTATCGCGGGGCAAGCCCGTTCCTACTGTAGGAGCGGGCTTGCCCCGCGATCAATTTATTTGCCGCCGAGGATCGTTCGATCCACCCGCACTGCCAGTTGCCCGGCCCCGTGCGCGGCATCGAATACCACCTTGCCGCTTTCAGCCAGCTTGGCCCGACCCACCACCACGCCATCGCGCAGCAGCTCCAGGGGTACATCCTTGAGGGACTGGCCCGACGCCAGCTCAATGTTCAGGGTAATGCTCATGAGTGATTTCCTTATCACGGCTGTTGATCGATATAGGTCGTGGTGCTCGCATCCAGCGAGGCGATCAGTTCCGGCGAACCGCCGCGGAACTGGCGGAACAGATTGCGCGACACCGACTTGCCGGAGGTGTCCAGCGGCACCGTCAGGGTCGGTTGGAAGCGCTCGGTCAGTTCGGCGTAGTCGCTCCACGGGCCAATGTAGGACTCGTTGAAACCGTTGACCACGCTCACCGCATAACGCACGGCATGGCCGGGCAGCCAGTTGGGCTGGCTCGGTACCTGGGTCTGCCAGCCGTCGGCGCGAATGCTCGGGGCGCTGGCAGGGGCATCGAGGTAGCCGGTGGGTTTGTTCGGGCTGTAGTCCTTGAGCAGCAGGTAGGTACTCCAGCCCCACCAGTTGTCGATCTGCGCCGGGTCATTGAGGTTGTTGACGTCGGCGCGGCGCATCAGCTTGCCGTTGCGCAGGGCAAACAGTGGGGCGAAGTTGCCTGGCACCTGTCCTTCCACGGCAGCTTGCAAGTCAGCGGCGATGCGCAGCGCACCATAGGCTGTCGGCGCCGGCAGGTTGCCGGTGTCGAATGCCTGGAAGATCTCATCGGCAGATTTCTGCACCGCCAGGCCCACCTGTTTGCGGTTGGCGACGTCGATGCTGTCGAAGTAGCGCTTGTCGCCATAGCCGCGCCAGGTATCGCCCTGGGCATTGCGCAGCACCAGGCCGTACTTGCTGTCTTCATCGTGCATGAAGCGCGAGATCAGCGAGCCGAGATCGGCCGGGGTGACGTTGTCCTTGATCGCCTTGCGCGGTACCCGCACGTGGCCGGCGGAGAACAGGTCAGTGAGGAAGTGGTCGGCGAAGGCGTTCATCGCGTAGGCCAGTTCCAGCTGCCCGTCATCGCCGCTGGCGCGAGCTTTCACGGCCTGGCGCAAGGCGGCGGTATGGCCGGCGACATACGCCAGCAGCGCCCATTCACCGAAGTGGTCCCAGTTGCTGGCGGCCAGCTTGAGATAGCGACCCAGGGGGAACATCGGCGAGACGAAACTGCCGCCGCCGGTGATCTTGTTCCACTCTTCCGAGAGGGTGTCGCCCAACTGGTCGTAGGCTTCATGAGGCTGGCGACCGTCTTTGATCGCCTGGTTGGCGGCGGCGATTTCCCGCTGCATGACCGCGAGGATCTTGCCGGCTTCTTCCCGGGAGGCGGGAAGCACGGCCAGTGAATCAAAGGCGGCGGCAAAACGTTCAACGCGTTCTTCGGCTGTGGCGCCATCGGCAATCGGCCGCTCGGGAATGCCATAGAAATCGCCGCCCAGGGCGACGATCTGGCCGTAGCTTAGACTCAGGCCATTGGCCAGGTGCAGGGCGACTTTCCAGGCCGGGATCGGCGCGCTGTCGTGGCTGAAGCGCAGCAGGGTGTTGTCGCCGATGGCGGTGTGTTCGCCGCCTTCGAAGCGCAGTACCGGCTTGCCACTGGCAGGCGGTTTGGCCGCCAGGCCAAGGCGGTGGTATTTGATCGTGTGATGGCCGTCGAGCACCAGCACCAGGCGGGCGTCAGGGCCGGGAATGTTGATGCCGCTGACGCTGAACAGGGCGTCGAGGTCGGCGACCACGGTGGTGGCGAGCGCCTTTTGGGCGTGCAGTCCAGTTTGCATACCTGACATATTCAACTCCTTTGAGATGTCATGGATTTACCTAAACAACTGTATGTATGTACAGTTGTTTCGATCATATCCAAACCATTTCCTACGTCAACAACTCTTTTTTCTTACACAGGAATACGATTCATCAATCGGTGGCTGACGTATCATTAGCCCCCTAACGACAGCCATCGGGACCACCCTGCATGCTCGCCCTCTTTATCCAGACGCTGAACATCACGGCGCCGGTGTTCGCCATGCTGTTCATGGGCGTGCTGCTCAAACGCATCAAGGCCATCAACGACGGCTTCATCCACACCGCCTCGTCGCTGGTGTTCAACGTGTGCATGCCGGCTCTGCTGTTTTTGGGGATTTACCACGCCGACCTGACGGCGGCGGTCAAGCCCGGACTGCTGGTGTTCTTCGTGGTCGCCACCCTGGGCAGTTTTGCCCTGGCCTGGGGCTTCGCCCTGTGGCGCTGCCCGCGTGAAGACCGCGGCATCTACACCCAGGGCGGCTTTCGCGGCAACAACGGGGTTATCGGCCTGGCACTGGCGGCAAGCATGTATGGCGATTACGGCATTTCGCTGGGGGCGATCCTCGCCGGTCTGGTGATACTGCTGTACAACTCGCTGTCGTCGGTGGTGCTGGCGGTGTACAGCCCGAGCATGAAGTCCGACCCCTGGAGCATCTGCAAGAGTATCCTGCGCAACCCGCTGATCATCAGCGTGCTACTCGCCACGCCCATGGCCTACGGGCAAGTGCCGCTGCCCAACTGGTTGCTGACCTCCGGTGATTACCTGGCGCAGATGACCCTGCCGCTGGCATTGATCTGCATTGGCGGTACCCTGTCGCTGGCGTCACTGCGCGAAAGCGGTGGCCTGGCGGTCAGCGCCAGCCTGGTGAAGATGATCTGGTTGCCGGTGATCGGCACCCTGGCGGCCTGGCTTTGCGGCTTTCGCGGCGCGGAGCTGGGTATCCTGTTCCTGTACATCGGCAGCCCGACCGCCGCGGCCAGTTATGTGATGGCCCGCGCGGCCAACGGTAACCATGAACTGGCCGCCTCGATCATCGTAATTACTACGCTGATGGCCGCCATAACCACGAATATCGGCATTTTCCTCTTGCAGTGGGGCGGCTGGATCTAGATTCTGTGCCGACAATAAAGCCAACACTGCCTTCCACCTTCAAGGACATTTCATGCAAGAACAGAACCCCCCAGAGCGATTACAGCGCGGGTTGAAGAATCGCCATATCCAGTTGATTGCCCTGGGTGGCGCCATCGGTACCGGCCTGTTCCTGGGTATTGCCCAGACCATCCAGATGGCCGGTCCGGCCGTGCTGCTGGGGTATGCGATTGCCGGCCTGATGGCGTTCTTTATCATGCGCCAGCTGGGCGAGATGGTGGTCGACGAGCCGGTAGCCGGCAGCTTCAGCCACTTTGCCCACCGCTACTGGAACGAGTTCGCCGGTTTTGTTTCCGGCTGGAACTACTGGGTGGTCTATGTGCTGGTCGGCATGGCCGAGCTGACGGCCGTGGGTATCTACGTGCAGTACTGGTGGCCGGACTTCCCGACCTGGGCGACGGCGGCGATCTTCTTTGTGGTGATCAACCTGATCAACCTCACCCAGGTGAAGGTCTACGGTGAAATGGAGTTCTGGTTCGCCTTGGTCAAGGTCATCGCCATCGTCAGCATGATCGGCTTTGGCGCCTGGCTGCTGGCCAGCGGCAATGGCGGGCCGGACGCCAGCGTCGCCAACCTCTGGCAGTACGGCGGCTTCTTCCCCAACGGCTTCAGCGGTTTGCTGATGGCCATGGCGGTGATCATGTTCTCCTTCGGCGGCCTGGAACTGGTCGGTATCACCGCTGCCGAAGCCGACAACCCGCGCCACAGCATCCCGCGTGCCACCAACCAGGTGGTCTATCGCATCCTGATTTTCTACATCGGCGCCCTGGCGGTGCTGCTGTCGCTGTACCCGTGGCAGAAGGTGGTGCAGGGCGGCAGCCCGTTCGTGATGATCTTCCACAACCTGGACAGCAACCTGGTAGCGACCATCCTCAACGTGGTGGTACTGACCGCCGCGCTGTCGGTGTACAACAGCTGCGTGTACTGCAACAGCCGCATGCTGTTCGGTCTGGCCAGCCAGGGTGACGCGCCGCGTGCGCTGCTCAAGGTCAACCGCCGTGGCGTGCCGCTGACGGCCCTCGGTGTTTCTGCCCTGGCCACCGGCTTGTGCGTGCTGATCAACTACCTGATGCCGGGCGAAGCCTTTGGCCTGCTGATGGCTCTGGCAGTCTCGGCGCTGGTGATCAACTGGGCCAGCATCAGCATCACCCACCTTAAATTCCGCCGCGCCAAGCAGGCGTCGGGCGAGTCGACCTTCTACAAGAGCTGGGGCCACCCGGTGACCAACTACCTGTGCCTGGCGTTCATCGGGCTGATTCTGGTGGTGATGTACCTGACCCCGCCGATCCGCATTTCGGTGATGTTGATCCCGGCCTGGATCGCCACCCTGGGTGTGGCGTTCTGGCTGAAGAAGAAAAGTCAGAAGGCCGTCGTCGTCAGCAACTGACGGCCTTGGCGCAAGTGATCGATCAGCTCTGCGGGTAGCTGTCGATCACTTCCTGGGCGGCGCGAAAGGCATCGACCGCTGCCGGCACGCCGGCGTACACCGCGCAGTGCAGCAGCGCCTCGCGAATTTCCTCGACCGTACAACCGTTGTTCAGGGCGCCACGCACGTGGCCCTTGAGCTCCTGCGGGCATTTGAGTGCGGTGAGGGCGGCAAGGGTGATCAGGCTGCGGGTTTTCAGCGGCAGGCCTTCGCGGCTCCAGACGCTGCCCCAGGCATGTTCGTTGACGAAGTCCTGCAGCGGTTGGCTGAAGTCGGTGGCATTGCTCAAAGCGCGATCGACGAAGGCATCGCCCATGACCTGGCGGCGAACCTGTTCGCCGGATTTGTTGTTGTCGCCCATGTTGTTTTCCTTAGTGTTGGCGGCGCCAGGCACGCAGGGTGGTGTACAGCAGCAACGCCCCCAGTGCTGGCAATGCGTAGAACAGCATCAGTTTTTCAAGTCGGCTGGCCAGCGGCATGCCGGTGGTGAAGGCCACCACATGCAGACCATAAGCCAGATACAGGCAGAGGAACACCAGCCCTTCGGCGCGGGTCACCCGGTAACCGGAGTAGAACACCGGCAGCGCCAGCACCGCGACCCCGAGCATCACCGGCAGGTCGAAGGCCAGGGCATTGGGCGAGATCGACAGCGGCTCGGGGGCGACCAACGCGGTCAGGCCGAGCACCGCCAGCAGGTTGAACAGGTTGCTGCCGATCACGTTGCCCACGGCGATCTCCCGCTCGCCACGCAGGGCGGCGATCAGCGAGGTGGCCAGTTCCGGTAGCGAGGTGCAGACCGCGACCACAGTCAGGCCGATGACCCGTTCCGACAGGCCCAGGTCCTGCGCCACCTCTACCGCTGCCTCCAGCAGCAGATGACCGGCCAGGCTGAGCAGGCCAAGCCCGGCCAGCATCAGCAGCACACTACCAAGCCAGAACCGGCCGCCACGCTGCGGGCGCGGTCCGGGGGACGGGTAGGTGCGCGCGTGGTGGCGGGACTGGTGCCAGAGGATCGCCAGGTAGCCGAACAGGCCACACAGCAGCAGGGCTCCTTCCAGGCGCCCGAGCAGTTCGTTGAAGGCCAGCAGGTACACCGCCAGGCTCGCGGCGATCATCAGCGGGATATCCAGGCGAACCAGCTGGCGCGAGACCCGCAGCGGGATGATCAGCGCGGCCAGGCCCAGGGTCACGAGAATGTTGAAGATGTTACTGCCGATCACGCTGCCGACCGCGACATCCGGCGCGCCGGTGTAGGCCGCCTGCAGGCTGACGGTCAGTTGCGGCGCGCTGCTGCCGAATGCCACCAGGCTCAGGCCGATGATCAATGGCCGCACTTGCAGGCTGGCGGCCAGGCGCAGGGCGGCGCGCACCAGCAGTTCGGCGCCGGCGATCAGCAACAGCAGGCCGATGCTCAACTGCAGCAGGCTGAAAGTGGGTAAAGCGGCCAGGTCGAAAATGGTCGGGCTCCGGGGTCAGGTCAATCGCTGAGACTTTGTACCCGTACGCGCGCGGTTCCGCTACGGATCATCCCGAGTTTATCCGCGGCGGCGCGCGACAGGTCGATCAGCCGGCCACGGGTATGCGGGCCGCGGTCGTTGATGCGCACCACGACGCTGCGTTCGTTGTTGAGGTTGGTGACCTTGACCCGCGTGCCGAAGGGCAGGCTGCGGTGGGCGGCGGTCATGCCGTGCTGGTTGAAAGGCTCGCCACTGGCGGTGCGTTTACCGTGGTGACGGGAGCCGTAATAGGAGGCGGTGCCGGTCTTGTCGTAACCGCGGGGGTCGATATCGTGGCTGGCGCAGCCGGCCAGCAGGGTGAAAAGCGCGAGTGCGCTGAGGGGACGCCACATGTATGCAGATGCTCCGTAGGGTGGCCATCGCGGGTCAAGTCGGTGCGGCGCCCCGACTTGACCCGCGATTTAGCAGGCGACGCGATTACCCTTCGAGCTTGCTCTTGAGCAATTGGTTCACTTGCTGCGGGTTGGCCTTGCCTTTGGAGGCTTTCATGGCCTGGCCGACGAAGAAGCCGAACATCTTGCCGCGCTTGGCTTCATCCGCAGCGCGGTATTGCTCGACCTGCTCGGCGTTGGCGGCCAGCACTTCGTCCAGGACCTTCTCGATCGCACCGCTGTCGGTGACCTGCTTGAGGCCCTCGGCTTCGATGATCTGGTCGGCATCGCCGTCGCCGGCGGCCATCTTCTCGAACACCACCTTGGCAATCTTGCCGCTGATGGTGTTGTCGAGGATGCGCTTGAGCATGCCGCCCAGGTGCTCGGCAGTGACCGGCGACTGGTCGATTTCCAGGCCCAGCTTGTTCAGCAGGCTGCCCAGCTCGACCATGACCCAGTTGGCGGCAAGCTTGGCGTCGCCGCACACACCGACCACCTGTTCGAAGTAGTCGGCCTGTTCGCGGCTGGTCGCCAGGACGTTGGCGTCATAGGCCGAAAGGCCGAACTGGCTCTGGAAGCGCTCACGCTTTTGCGGTGGCAGTTCCGGCAAGGTGGCGCGCACCTCTTCAAGGAAGGCGCTTTCGATGACCACCGGCAGCAGGTCCGGGTCGGGGAAGTAACGGTAGTCGTTGGCTTCCTCCTTGCTGCGCATGGAGCGGGTCTCGTCCTTGTTCGGATCGTACAGGCGGGTTTCCTGGATGACCCGGCCGCCGTCTTCGATCAGCTCGATCTGGCGCTGCACTTCGGTGTTGATCGCGCGCTCGATGAAGCGGAACGAGTTGACGTTCTTGATCTCGCAGCGGGTACCGAACTCGGCCTGGCCCTTGGGGCGTACCGAGACGTTGCAGTCGCAACGCAGCGAGCCTTCGGCCATGTTGCCGTCGCAGATGCCCAGGTAGCGCACCAGGGCGTGGATGGCCTTGACGTAGGCCACGGCCTCCTTGGCGTTGCGCATGTCCGGCTCGGAGACGATCTCCAGCAGCGGGGTGCCGGCGCGGTTGAGGTCGATGCCGGTGGAGCCGCTGAAGTCTTCGTGCAGGCTCTTGCCGGCGTCTTCTTCAAGGTGCGCACGGGTGATGCCGACGCGCTTGACCGTGCCGTCTTCGAGGGCGATGTCCAGGTGGCCCTTGCCGACGATCGGCAGTTCCATCTGGCTGATCTGGTAGCCCTTGGGCAGGTCGGGGTAGAAGTAGTTCTTGCGCGCGAACACGTTGTGCTGGCCGATCTCGGCATCGATGGCCAGGCCGAACATGCAGGCCATGCGCACCGCTTCCTGGTTGAGCACCGGCAGTACGCCGGGCATGCCCAGATCGATCAGGCTGGCCTGGGTGTTCGGCTCGGAGCCGAAAGTGGTGGCGCTGCCGGAGAAAATCTTCGACTGGGTGGCGAGCTGGGTGTGAATCTCCAGCCCGATGACAACTTCCCATTGCATGTGGTGATCCCTCAGAAGCCGTTAGGTGCGCGAGTGTGCCAGTCAGTCACTTGCTGGTAGCGGTGCGCGACGTTGAGCAGGCGGCCTTCGTGGAAATACGGTGCCAGCAGCTGCACGCCAACCGGCAGACCATCGACGAAACCGGCCGGCATCGACAGGCCTGGCACGCCGGCGAGGTTGGCGGTGATGGTGTAGAAGTCTTCCAGGTACTCGGCGACCGGGTCGTTGTTCTTGGCGCCGATCTTCCAGGCCGGGTTTGGCGTGGTCGGGCCGAGGATCACGTCGACGTCGTTGAACGCCGCCATGAAGTCGTTCTTGATCAGGCGGCGGATTTTCTGTGCCTGCAGGTAGTAGGCATCGTAGTAACCGGCCGACAGGGCGTAGGCCCCGACCATGATCCGGCGCTGTACTTCAGGGCCGAAGCCTTCGCCGCGGGAGCGCTTGTACAGGTCGGTGAGGTCGACCGGGCTCTCGCAGCGGTAGCCGAAACGTACACCGTCGAAACGCGACAGGTTGGACGAGGCCTCCGCCGGGGCGATCACGTAGTAGGCCGGGATGGCGTGCTGCATGTTCGGCAGGCTGATTTCCTTGACCACCGCGCCGAGCTTTTCCAGCTCCTTGACGCTGGCCTGGACCAGGTCGGCGATGCGCGGGTCGAGGCCGGCACCGAAGTATTCCTTCGGCAGGCCGATGCGCAGGCCCTGGAGCGAGGCGTTGAGGCTGGCGCTGTAGTCCGGCACCGGTTCGTCGATGCTGGTGGAGTCCTTGGCGTCGAAACCGGCCATGCCTTGCAGCAGCAGCGCGCAGTCTTCGGCAGTGCGGGCCAGCGGGCCGGCCTGGTCGAGGCTTGAGGCGTAGGCGATCATGCCCCAGCGCGAAATCCGACCGTAGGTCGGTTTCAGCCCGGTCAGGCTGGTCAGCGCTGCCGGCTGTCGGATCGAACCACCGGTGTCGGTGGCGGTGGCGCCAGGCAGCAGGCGCGCAGCAACCGCGGCCGCCGAGCCACCGGACGAACCGCCCGGCACGTGCTCGAGGTTCCACGGGTTTTTCACCGCACCGTAGTAGCTGCTCTCGTTGGCCGAACCCATGGCGAATTCGTCCATGTTGGTCTTGCCCAGGGTCACGGCGCCAGCTTCGGCCAGCTTGCTGACCACGGTGGCGTCGTACGGCGCCTTGAAGTTGTCGAGCATCTTCGAGCCGCAACTGGTGCGGATGCCCTGGGTGCAGAACAGGTCCTTGTGGCCGATCGGTGCACCGAGCAGGGCGCCGCTCTCGCCGGCGGCGCGGCGGGCGTCGGCGGCCCGGGCCTGGCTGATGGCCAGGTCTTCGGTGACGCTGATGAAGCTGTTGATTTGCGGGTCGAGCTGGTTGATGCGCGCCAACAGGGCGCGGGTCAGCTCTTCGGAAGAAAACTTCTTGTCGGCGAGTCCGCGGGCGATCTCGGCCAGGGTCAGTTGATGCATGGCAGGCTCTATTCCCTTACTCGATGACTTTCGGAACCAGGTACAGGCCGTTTTCCGTCGCCGGGGCGATGGCCTGGTAGCTGTCGCGATGGTTACTTTCTGTTACCACGTCGGCGCGCAGGCGCTGGGTGGCTTCCAGAGGGTGGGCCAGTGGCTCGATGCCAGTGGTGTCGACCGCTTGCATCTGGTCGACCAGTCCCAGAATACTGTTCAGGGCATCGGTAGTGCGTGGCAGATCGGCTTCATTCAGGCCCAGTCGGGCCAAATGAGCGATCTTTTCCACGTCGCAGCGTTCAAGCGCCATGGGGATCTCCTGGGAAAACAGAAACGGATTTGCTCCGCGATGAGGAACATGCTGGCAGTATTACGGTCATAAGGCCGCGATCATGTGCAGGCTTGCTCGGAAAAACCGCCAATTTAACATATTGGTGCCTTGCCCAAAATCCCCGCCGTTGTTAGAGTTTGCCGCACTTTTTTACCCACGCGTTGCCTAGGGTCACTTTCCCATGTTCAAGAAACTGCGTGGCATGTTTTCCAGCGATCTTTCCATCGACCTGGGCACTGCCAACACCCTTATTTACGTGCGTGAGCGCGGTATCGTCCTGAATGAGCCATCGGTTGTGGCCATTCGTACTCACGGCAACCAGAAAAGTGTCGTCGCTGTCGGTACCGAGGCAAAGCGCATGCTGGGCCGTACGCCTGGCAACATTGCTGCCATTCGTCCGATGAAAGACGGCGTGATCGCCGATTTCAGCGTTTGCGAAAAAATGCTGCAGTACTTCATCAACAAGGTTCACGAAAACAGCTTCCTGCAGCCAAGCCCGCGGGTACTGATCTGCGTGCCGTGCAAATCGACCCAGGTCGAGCGCCGGGCCATTCGTGAGTCGGCGCTGGGCGCCGGTGCCCGTGAAGTGTTCCTGATCGAAGAGCCAATGGCCGCCGCCATCGGTGCCGGCCTGCCGGTCGAGGAAGCCCGCGGTTCGATGGTCGTCGATATCGGTGGTGGTACCACTGAAATCGCGCTGATCTCCTTGAACGGTGTGGTCTACGCCGAATCCGTACGAGTCGGTGGCGACCGTTTCGACGAAGCCATCGTCACCTACGTGCGCCGCAACTACGGCAGCCTGATCGGTGAGTCCACCGCCGAGCGCATCAAGCAGGAAATCGGTACCGCCTATCCGGGTGGCGAAGTTCGTGAAGTCGATGTCCGCGGCCGCAACCTGGCCGAGGGCGTGCCACGTGCCTTCACCCTGAACTCCAACGAAGTGCTGGAAGCGTTGCAGGAATCCCTGGCGACCATCGTCCAGGCGGTCAAGAGCGCCCTGGAGCAGTCGCCGCCGGAGCTGGCTTCGGACATCGCCGAGCGTGGCCTGGTGCTGACCGGTGGTGGCGCCCTGCTGCGCGACCTCGACAAGCTGCTGGCACAGGAAACCGGCCTGCCGGTAATCGTCGCCGAAGACCCGCTGACCTGCGTAGCTCGCGGTGGTGGCCGTGCCCTGGAAATGATGGACAAACACACCATGGACCTGCTCTCCAGCGAATAAGCCGGAGCCCGCAGTTCACGCCGCCCGGTTTACAGGTAGTGCCCACAGTGCTACCTGTATGTGCTGGGCTGACGTCCGTGTGGGCGTCGTTTTCCGTCAATCCGCAAGCAGGCCGGTGCGTTGCCGTATGAATGACCTCTTGAATCGTCGTCCACGAGGAGCGGCCCATTAAACCGCTTTTCGCCAAGGGCCCTTCGCTGGGCGTACGCCTGCTCGTGCTGGTTGTGCTGTCGATCACCCTGATGGTGGTCGACGCGCGCTTCACCCTGCTCAAGCCAATGCGTAGCCAGATGGGCCTGGTGCTGATGCCGTCCTACCTGGTTACCGATCTGCCCCAGCGCGTGTGGCAGGGGGTTGCCAGCCAGTTTGGCAGCCGTACCGAACTCGCCGCTGAAAACGAAAAACTCAAGACCGAAGCCTTGCTCCTGCAAGGTCGCCTGCAGAAGCTGGCGGCCCTGACCGAGCAGAACGTGCGCCTGCGCGAGTTGCTCAACTCCTCGGCGCTGGTCAACGAGAAGGTCGAAGTTGCTGAGCTGATCGGCGTCGATCCCAATCCTTTCACTCACCGGATCCTGATCAACAAGGGCGAGCGCGATGGCGTGGTCCTCGGTCAGCCGGTGCTCGACGCGCGTGGCCTGATGGGCCAGGTGGTCGAACTGATGCCCTACACCTCGCGGGTACTGCTGCTGACCGACACCACTCATAGCATTCCGGTGCAGGTCAACCGCAACGGCTTGCGGGCAATTGCCAGCGGTACCGGCAACCCCGAGCGCCTCGAACTGCGCCATGTAGCCGACACCGCCGACATCAAGGAAGGCGACCTGCTGGTCAGCTCCGGCCTCGGCCAGCGCTTCCCGGCCGGTTACCCGGTGGCCACGGTCAAGGAAGTGATCCACGACTCAGGCCAGCCGTTTGCCATTGTCCGGGCGATTCCGACCGCTGCGCTCAACCGCAGCCGTTACTTGCTGCTGGTGTTCACCGATAGCCGCTCGCCCGAGCAACGTGCCAGCGATGCCGCGATTGCCCAGGAAGAGGCTGATCGCCAGGGCCTGCCCGCTTCGGCGGCCGCGCCTGCGCCTGGCAGCGCCCCGGCTGCACCGGCTGCGGCCACCCCGGCGCCGGCTGCCACGACGCCAGCCGCACCGGCAACCAGTGCCCATCCGCCCGCCACGGCAGCCCCCGCAGCCCCTGCTGCGGTTCCCGGCGCGCCAGTCATTACCCGGGAGAGACACTGATGGTAAGCACCCGCAGCCGTAATGGCTGGGTCATCTGGCTGAGCTTTCTGATCGGCATGCTGCTCAGCGTGTCGCCCATGCCGCAGTTCGCCGAAGTGTTCCGGCCGATGTGGCTGGCCCTGTTGCTGGCCTTCTGGACCCTGGCCGTGCCGCACCGGGTCGGGATGACCACTGCATTCGTCCTCGGCCTGGCTGAGGATGTGCTGTATGGCACCTTGCTGGGGCAGAACGCCCTGGTGCTGACCCTGATCACTTTCCTGGTGCTGTCGTTGCAACAGCGCCTGCGGATGTTCCCGATGTGGCAGCAGAGCCTGGTGATCCTGGTGATTTTCGGCCTGGCCCAGTTGATCCAGCTGTGGCTCAGCGCCCTGACCGGCAACCGCTTGCCGACCCTGGCGCTGATCTGGTCGGCGGTCATCAGCGCCTTGCTCTGGCCGTGGATCAGCTATGGCCTGCGTGGTCTGCGCCGACGCCTGAGCATCAACTGAGCACTCACATTCAACGCTGACAGGGAGACGTCAAGATGACCCTGCTGTACCTGGCCTCTGGCTCGCCACGCCGCCGTGAGTTGCTGACCCAGATCGGTGTTCCCTTTACTTCGCTCAGTGCCGCGATCGACGAGACGCCGCTGCCCGCAGAGGCTGCAGCAGCTTACGTCGAGCGTCTGGCGCGGGAGAAAGCGTGCGCTGGCCTTGCGTCACTACCCGAAGGTAGCGAGGGCCCGGTAGCAGTGCTGGGCGCCGATACCGCCGTGGTGCTCGAAGGTCGAATTCTCGGTAAACCGCAAAACCGCGAAGATGCCCTGGCCATGCTGGCAGCCCTGTCCGGGCACGAGCACCAGGTAATGACGGCGGTGGCCGTGGCCGATCATCAGCGTTGCCTGAGCGTCAATGTCACAAGCCGTGTGCGGTTTCGCCCCATCAGTGCCGAGGAAGCCGAGGCCTACTGGGCCAGCGGCGAACCTGCCGACAAGGCCGGAAGCTACGCCATTCAGGGCCTGGGGGCGGTGTTCGTGCAGCGCCTTGAAGGCAGCTATTCGGCCGTGGTCGGCCTGCCCTTGAACGAAACCGCCGAACTGCTCGGTCAATTCGCCATCCCCTGCTGGCAGCGTCTGCCGGCCTGTTGAGCGAGGATTAGCCAGAACTGCCCTAGCCAGTCGCCCGCGAGCGATCCATGATTACTGAAGTCCTTTGACGAGAGCCTGCCATGAGTGAAGAGATTCTGATCAACATCACACCGATGGAATCACGCGTGGCGGTGGTGGAGAACGGTGTACTGCAGGAGGTGCATGTCGAGCGCACCCAGCGCCGTGGCATCGTCGGCAACATCTACAAAGGCAAGGTGGTGCGGGTACTGCCGGGCATGCAGGCGGCCTTCGTCGACATCGGCCTGGACCGTGCGGCGTTCATCCACGCCTCGGAAATCTCCCTGCGCGAAGGCTCGTCGGTCGAGAGCATCAGCGCCCTGGTGCACGAAGGCCAGAGCCTGGTGGTGCAGGTGACCAAGGACCCGATCGGCTCCAAGGGCGCGCGCCTGACCACCCAGCTGTCGATCCCGTCGCGGTACCTGGTGTACATGCCGCGCACCAGTCATGTCGGTATTTCGCTGAAGATCGAAGACGAAGCCGAACGCGAGCGCCTCAAGCAGGTGGTGACTGACTGCATCGCCCAGGAAAATATCCAGGATGCCGGTGGTTTCATCCTGCGTACCGCTGCCGAAGGCGCCGGGGCCGATGAAATCCTCATGGACATCCGCTACCTGCGCAGGCTCTGGGAGCAGATCGGCGCGCAGATCAAGACCGTTGGCGCGCCGACCGAAATCTACGAAGACCTCGGCCTGGCCCTGCGCACTCTGCGCGATCTGGTTAACCCGAAAATCGAGAAGATCCGCATCGATTCGCGGGAAACATTTCAGAAAACCACGCAGTTTGTCGCCGAATTGATGCCGGAAATCGCCGATCGTCTGGAACACTACCCGGGCGAGCGACCGATCTTCGACCTCTACGGCGTCGAAGACGAGATCCAGCGCGCCCTGGACCGCAAGGTGCCGCTCAAATCCGGCGGTTACCTGGTAGTCGACCCGGCCGAGGCGATGACCACCATCGACGTCAATACCGGGGCTTTTGTCGGCCACCGCAATCTTGAAGAGACCATCTTCAAAACCAACCTCGAGGCGGCCACCGCCATTGCCCGGCAACTGCGCCTGCGCAATATCGGCGGGATCATCATCATTGACTTCATCGACATGGAAGATGAAGAGCACCAGCGCCAGGTACTGCGGACCCTGGAAAAACAGCTGGAGCGCGACCACGCCAAGACCAACATCATCGGCATCACCGAGCTGGGCCTGGTGCAGATGACCCGCAAGCGCACCCGCGAAAGCCTCGAGCAGGTACTCTGTGAGCCCTGCTATTGCTGCCAGGGCCGGGGCAAGCTGAAAACCCCCGAGACCGTCTGTTACGAAATTTTCCGCGAGATCCTCCGCGAAGCCCGCGCCTACCAGGCTGAAGGCTACCGGGTGCTGGCCAACCAGAAAGTGGTCGACCGCCTGCTGGATGAAGAATCGGGTAACGTTGCCGAACTTGAAGCCTTCATTGGTCGAACCATTCGCTTCCAGGTCGAGTCCATGTATTCCCAGGAACAATATGATGTGGTGCTCCTCTGACTCGGTCTGAACAACATTGCGCAGTGCGCCGGCTGGCAAACCGCCGGGTTGCGGCCATAGTTAAGGCACGATCTGGAGGGCCACAGGCATGGAACGACTGATGCGCGTTCTCGGCGCCTTGACCCGCTGGGGGTTGGGCATCAGTGCCTTGCTGGCGGTGTTGGTGGCGCTTTATGTCAGTCTCGGCCGGCAGTTCATCCCGCTGGTGGCCGAGTACCGTGCCGAGGTCGAGGACAAGGCCGAGCAAGCCTTGGGCCTGCCGGTGCATATCGGTGCCCTGGAAGGGCACTGGAGCGGCCTGGCACCGATCGTGCGGGTACGCGATATCCAGGTCGGCGAAGGGCCCAGTGCCCTGCGCCTGGACGGCGTCAGGCTGGTGCCGGACCTGTGGGCCAGCCTGGTCGAGCGCCAGGTGCGCCTGGCCAACCTCGAAGTTGGCGGCCTGCAACTGAGCCTGCGCGAGGACCAGAACGGCGCCTGGGCCCTGGAAGGCCTGCCGAAAAAAGACGACAAACCACTCGACCCCGAGCAACTGCTCAAGCAGATCCAGGTGGTGTCGAAAGTCACCGTGGTCGACAGCCAGGTGACCCTGGAGCCGTTCCAGCGCGAACCCATGACCCTCACCTACGTCAGCCTCGGCCTGCAGACCGGCAGTGTGCGCCAGCGCCTGGACGCGCGGCTGACCTTGCCCGATGGCCAGCCACTGGCGTTGAGCCTGCGCAGCCGGATTCGCCCCAGCCAGTGGCGCGACGGTGAAATCGATGCCTACCTGAGCCTGCCGCAAAGCGACTGGGCGCGCTGGCTGCCGCCACGCCTGCTGGGCCAGTGGCAGGCCACTGAGCTGCGCGCCGGTGGCGAGCTGTGGCTGAACTGGGGCAAGGGCCAGTTGCAAAGCGCTGTGGTGCGCCTGAATGCGCCAGAGCTGCGCGGCAATCATGCCGAACGCAAGCCCGTGCAGATTGACAACCTGGCCCTCAATGCCTGGTTCCAGCGCGGCGACAAGGGCCTGGAGGTGCTGGTCGACTCGCTGGCCATGAGTCTGGGCAAGACCCGCTGGGAATCCCATGTGCAGCTCAAGCAGACGGCCGCGACCGAGTCGAGCGAGGAAACCTGGGCGATCCAGGCCGACCGTCTCGACCTGACCCCGGTTACGCCGCTGATCGACGCGCTGGCGCCGCTGCCGGAAAAACTCATGGCCGTGGTCGATGGCCTCAAGGTCACCGGGGCCTTGCGTAACGTGCGCCTGGATGTGCGGCCTAAAGCCACCGGCGACCAGCGCCTGAGTTTTGCTGCCAACCTTGAGCGGGTTGGCTTTGACGCCTATCACGGTGCACCGGCTGCCGGTAATGTCAGCGGCAGTATCAGCGGTGACCTCGGCCAGGGCGAACTGCGCCTGGATACCGATGCCTTCATGCTGCACCTGTACCCGATCTTCGAGAAACCCTGGCATTACCAGAAAGCCAACGCACGCCTGACCTGGCGCCTGGACCAGGAAGGCTTCACCCTGATCGCGCCGTACCTGAAGGTGCTGGGCGAGGAGGGCAAGATTGCCGGCGACTTCCTCATTCGCCTGCTGTTCGATGAAACCCGTGAAGACTACATGGACCTGCGCGTCGGCCTGGTCGACGGCGATGGCCGCTACACCGCCAAGTACCTGCCCGAAGTACTAAGCCCGGCGCTGGATGAATGGCTGCGCACGGCGATCCTCAAGGGCGCGGTCGATGAGGGTTACTTCCAGTACCAGGGCTCGCTCAACCACGGCGCCTCGGAGCAGGCCCGCAGTATCAGCCTGTTCTTCAAAGTCCATGACGCCGCCCTGGATTTTCAGCCCGGCTGGCCTCAGGTGCAGAAAGTCGCCGGTGACGTGTTTATCGACGACGATGGTGTGCGCATCAAGGCGCAAAGCGGACAGTTACTCAATACTCAGGTACGCAACGTCGAGGTCAACATTCCCCATGTTGCCGCCGGTGAACACAATCACCTGTACCTGGACGGCGAATTTGACGGCGGGCTTGGCGACGGCCTGAAGATCCTCCAGGACGCGCCTATCGGCACCGGGCCGATGTTTGCCGGCTGGGAGGGCGAGGGCGATCTCAAGGGCAAGCTCAAGCTGGATATTCCCCTGGCCAAAGGCCAGCAACCCAAGGTGGTCGTTGACTTCAATGTTCGCGATGCACGGCTGAAGATCGCTTCACCTGCCCTGGAACTCCATCAGCTCAAGGGTGACTTGCGCTTTGACTTCGACAAAGGCTTGAGCGGCGAGAACATCAGTGCGCGGGCTTTCGACAAGCCGATCACCGCGCAGATCTTTGCCGAAGGCAAGCCCGGGCAGATGCAGACCCGCATCAACGCCAAAGGGCAGATGCCGCTCAAGTCACTGACCGACTGGCTGCAGGTCAAACAGGCCCTGCCGCTTTCCGGGGAGCTGCCTTACCAGTTGCAGGTCAGCCTGGGCAGCCGCGACAACACCTTGACTGTCGATTCCAGCCTCAAGGGCCTGGCGGTGGATTTGCCCGCGCCGTTCGGCAAGGCCGCCAACGAGACCCGCAACAGCCAGTTCAGCATGGGGCTGCAGGGGCCGGAGCGGCGCTTTAATGTCACTTATGCCGACGTTGCCAAGGCCATCTACGCCGCGCCCATGGACAAGCTCGACCAGGGCCGCGGTGAACTGCTGTTCGGCGCCGGTACCGCACAGTTGCCGCCTGGCCAGGGCCTGCGTGTGCGCGGTCGCCTGGCCGAGCTGGACCTGGAGCCCTGGCAGAAGCAGTTCGAGCGCTTTGCCGGCAACGACCCGGGTGGCAGTGCCAAGCAGACGCTGCGTGGCGTCGACCTGAGTATTGGCCAGCTCAAGGGCTTTGGCCTGAACCTGGCGCAGGCGGTGGTGCGTGTCGATCGCGGTGGCAACCTCTGGGTCGTGCGCCTGGACAGCAAGGAAGTCATCGGTAACGCGCGGATCCCGGATGCCAAGGGCGCGCCGATGGTAATCAACCTGCAGACCATTCACCTGCCGGCCGCCGACCCCGCCGAAGCGTCTTCCGATGACGGCCCGGACCCGATGGCGAGTATTGATCCGCGCAAGATTCCGGCCGTTGATCTTTCCATCGACAAGCTGTTCCGTGGCGATGACCTGCTCGGCAGCTGGGCGGTCAAAGTTCGTCCGACTGCCAAGGGCATCGCCCTCAATGACCTCGATGTCAGTGTCAAAGGCCTGCAGATCGACGGTAATGGCGGTTGGGAAGGGGCGCCAGGGGCGAGCAGCAGTTGGTACAAGGGCCGTCTGGAAGGCAAGAACCTGGTGGACATCCTCAAGGCTTTCAACTTTGCGCCGACCGTCACCAGCCGGGACTTTCGCCTGGATGTCGACGGCCGCTGGCCCGGCTCGCCAGCCTGGGTCGGCCTCAAGCGCTTCTCCGGCAGCCTCGACGCCGCCCTGCGCAAAGGCCAGTTCGTCGAAGTCGAAGGTGGCGCCCAGGCCCTGCGCGTGTTCGGCCTGCTCAACTTCAACTCGATTGGCCGGCGCCTGCGTCTGGACTTCTCCGACTTGCTCGACAAGGGCCTGAGCTACGACCGGGTCAAAGGCCTGCTGGTGGCCAGTGAAGGGGTGTATGTGACCCGCGAACCGATCACCGTCACCGGCCCCTCCAGCAACCTTGAGCTGGACGGCACCCTGGATATGGTCCGTGACCGGGTCGACGCCAACCTGCTGGTGACCCTGCCGGTGACCAACAACCTGCCGATTGCCGCGCTGATCGTCGGCGCGCCGGCCATCGGCGGGGCGCTGTTCCTGGTTGATCGCCTGCTCGGTGACCGGGTGGCGCGCTACGCCAGCGTGCATTATCGCGTCGAGGGTCCGTGGAAAGAGCCTAAGATAAGCTTTATCAAACCTTTCGAAAAATCACGCTAGGAGCCGGGATGAAGTCAGCGGTTATCCAGATGGTCAGCCAGAGCGACGTTCAGGCCAACCTGGTGCGCGCCCGGCAACTGCTTGAGCAGGCAGCCGCAGGCGGTGCACGGCTTGCCGTGCTGCCGGAGAACTTCGCTGCCATGGGCCGGCGCGACAGCGCCGCAATCGGCCGCGCCGAAGCGCTGGGCGAAGGCCCGATCCTGCCCTGGTTGAAACAGACCGCCCGTGACCTCAAGTTATGGATAGTGGCCGGGACCTTGCCGCTGCCGCCGGTCGGCCAGGCCGAAGCCAAGGCCCATGCCTGCTCGTTGCTGATCGATGAGCACGGTGAGCAGGTGGCGCGCTACGACAAGCTGCACCTGTTCGATGTCGATGTCGCCGATAACCGTGGCCGCTATCGCGAATCCGATGACTACGCCCATGGCGGCCAGGTAGTGGTCGCCGATACCCCGGTCGGGCGCCTGGGCCTGAGCGTCTGCTATGACCTGCGCTTCCCCGAGCTGTACAGCGCGCTGCGCGAGGCCGGGGCTGAGCTGATCAGTGTGCCGTCGGCCTTCACCGCCGTGACCGGTGCCGCGCACTGGGAAGTGTTGATTCGCGCGCGGGCGATTGAAACCCAGTGTTATGTCCTGGCCGCGGCCCAGGGCGGAACTCACCCGGGGCCCCGGGAAACCTATGGCCATGCGGCGATCGTCGACCCCTGGGGGCGCATCGTCGCCGAACAGGCCAGCGGCGAAGCCGTGCTGCTGGGCGAACGTGACAGCAGCGAACAGGCGTCCATCCGGGCGCGGATGCCGGTGACCTTGCACCGGCGCTTTTTCTCGCAGGACGCCTTGCGGCCTGCGCACACCTCGGAGTGACTATGAGCGAGATGTTATCCACTGTCAGCGAACACCTGCTGGCGCCGGGCGGCCTGACCCTCGACAGCCTGCAGTCAGTGCTGGGCGAGCTGGCCGGGCCGGGCATCGATGCCGCCGACCTGTACTTCCAGGGGCAGATTTCCGAATCCTGGGCGCTGGAAGACGGCATCGTCAAAGAAGGCAGTTTCAACCTCGACCAGGGCGTGGGCGTACGTGCCCAGTCCGGCGAGAAGACCGGTTTTGCCTACAGCAACGCCATCAACCTCGAAGCCCTGACCTCGGCGGCCCGCGCCGCGCGCTCGATTTCCCGTGCCGGGCAGAACGGCAGCGTGCAGGCGTTCAACAGCCAGGACGTTACCCAGCTGTATGGCACCGACAATCCGCTTGAGGTCATCAGCCGAGCCGACAAGGTCGAGCTGCTCAAGCGTGTCGACGCCGCCACGCGCAAGCTCGATCCGCGTATCCAGCAAGTCACCGTGAGCATGGCCGGGGTCTGGGAGCGCATCCTGGTCGCCGCCGCCGATGGCAGCCTGGCCGCCGACATTCGCCCGCTGGTGCGTTTCAACGTCAGTGTCATCGTCGAGCAGAACGGCCGTCGCGAGCGCGGCGGTCACGGTGGCGGCGGGCGTACCGACTACCGCTATTTCACCGACGAACGGGTCATGGGCTATGCCCGTGAGGCCCTGCGCCAGGCGCTGGTCAACCTCGAAGCCATCCCGGCGCCGGCCGGTACCCTGCCGGTGGTGCTCGGCTCCGGCTGGTCGGGCGTATTGCTGCACGAAGCGGTCGGCCATGGCCTGGAGGGTGATTTCAACCGCAAGGGCAGTTCGGCCTACAGCGGCCACATGGGCGAGAAGGTGGCTTCGAGCCTGTGCACCATTGTCGATGACGGCACCCTGGAAGGTCGTCGCGGATCACTGAGCGTCGATGACGAAGGTACCCCGACCGAGTGCACCACGCTGATCGAGAACGGCATCCTCAAGGGGTACATGCAGGACAAGCTCAACGCCCGCCTGATGGGCATGGCCCGCACCGGCAACGGCCGACGCGAATCCTACGCGCACCTGCCGATGCCGCGCATGACCAACACCTACATGCGTGCCGGCGAAAGCGACCCGGCAGAAATCATTGCCTCGGTGAAAAGGGGTATTTACTGCGCCAACCTCGGCGGTGGCCAGGTGGACATCACCAGCGGCAAGTTCGTGTTCTCCACCAGTGAGGCGTACCTGATCGAAGACGGCAAGATTACCGCGCCGGTCAAAGGCGCAACCCTGATCGGCAACGGGCCGGAAGCCATGAGCCGGGTATCGATGGTCGGCAACGACCTGTCGCTGGACAGCGGTGTCGGTACATGCGGCAAGGATGGTCAGTCGGTGCCGGTGGGCGTTGGCCAGCCGACCCTGAAGATCGATGCGATCACCGTCGGTGGCACCGGCGCATGAAGATGAAACCGGGCAGGCAGGGCGCCTGCCCGTGTGCGGGGTTCAACGCAGGCCGCGTTGGACCTCGTCGAGTTCGCGGATGTACTTGAAGATCTTGCGGCTCGCGCTTGGCGGCTTGTTGCGCGCCAGCTCGTGCTGGGCCTGGCGGATCAGCGAGCGCAGTTGCTGGCGATCGGCATCGGGGTATTCCTGGACGAACTTCTCCAGGACCTCGTCGGTACCATCGATCAGCCGGTCACGCCAGCGCTCAAGGTTGTGGAAGCGCTCGTTGTATTGGCGCGAGGAGGCGTCGAGCTGGTCAAGCAGGGCATTGATCGCGTCGATGTCCTGGTCGCGCATCAGCTTGCCGATGAACGACTTGTGACGCCGTTTGGCCTCGTTCGCGGTGTGCCGCTTGTGCTCTTCCAGGGCCGCGCGCAACTCGTCGGTCAACGGCAGTTTGGCCAGGGTATCGGGCTTGAGCAAGGTAAGGCGCTCGCCCATCTCGACCAGCGCCTGCATTTCGCGCTTGACCTGGGTTTTGCTTTTTTCGCCGTCAAAGGCGGTGTCGTAAGAATCAACCATGGGGGCAGTCCGCTGAGAATCGCCGCCATGATAACCAGTCGGGGGCCGCTTGTCCGGTCCGGTCGTAGATTGACCCGCGCCGAACGCAGAATTTGAGTGGAGAAAACCATGAGTGCAGTCCAGAGCGTAGGTCCGCAGGCCCTGCCGGCGTTGCAGGAACAGGTCGAACAGATCATTGCCGAAGCCCGGCGCCAGGGTGCCAGCGCCTGCGAAGTGGCGGTATCGCTGGAGCAGGGGTTGTCGACTTCGGTGCGCCAGCGTGAAGTCGAGACCGTCGAATTCAACCGTGACCAGGGTTTTGGCATCACCTTGTACGTGGGCCAGCGCAAAGGCTCGGCGAGCACCTCGGCCAGCGGCAGCGAGGCGATCCGGGAAACCGTCGCCGCCGCCCTGGCAATTGCCAAGCACACTTCCGAAGACGAGTGCGCCGGGCTTGCCGATCCGGCGCTGATGGCCCGCGAGCATGCGGATTTCGACCTCTATCATGCCTGGGACATCACCCCTGAGCAGGCCATCGAAAAGGCCCTGGAGTGCGAAGCCGCAGCTTTCGATGCCGATGCGCGGATCAAGAACGCCGACGGCACCACCCTCAACACCCACCAGGGCTGTCGCGTGTATGGCAACAGCCATGGCTTTATCGGCGGCTACGCTTCGACCCGGCACAGCCTGAGCTGCGTGATGATTGCCGAAGCCGACGGGCAGATGCAGCGCGACTACTGGTATGACGTCAATCGCCAGGGCGAATTGCTCGCCGACCCGCGCAGCATCGGTATCCGCGCTGCGCAACGGGCAGCCAGCCGCCTGGGCGCGCGTCCGGTACCCACCTGTGAAGTGCCGGTACTGTTCTCGGCCGAGCTGGCAGGGGGGCTGTTCGGCAGCTTCCTTTCGGCGATTTCCGGCGGCAACCTGTACCGCAAGTCTTCGTTCCTCGATGGTGCCATGGGCCAACGGCTGTTCCCGACCTGGCTGACCCTGGACGAGCGCCCGCACCTGCAGCGTGCCCTGGGCAGCGCCGCGTTCGATGGTGACGGCCTGGCCACCTATGCCAAGCCATTCGTTGAAAACGGCCAACTGGTGTCCTACGTGCTGGGTACCTATTCCGGGCGCAAGCTGGGCTTGCCGAGCACCGCCAACGCCGGCGGCGTGCACAACCTGTTCGTCACCCATGGGGTCGAAGACCAGGCTGCCCTGCTGCGGCGCATGGGTCGTGGACTGCTGGTTACCGAGCTGATGGGCCATGGTCTGAACATGGTCACCGGCGACTACTCGCGCGGTGCTGCAGGCTACTGGGTAGAAAACGGCGAGATTCAGTTCGCCGTTCAGGAAGTGACGATCGCCGGTAATATGAAGGATATGTTCCATCAAATTGTCGCGATTGGTAATGATCTGGAAACCCGCAGCAATATTCACACAGGCTCGGTGCTGATCGAGCGGATGACCGTCGCGGGCAGTTAACGCCCGGTGTTGCTCCCCCTTCGAAGCCCGGCCATGTGTCGGGCTTTTTGTTTTTCTTTTTTCATTTTGTTGAACTGATTCTGATTATCACTTAATAATGAATATCATTATCTAGGCGATGATGTTCATGAAACCAGTCCTCCACGAATTGCCCTACCTGGAAAACTGGCGCTGGCTGAGCCGGCGCATTCGCTGTGCACTCGATCCGGACGAGCCGCGCCTGATCGAGCACTACCTCACCGAAGGCCGTTACCTGGTGTGTTGCACCGATACCAGCGCCTGGACTATCGCCTTGACTTCATTCCGCCTGCTGCTGGACACCGCCTGCGATCGCGCGCTGCCCTGGCATTGGCGCTGTCTGTGCCTGGACCAGGCCTGGCGGCCGCTGCTGGAGCTGCGCAACCTCGATCGGCGCGAAAACAACCAGCGCTGGCAGCCCTTCGCCCTGCAACTGGCGAACTGCGTGCTGCTGCCTTCGATTTCCTACGATGAACTGATGCAAGGACTTGATGATGAGTAATACCCGTATCGAGCGCGACAGCATGGGTGAACTGCTGGTGCCAGCCGAGGCCCTGTATGGCGCCCAGACCCAGCGCGCGGTAAACAACTTCCCGATCAGCCAGCAACGCATGCCGACCCAGTTCATCCGCGCACTGCTGCTGGCCAAGGCTGCTGCGGCCAAGGCCAACATCGAGCTCAAGCAACTGGAGCAGGCCCGCGGCGAGGCGATCGTCAAAGCCGTGGAGCAGTTGCTGGCCGCTGACTTCATGCAGCATTTCCCGGTGGATATCTTCCAGACCGGCTCCGGTACCAGTTCGAACATGAACGCCAACGAGGTGATCGCGACCCTGGCCAGCCGCGTGCTGGGCGATACGGTCAACCCCAACGATCACGTCAACTGCGGGCAAAGCAGCAACGACATCATCCCCACCACCATTCATGTCAGTGCCGCGCTGGCCCTGCACGAGCAGTTGCTGCCGGCGCTGCAGCATCTGGTCAAGGTGATCGACGCCAAGGCCGAGCAGGTGCATCCGTTCATCAAGACCGGCCGCACCCACCTGATGGATGCCATGCCGGTGCGCATGAGCCAGGTGCTGGGTGGATGGTCGGCGCAAGTCAAGGCGGCCATTGCTCATCTGCAAGCCACCTTGCCAAGCCTGCAAGCCCTGGCCCAGGGCGGCACCGCCGTGGGCACTGGCATCAATGCCCATCCTGAGTTCGCTGCGCGCTTCAGCCAGCAACTGACAGCGCTTACCGGCGTCGAATTTGTTCCGGGGCACAACCTGTTCGCCTTGATTGGTTCGCAAGACACCGCAGTGGCGGTATCCGGCCAGCTCAAGACCACCGCTGTGGCACTGATGAAAATCGCCAACGACCTGCGCTGGATGAACTCCGGGCCGCTGGCCGGCCTGGGCGAAATCGAGCTCGAAGGCTTGCAGCCGGGCTCTTCGATCATGCCAGGCAAGGTCAACCCGGTAATCCCGGAAGCGACTGCCATGGTCGCCGCGCAGGTGATCGGCAACGACGCGACCATCGCCGTGGCCGGGCAGTCGGGCAACTTCGAACTCAACGTGATGCTGCCGATTATTGCCCAGAACCTGCTCAGCAGCATCGAGCTGATGGCCAATGCCAGCCGCTTGCTGGCCGACAAGGCGATTGCCAGCTTCACGGTCAATGAACCCAAGCTCAAGGAAGCCCTGGCGCGCAACCCGATTCTGGTCACTGCCCTGAACCCGATCATCGGCTACCAGAAGGCTGCCGAAATCGCCAAGACCGCTTACAAGCAAGGCCGCCCGATTATCGACGTAGCCCTCGAAAACACCGACCTGCCGCGCAGCCAGCTTGAAGCGCTGCTCGATCCGGAAAAGCTCACCGCCGGCGGGATCTGAGCCGGCCCACCGCTCTGGAGGTTTGTCATGCAGCACTGGAAACGCACCACCGAAATTGCCAACCGCCTGTTCGAACAGGGCGAGTTGGTCGATGCCCGCGAGTTGTATCTGCAAGCCCTGGCGCTTGCCCAGGTGTTGTTCGAACGCTGGCATGACGCCGACGAAGCGGTGGCCGTGTGCGTCATCGCCCACCACAATCTGGCTGACCTGCACCTGCGGCTGAATCAGCCGCAGGAAAGCGCCGAGTACCTGTGCGCCATTCACCAGCGGTTGTTGCAGACCGCCCAGGACCCGCGCATGGCGCCGATACTGCGCGAAGCTGCGTTGCGCCACAGCAGCAAGACCTACACCGAGTTGCTGAGCTTCATCAGCGAGTACGGCCAGTACCCGCGTACCGAACGTCTGCTCTACCGGCACGAGCCGCAGCCGGCCCTGCATGCCGGCCAGGAAAGCGCCGCGCCTTCAGTCCTACAATATGGAATCCAGTGATATGCCTTATACCTTGCCTGCATTGCCTTACGCCTACGATGCGCTGGAACCGCACATCGATACCCAGACCATGCAGATTCACCACAGCAAGCACCACCAGACTTACATCAACAACCTCAACGCGGCGGTCGAAGGCAGCGAGTATGCCGAGTGGCCGGTGGAAAAACTGGTGGCCAGCGTCAAGCAACTTCCGGAAAAATTGCACAACGCGGTAATCAACCAGGGCGGCGGTCACGCCAACCATTCGCTGTTCTGGACCGTGATGTCGCCCCAGGGCGGCGGCCTGCCACAAGGCGCTGTGGCCAAGGCCATTGATGAGCAATTGGGTGGCTTCGAGGCGTTCAAGGACGCCTTCACCAAGGCTGCGCTGACTCGCTTTGGCAGCGGCTGGGCCTGGCTGAGCGTGACCCCGGCCAAGACCCTGGTGGTTGAAAGCAGTGGTAATCAGGACAGCCCGCTGATGAACGGCAATACGCCAATCCTCGGCCTGGACGTCTGGGAGCATGCTTACTATCTGCTGTACCAGAACCGTCGTCCGGAATACATCAACGCCTTCTACAACGTGATCGACTGGTCCGAGGTAGAGCGTCGTTACGCAGCTGCGCTTGTGTGAGTCGCAGCGCAATGCGTTCGGATGTAATGTCGATTGCCGGCGTGCGGCTGTTTCGCCTGGCGCTCGGTACCCTGTTGCTGCTGGTCGGCTTCGCCCTGCTGGTGGCCCAGGGTATCGCCTGGCTGGACCTGGAGCCGCGCATGTTACGGGCGCTCGAAGGCGGTGCGCTGTGCGCCCTGGGTACGGCCTTGGGCGCGGTGCCGGTGCTGGTGATCCGCAACATGCCAGTGGCGTTGGCCGATACCTTGCTGGGCTTTGGTGCCGGGGTGATGCTGGCGGCCACGGCCTTTTCGCTGATCATTCCCGGGCTGGATGCCGCCCAGGCCATTGGCCTGGGTAAATGGGGCGCCGGTGGTTTGGTCAGCTTCGGCTTGCTGTTCGGGGCCTTCTGCCTGTACCTGGTCGACCTCAAGGTGTCCGGTGCATCGCCCGAGGCCCTGGTCGGCACGCCGCAGCAACCGGTGATCGCCGCGCGGATCTGGGTGTTCGTCATTGCCATCATTGCCCATAACATCCCCGAAGGCATGGCCATTGGCGTGTCTGCCGGTGGTGGCATGCCCGATGCCGACAGCCTTGCCATGGGCATTGCCCTGCAGGATGTGCCGGAAGGCCTGGTGATCGCCCTGGTGTTGGCAGGGGCGGGGATGGCCCGCTTCAAGGCGTTTCTGATTGGTGCGGCTTCTGGTCTGGTCGAGCCGCTGGCAGCGGTGGTGTGTGCCTGGCTGGTGACCGTGGCAGAGTTGTTGCTGCCACTGGGCTTGGCGTGTGCTGCCGGGGCGATGTTGCTGGTCGTGACCCAGGAAATCATTCCCGAGTCGCGCAGCAATGGCCATCACCGGCTAGCCAGCCTGGGCCTGTGCATCGGCTTCTGCCTGATGATGGTGATGGATACGGCGCTTTCGTGAGAAAACGGGGGCGGTTACTCGCCCTCGTCGAAGTAATTGTTGATCAGTTCGATCAGGGCGTTGAGTGCATCATCGTCCTGCTCGCCCTCGGTGTGCAGATGAATGGCGGTGCCCTTGCCGGCCGCCAGCATCATGACCGCCATGATGCTCTTGCCATCAACCAGGGATTGCGGATTACGCCCAACGCGAACCTGGCAGGGAAACTTGCCCGCAACGCCAACGAACTTTGCCGCTGCCCGGGCGTGCAGCCCCAGCTTGTTGATGATGGTGATTTCTTTTGCGGGCATCGAGGCGCTGGTCCTGTGGGCTAGAGGTCGCGGTGGCGAACCTGGACATTCTTTAACGATTGTTGCAGTAACTGGCCCAGACGCTCGGTCAGGTACACCGAACGGTGGTGGCCACCCGTGCAGCCAATGGCAATGGTGACATAGGCACGGTTGCTGGCGGCAAAGCGCGGTAACCACTTGAGCAGGTAGCTGGAGATGTCCTGGAACATGTCCTCGACATCCGGCTGCGCAGCCAGGTAATCGATCACCGGTTGCTCCAGGCCCGAATGGTCGCGCAGTTCCGGCTTCCAGTAAGGGTTGGGCAGGCAGCGCACATCGAACACCAGGTCGGCATCGACCGGCATGCCGCGTTTGAAACCGAAGGATTCGACCAGGAAGGCCGTACCGGGCTCCGGCTGGTTGAGCAGGCGCAATTTGATCGAGTCACGCAACTGATACAGGTTCAGGTTGGTGGTATCGATCTTCAGGTCGGCGAGGTCGGCAATCGGCCCGAGCAGCTCGCTTTCGACTTCGATCGCTTCGGCCAGCGAGCGTTCGTTGTTGGTCAGCGGGTGGCGGCGGCGGGTTTCCGAGAAGCGCTTGAGCAATGTTTCTTCATCGGCATCCAGGTACAGCACATCACACTGGATGTGCCGGCTACGGGCGTCCTCAAGCAGCTCGGGAAAGCGCGACAAGTGGCTGGGCAAGTTGCGCGCGTCAATCGAAACGGCCACCTTGGGCTGCATCAATTCCGTGTTGATCAGGGCGCTTTCGGCCAGTTGCGGCAGCAAGCCAGCAGGCAGGTTGTCGATGCAGTAGTAGCCGTTGTCCTCAAGTACATCGAGGGCGGTACTCTTGCCGGAGCCAGACCGGCCGCTAACGATGATCAAGCGCATGTTCAATGCCCGTTCTGTACGTCCAGTACGACCTGGTACAAGGCTTCGTTACTGGTGGCCGCACGCAGCTTTTCGCGTACGTCCTTGCTATCGAGCATGCTGGCGATCTGGCGCAGCAGCTCCAGGTGCGCATCGGTAGCCGCTTCCGGGACCAGCAGTACGAACAGCAGGTCGACCGGGGCGCCATCGATGGCGTCGAAATCGATAGGGGCGTCAAGGTGCAGCAGCGCGCTGACCGGCGACTCACAGCCCTTGAGGCGGCAGTGGGGAATGGCAATGCCGTTGCCGAAGCCGGTGGAGCCCAGTTTCTCCCGGGCGATCAAGGCTTCGTACACGATCTGGGTGTCCAGCTCGGGCACTTCTCTGCCGATCAGATTGGCGATCTGTTCGAGCGCACGCTTTTTACTGCCGCCCGGCACGTTCACAAGGGAACGGCCGGGGGTCAGGATGGTTTCAAGTCGGATCATGGATGAGGGGGATCAGCGGGCCGCTGCACCTTGCAGCAGGCTTTGCTGTTTTTCCTTGTGTTTTTTCAGTTGGCGGTCGAGCTTGTCGGTCAAGGCGTCGATCGCTGCATACATGTCTTGGTGTTCGGCATTTGCAACCACTTCGCCGCCGGGAATGAACAGCGTCGCTTCAATCTTCTGCTGCAGCTTCTCGACCTTCATGATTACCGTCACATTGGTAATCTTGTCGAAATGCCCCTCCAGTCGTTTCAATTTCTGCTCGACGTACTCACGCAGGGGCTGAGTAACTTCTACATGCTGTCCACTGATATTGACTTGCATACAGCTTCTCCTTTGTTGCCGGTGCATAAGAGGCAGGTATTGCGCCTGCCACTGAACTGCGGTGGCACACCTCAGGAGCCGTTACATCAATCGCTTGCGCTCGCTCGACGGTGCGATGCCGAGGGACTCGCGGTACTTGGCGACGGTGCGACGTGCTACCTGGATGCCTTGTGCCTCCAGTAAACCAGCGATCTTGCTGTCACTCAATGGCTTTTTCTGATTTTCCGCTGCAACTAGTTTCTTGATGATTGCGCGGATCGCTGTGGACGAGCATTCGCCGCCTTCGGAGGTGCTGACGTGGCTGGAGAAAAAGTACTTCAGCTCGTAAATTCCGCGCGGCGTGTGCATGTATTTCTGCGTGGTCACCCGGGAAATGGTCGACTCGTGCATGCCCACCGCTTCGGCGATGTCGTGCAGCACCAGCGGCTTCATCGCCTCGTCACCGTGATCGAGGAAGCCGCGCTGGTGCTCGACGATCTGGGTGGCGACCTTCATCAGGGTTTCGTTGCGGCTTTGCAGGCTCTTGATGAACCAGCGCGCCTCCTGCAACTGGTTGCGCATGAAGGTGTTGTCGGCGCTGGTGTCGGCGCGACGGACGAAACCGGCGTACTGCGGGTTGACCCGCAGGCGCGGGACTGCTTCCTGGTTGAGTTCGACCAGCCAGCGCTCGTTGTCCTTGCGCACGATCACGTCGGGCACCACGTACTCGGCTTCGCTGGACTCGATTTGCGAGCCCGGGCGCGGGTTGAGGCTCTGTACCAGTTCGATGACCTGGCGCAGCTCGTCTTCCTTGAGCTTCATGCGGCGCATCAGCTGGCTGTAGTCGCGGCCGCCGAGCAGGTCGATGTAGTCGCTGACCAGACGCTGGGCTTCGGCCATCCACGGGGTACGCGGCGGCAGCTGGCGCAGTTGCAGCAACAGGCACTCGCTGAGGTTGCGCGCGCCGATGCCGGCGGGTTCGAATTGCTGGATACGGTGCAGCACGGCTTCGACTTCATCCAGCTCGATGTCGAGCTCGGGGTCGAAGGATTCGCAGACTTCTTCCAGGGTTTCGTCGAGATAACCCTGGTTGTTGATGCAGTCGATCAGGGTCACGGCGATCAGCCGGTCGGTGTCGGACATCGGTGCCAGGTTGAGCTGCCAGAGCAGGTGGCTCTGCAAGCTTTCGCCAGCCGAAGTGCGGGTGGTGAAGTCCCACTCGTCATCGTCGTTGCTGGGCAGGCTGCTGGCGCTGGTCTGGTAGATGTCTTCCCAGGCGGTGTCGACCGGCAACTCGTTGGGGATGCGCTCGTTCCACTCGCCCTCTTCGAGGTTGTCCACCGTTGGGGCGGTCTCCTGGAAGCTGGTTTCCTGAACGTCGGCGACGGGTTTGCTCTCGGCGTTGTCGGCCATCGGGTCGCTGTTGTCGAAGTCGTCGCCTTCTTCCTGGCGCTCGAGCATCGGGTTTGATTCCAGCGCTTCCTGGATTTCCTGCTGGAGGTCCAGGGTAGAAAGCTGGAGCAGACGTATGGCCTGTTGCAACTGCGGGGTCATCGTCAGTTGCTGGCCCATTCTTAGGACGAGCGATGGTTTCATGGCAGGGGCTTAACACCTTATTTGCCGGCGCACATGCGCCATCCACTACAAGGGCACCGAAGCGCCAACTTTAAGCAAATTATATGCCTGAAATTGCAGCGTTTGCCTAGAGCGCCGTAACAATTAAGCCATTATCTGGCTTGTTTACGAGCGCTCCGGCAGCGCCTTACACCTTGAGCCTACAGGCGGAACTCATGGCCGAGGTAAACCTCTTTGACCAGGTCGTTGGCCAGGATGGTCTCTGCATCGCCTTCGGCGATCAGTTGGCCATCGTTGACGATGTAAGCGGTTTCGCAGATATCCAGGGTTTCACGGACGTTGTGGTCGGTGATCAGAACGCCAATACCCTTGGCCTTCAGGTGGTGGATGATCTGCTTGATGTCGCCGACCGAAATCGGGTCGACACCGGCAAAGGGTTCGTCGAGCAGGATGAACTTGGGCGCGGTGGCCAGGGCGCGGGCAATCTCGACGCGGCGGCGTTCACCACCGGAGAGGCTCATGCCGAGGTTGTCGCGGATGTGGCTGATGTGGAACTCCTGCAGCAGGCTTTCCAGCTCTTTGCGCCGGCCATCGCGGTCCAGGTCCTTGCGGGTTTCGAGGATCGCCATGATGTTGTCGGCCACCGACAGCTTGCGGAAGATCGAGGCTTCCTGCGGCAGGTAGCCGATACCGGCGCGGGCGCGGCCGTGCATGGGCTGGTGGCTGACATCGAGGTCGTCGATCAGGACGCGGCCCTGGTCGGCCTGGACCAGGCCGACGATCATGTAGAAGCAGGTGGTCTTGCCGGCGCCGTTAGGGCCGAGCAGGCCGACGATCTGGCCACTGTCGATCGACAGGCTGACGTCGCGGACCACTTGCCGGCTCTTGTAGCTCTTGGCCAGGTGCTGGGCTTTGAGGGTTGCCATTTACTCGGCCTTCTTCTTCGGCTGGATCACCATGTCGATACGCGGACGCGACTCGGTGACTTTGCCACCGCGACCGGCGGTAGCGATCTGTTTCACCGTGTCGTAGACGATTTTCTCGCCCTCGGTGGTGTTGCCTTCGTTGATGACCTTGGCGCGGTCGATCAGGACGATGCGGTTTTGCGGCGCATTGTACTGGATGGTCTTGCCGTAGCCCTGCATCTTGTCTGGCTTGGCGGCGCTCTGCTGCTGCTCGAAGTAGGCCAGGTTGCCCACCGAGGTCACCACGTCGATGTCGCCACCGGCGGTACGGGTGATGGTCACTGTGTTGCCTTTGATCATCATCGAACCCTGGGTGATGATCACGTCACCGGTGTAGGTGGCGATGCCTTTTTTGTCGTCCAGTTGAGCGTGGTCGGCCTGGATGCGGATCGGCTGGTCACGGTCGTTCGGCAGGGCCCAGGCGCTCGCGCTTCCCAGTGCTGCGCTCAGGCTGAGCAAAAAGGGGAGGGTTTTAACGAGCCTCATACTGTCCTCTTACGTTGGACAGCAGGTCCATCCTGCCGTCTTTCAAATACGCTTTCATTCCATTGCCCGTAGTGACGCCACCGGCGCCGTCGATTCTAACGGCTTGCTCGGTTTGCGCATATTGCTTCTGCGGGAATACCGTCATGCGGCTGCTGGTAATGATCATGGTGCGGTTCTTTTCGTCGGTGCGGGCGACCCTTACCGAATCGATCAGTTCGACTTCGCTGCCGTCGGGGTTGACCTCGCCGCGCTCGCTCTGCACGTGCCACGGATAAGTGGTGCCGCGGTACATCTGCAGATCGGGCTTGGTCAGCAGGGTGACTTCGCTGGCCTTGAGGTGCTCGACCTTGTCGGCGGTCATCTCGTACTGCATCTTGCCATCAGGCAAAAACTGCACGCTGTGGGCGTTCACCGCGTAATAGTCGATGGCGCTCTGGTCCGGCCCGGCAACCGGCTTGTTGTCGAGGAAGCTCTCGGGGCTGATGTTCCAGTAGCCGACCGCCACCAGCAGGGCGGCGATCACACTGAACAGCGCAATGTTGCGGATTTTCTTACTGAACATGTGTCGCTCTACAGGTAATGGGCGTTGGCCGCGTCGAGGTTGCCCTGGGCTTGCAGGATCAGTTCGCAGAATTCGCGGGCTGCACCTTCGCCGCCACGTGCCAGGGTTACCCCGTGGGCGTGCTCGCGGACGAACGCGGCAGCATTGGCCACCGCCATGCCCAGGCCGACCCGGCGGATTACCGGCAGGTCAGGCAGGTCGTCGCCCAGATAGGCGACCTGTTCATAGCTTAGGTTGAGCTGGCCAAGAAGCTCGTCCAATACCACCAGTTTATCTTCCCGGCCCTGGTACAGGTGAGGAATGCCGAGGTTCTTTGCCCGGCGCTCGACCACCGGGGTCTTGCGACCGCTGATGATCGCCGTGGTTACGCCCGAGTTCATGAGCATCTTGATGCCCTGGCCGTCGAGGGTGTTGAAGGTCTTGAATTCGCTGCCATTTTCGAGGAAGTACAGGCGACCGTCGGTGAGCACGCCGTCTACGTCAAAAACCGCCAGTTTGATGGCCTTGCCGCGCTGGAGCAGGTCCTGGGTCATTTACATCACTCCCGCACGCAACAGGTCGTGCATGTTCAGGGCGCCGACCGGGCGCTCGTCCTTGTCGATCACCACCAGGGCGCTGATCTTGTGGTCTTCCATGATCTTCAGGGCTTCGGCGGCGAGCATCTCGGCGCGGGCGGTCTTGCCGTGGGCGGTCATGACTTCTTCGATGAGGGTCTTGTGCACGTCGATATTGCGATCGAGGCTGCGGCGCAGGTCGCCGTCGGTGAAGATCCCGGCCAACCGTCCGTCGGCTTCGAGCACCACGGTCATGCCCAGGCCCTTGCGAGACATTTCAAGCAGCGCGTCCTTGAGCAGGGTGCCACGTTGCACCTGCGGCAGCTCGTCGCCGGCGTGCATGACGTTCTCGACTTTCAGCAGCAGGCGTCGGCCGAGGGCGCCGCCGGGGTGCGAGAAGGCGAAATCTTCAGCGGTAAAGCCGCGGGCCTCGAGCAGGGCGATGGACAGGGCGTCGCCCAGCACCAGCGCGGCGGTAGTCGAGGAGGTCGGTGCCAGGTTCAGCGGGCAGGCCTCCTGGGCAACGCGGGCGTCGAGGTTGACCTCGGCGGCCTTGGCCAGGGGCGAATCGGGGTTGCCGGTGAGGCTGATCAGCTGGATACCCAGACGCTTGATCAGCGGCAGCAGGGTGACGATCTCGGCGGTGGAGCCCGAGTTGGACAGGGCCAGGATCACGTCGTCGCGGGTGATCATGCCCATGTCGCCATGGCTGGCTTCGGCCGGGTGAACGAAAAACGCCGGCGTACCGGTGCTGGCCAGGGTCGCGGCGATCTTGTTGCCGATGTGCCCCGACTTGCCCATGCCGACCACCACCACCCGGCCCTTGCTGGCCAGGATCAGCTCGCATGCCTTGACGAAATCGGCGTCGATGTGGGCCAGCAGGCCCTCAACCGCCTCGAGTTCGAAACGGATGGTGCGCTGCGCGGATTGGATCAGGTCGCTGGATTGGCTCATGTCGAAAATCGGATTGCCTGATGAAAAGGCGGCGATTATAGCGGTAATGGGCGAAAGCCTCACCTTGTGATTGTCATACATTCGCCCGGTTGGCTTAACCATAGCTGAACAAGCACTTCGGCGGCCTTGGGGCGGCCCTATCAGCGGTGCTATAGTTCGCCGCTGTTCGGCCCGCTTGGTGCGTGCGTGCCTCCACGAAGGGGGCGCGCGTCTGAGTGAGAAGGCTGCATCGCAAGGAGTCTAGATGAGCGTTGATAACGCCTACGCGGTCGAATTGAAGGGCGTTTCCTTCAAGCGCGGTTCGCGCAGCATCTTCAATAATGTCGACATACGCATTCCCCGTGGCAAGGTTACCGGCATCATGGGGCCTTCCGGGTGCGGCAAAACCACGCTGCTGCGGCTGATGGGTGCACAACTGCGCCCGGCCAGTGGCGAGGTCTGGGTGGCCGGGCAGAACCTGCCGACCCTGTCGCGCAGTGACCTGTTCGATGCCCGCAAGCAGATGGGCGTGCTGTTCCAGAGTGGCGCGCTGTTCACCGATCTCGATGTGTTCGAGAACGTCGCCTTCCCGTTGCGCGTGCATACCCAGCTGTCTGACGAGATGATTCGCGACATAGTCCTGATGAAACTCCAGGCTGTTGGCCTGCGTGGCGCCATCGAGCTGATGCCCGACGAGCTATCCGGTGGCATGAAACGTCGTGTGGCGCTGGCCCGGGCGATTGCTCTGGATCCGCAAATCCTCATGTACGATGAACCGTTCGTCGGCCAGGACCCGATTGCCATGGGCGTGCTGGTGCGGCTGATCCGCCTGCTCAACGATGCCCTGGGCATCACCAGCATCGTGGTTTCTCACGACCTGGCCGAAACCGCCAGCATCGCCGACTACATCTACGTGGTCGGTGACGGCCAGGTATTGGGGCAGGGCACGCCGCAAGAGCTGATGGGCTCCGACAACCCGCGCATTCGTCAATTCATGAAAGGCGATCCGGATGGGCCGGTGCCCTTTCACTTTCCTGCGCCGGATTACCGCGCCGATCTTCTGGGGAAGCGTTGATGCGCAGAAAATCCTTACTCGAACGTATTCGTCGCTTTGGCCGATCGGCCATCGACGTGCTGGCCATTCTCGGCCGCTCCTTCCTGTTCCTGCTGCATTCGCTGGTCGGGCGCAGCGGCACTGGCGGCGGCTTTCAGTTGCTGGTTCGCCAGCTCTATTCGGTTGGCGTGCTGTCGCTGGCGATCATCGTCGTGTCCGGTGTGTTCATCGGCATGGTCCTGGCCCTGCAGGGCTTCAGCATCCTCACCAAGTACGGTTCGGAGCAGGCGGTGGGGCAGATGGTCGCCCTGACCCTGCTGCGTGAACTGGGCCCGGTGGTTACCGCGCTGCTGTTCGCCGGCCGTGCAGGCTCGGCGCTGACCGCCGAAATCGGCAACATGAAGTCCACCGAGCAGCTGTCCAGCCTGGAAATGATCGGTGTCGATCCGCTCAAGTACATCGTCGCGCCGCGGCTGTGGGCCGGTTTCATCTCGCTGCCGTTGCTGGCTTTGATCTTCAGCGTGGTCGGTATCTGGGGTGGTTCGTGGGTTGCCGTCGACTGGCTGGGCGTTTACGAGGGCTCGTTCTGGGCCAACATGCAGAACAGTGTTTCCTTTACTGACGATGTGCTCAACGGGGTGATCAAAAGCCTGGTGTTTGCCTTCGTCGTGACCTGGATTGCCGTATTCCAGGGTTATGACTGCGAGCCCACTTCAGAAGGGATCAGTCGTGCCACCACCAAGACCGTGGTCTATGCCTCATTGGCAGTCCTGGGTCTGGACTTTATTCTGACCGCCTTGATGTTTGGAGATTTCTGATGCAAAACCGCACCCTGGAAATCGGTGTCGGCCTGTTCCTCCTGGCCGGGATCCTGGCGCTGATCCTGCTGGCCCTGCGCGTCAGCGGCCTGTCGGCGAGCCCGAGCAGCGACACGTATAAACTTTATGCCAACTTCGACAATATCGCCGGTTTGACGGTCAGAGCTAAAGTGACCATGGCCGGTGTGACCATCGGCAAGGTCACTGCCATCGATCTGGATCGTGACACCTTCACCGGTCGGGTGACGCTGCAGCTGGAAAAACGGGTCGATAACCTGCCTGTCGATTCCACTGCATCTATCCTCACCGCAGGGCTGCTCGGCGAGAAATACATCGGTATCAGCGTGGGCGGAGAAGATGCGGTGCTCAAGGATGGTGCAACCATCCACGACACCCAGTCGGCGCTGGTACTGGAAGACCTGATTGGCAAGTTCCTGCTCAATACCGTTGGCAAAGAAGCTAAATAAGGAGTTTCCATGATTTCTATCCTGCGACGCGGCTTGCTGGTGTTGCTGGCAGCACTGCCGCTGATGGCCAGTGCAGCTGCTCTGTCACCCAAGCAGGTGATCGAGAAGACCACCACCCAGTTGCTGGCTGACCTGAAAGCCAACAAGGAGCAATACAAGGCCAACCCGAGCGCCTTCTACGATGCGCTCAATGCCAACCTGGGGCCGGTCGTCGATGCCGATGGCATCTCGAAAAGCATCATGACCGTCAAGTATTCGCGCAAGGCTACCCCGGCGCAGATGCAGCGCTTCCAGGAAAACTTCAAGCGCAGCCTGATGCAGTTCTACGGCAACGCCCTGCTCGAGTACAACAACCAGGGCATTACCGTCGGCAACGAGAAGAAGGATGGCGACGACCGTGCCAGCGTCGACATGAGCGTCAAGGGCAACAACGGTGCTGTCTATCCGGTGTCCTACACCCTGACCAGGCTCGACGGCGAGTGGAAGGTGCGTAACGTCATCGTCAACGGCATCAACATCGGCAAGCTGTTCCGTGACCAGTTCGCCGACGCCATGAACCGCAACGGCAACGATCTGGACAAGACCATCGACGGCTGGGCGGGCGAAGTGGCCAAGGCCAAGGAAAGCACCGAGCAAGCGGCCGAGAAGCAAGGGCAATGAGCGACAGTGTCGTGACCATGAGCGAGCCAGGCGTATTGAGCCTGGCCGGGGTGCTCGACTACCGCAGCGGGCCGGCCTTGCGCAAACAGGGCAAGGCCCTGATTGCGGCGTGCAAGGCCCCTGGGCTGGTGCTCGATTGCGCGCAGGTGGAGAAGTCCAGCAGCGTCGGCCTGTCCCTGCTGCTGGCCTTCATGCGCGACGGCAAGGCGGCCGGCAAGGCCGTCGAGGTTCGCGCCATGCCCCAGGATATGCGGGAAATCGCCGAGGTTTATGACCTCGACGAGGTGCTGGCCGGTCAATGACCGCCAGCCAGTGACTGGCCCCTCTGTCAGAGTCTCCGATTACGGGGTTCGCAGGCGAGGGGCTTTTTTGTATGATGGCCGACCCGCGCGCAAAGGGCGCCGATTGAGGTTGAGCATGCAGGCCGTAGAAGTTAAGAACTTCCTTGAAGAAAAGTTGCCGGGAACCCGGGTCGAAGTTGAAGGCGAAGGCTGCAACTTCCAGTTGAACGTGATCAGCGACGAATTGGCGGGCCTGAGCCCGGTCAAGCGTCAGCAGCAGATCTATGCTCACCTTAACCCGTGGATCACCGATGGCAGCATCCATGCGGTAACCATGAAATTTTTCAGCAGCGCAGCCTGGGCTGAGCGCACCTGAGCCAACTTGGCGGCGAGACTCTAATGGACAAACTGATTATTACTGGCGGCGTTCGCCTCGATGGCGAAATCCGCATTTCCGGGGCAAAGAACGCTGCCCTGCCGATCCTGGCGGCCACCTTGCTCTGCGATGGCCCGGTCACCGTTGGCAACCTGCCGCACCTGCACGACATCACCACGATGATCGAGCTGTTCGGCCGCATGGGCATTGAGCCGGTGATCGACGAGAAGCTCTCGGTCGAAATCGACCCGCGTACCATCAAGACCCTGGTCGCGCCGTACGAGCTGGTGAAAACCATGCGTGCCTCGATCCTGGTACTGGGCCCGATGGTCGCCCGTTTTGGCGAAGCCGAAGTGGCCCTGCCTGGCGGTTGCGCCATTGGTTCGCGTCCGGTCGACCTGCACATCCGCGGCCTTGAGGCCATGGGCGCGAAGATCGAGGTCGAAGGCGGCTACATCAAGGCCAAGGCCCCAGAAGGCGGCCTGCGTGGCGCGCACTTCTTCTTCGATACCGTCAGTGTCACCGGTACCGAGAACATCATGATGGCTGCAGCCCTGGCCAAAGGCCGCAGCGTGCTGCAAAACGCTGCGCGCGAACCGGAAGTGGTCGACCTTGCCAACTTCCTCAACGCCATGGGCGCGAAAGTCCAGGGCGCTGGTACCGACACCATCACCATCGATGGCGTCGAGCGCCTGGGTTCGGCGACCTACCGGGTCATGCCTGACCGTATCGAGACCGGTACCTACCTGGTTGCCGCTGCCGTGACTGGCGGTCGCGTCAAGGTCAAGGACACCGATCCGACCATCCTCGAAGCCGTCCTTGAAAAACTCAAGGAAGCCGGCGCCGAAGTTACCACCGGTGAAGACTGGATCGAGCTGGACATGCATGGCAAGCGGCCGAAAGCCGTCAACCTGCGTACCGCTCCGTACCCGGCGTTCCCGACCGACATGCAGGCGCAGTTCATCTCGCTCAACGCCATTGCCGAAGGCACTGGCGCGGTAATCGAGACGATCTTCGAAAACCGCTTCATGCACGTCTACGAGATGCACCGCATGGGTGCCCTGATCCAGGTCGAAGGCAACACTGCCATCGTTACCGGGACCAAGACCCTCAAAGGCGCTCCAGTGATGGCCACCGACCTGCGGGCTTCGGCCAGCCTGGTGCTGTCGGCGCTGGTTGCCGAAGGCGATACCCTGATCGACCGCATTTACCACATCGACCGTGGTTATGAGTGCATCGAAGAGAAACTGCAGATGCTCGGCGCCAAGATCCGCCGCGTGCCGGGCTAGTCTGTGAGTGGCGCAGGGACGCGCCAGCCAATTGCTGCACCGAATTGAATGCGGTCGGGCCTGTTAGCGCCCGGCCGGCTGTAGCCGCATAAGGACCGACGTTTCCCATGTTGACCATCGCGCTATCCAAAGGTCGGATTCTCGACGATACCCTGCCGCTGCTGGCGGAAGCCGGTATTGTGCCGACCGAAAACCCGGACAAGAGCCGCAAGCTGATCATCCCGACGACTCAGGAAGACGTGCGTCTGCTGATCGTGCGCGCCACCGACGTGCCGACCTATGTCGAGCATGGTGCCGCCGACCTGGGCGTGGCCGGCAAGGACGTGCTGATGGAGTACGGTGGCCAGGGCCTGTACGAGCCGCTGGACCTGCAGATTGCCCAGTGCAAGCTGATGACCGCCGGCAAAGTCGGCGCTGCCGAGCCCAAGGGCCGTCTGCGCATCGCCACCAAGTTCGTCAACGTCGCCAAGCGCTACTATGCCGAACAAGGCCGTCAGGTCGATATCATCAAGCTGTATGGTTCGATGGAGCTGGCGCCGCTGATTGGCCTGGCCGACAAGATCATCGACGTTGTCGACACCGGTAACACCCTGCGTGCCAATGGCCTGGAACCCCAGGAACTGATTGCCACCATCAGCTCCCGGCTGGTGGTCAACAAGGCTTCGATGAAGATGCAGCACGCCCGCATCCAGAGCCTGATCGACACCTTGCGCCAGGCTGTCGAATCGCGACACCGCGGCTAAGACTTTCTACCTCCTGCGCGCGGCCTTCGCTGTCGCGCCCGTCTATCCGCGTCATAGCCAATTTTCTCGGGTGCCCGCGCGGATGGACTGGTAGCTTAGGGCGCCTGAGCATTCGCCATTTATGAGGCCCTCGCTATGACCACGTCCACTGCAATCGCCCGACTCAATGCCGCTGACCCGGATTTCGCCCGACATCTGGATCATCTGCTGAGCTGGGAAAGTGTCTCTGACGACGCGGTCAACCAGCGCGTACTCGACATCATCAAGGCCGTGCGCGAGCGTGGCGATGCGGCGCTGGTGGAGTTCACCCAGCGCTTTGATGGCGTGCAGGCGACTTCGATCGACGACCTGATCCTCGGTCGCGAGCGCCTGGAACTGGCCCTGACCCGCATCACCCCGGCCCAGCGCGAAGCCCTGGAAAAAGCCGCCGAGCGCGTGCGCAGCTACCACGAGCGACAGAAGCAAGACTCCTGGAGCTACACCGAAGCCGACGGCACTGTGCTTGGCCAGAAGGTCACGCCGCTGGATCGTGCCGGCCTGTATGTGCCGGGCGGCAAGGCGTCGTACCCGTCATCGGTACTGATGAACGCGATTCCGGCCAAGGTCGCCGGCGTTGGTGAAGTGGTCATGGTGGTGCCGACCCCGCGTGGCGAGGTCAATGAGCTGGTGCTGGCCGCCGCTTGCATCGCCGGTGTCGACCGGGTTTTCACCATCGGTGGCGCCCAGGCGGTTGCCGCCCTGGCCTATGGCACCGAAAGCGTGCCGCAGGTCGACAAGGTGGTCGGCCCGGGCAACATTTATGTCGCCACCGCCAAACGCCATGTGTTCGGTCAGGTCGGTATCGACATGATTGCCGGCCCGTCGGAGATTCTCGTGGTCTGTGACGGCCAGACCGATCCGGACTGGATCGCCATGGACCTGTTCTCCCAGGCCGAGCACGACGAAGACGCCCAGGCGATTCTGGTCAGCCCCGACGCCGAATTCCTCGACAAGGTCGCAGCCAGCATCGACAAGTTGCTGCCGACCATGGAGCGCGCCGAGATCATCAAGACCTCGATCAACGGCCGTGGTGCGCTGATCCAGGTGCGCGACATGCAGCAGGCCATGGACGTTGCCAACCGCATTGCCCCTGAGCACCTGGAGCTGTCGGTCGCCGACCCGCAGGCCTGGCTGCCGCAGATTCGCCACGCCGGCGCGATCTTCATGGGCCGCCACACCAGCGAAGCCCTGGGCGATTACTGCGCAGGCCCCAACCACGTACTGCCGACTTCCGGCACCGCGCGCTTCTCGTCGCCGCTGGGGGTGTATGACTTCCAGAAGCGTTCGTCGATCATCTTCTGCTCCGAGCAGGGCGCTTCCGAGCTCGGCCACACTGCCTCGGTACTGGCCCGTGGCGAGTCGCTGATCGCCCACGCCCGCAGCGCCGAATACCGCATCCTTGCCGACAAGAAGGGGAACTGAACATGAGTAAATTCTGGAGCCCCTTCGTCAAGGACCTGGTGCCTTACGTGCCGGGCGAGCAGCCAAAGCTGGCCAGGCTGGTCAAGCTCAACACCAACGAGAACCCCTACGGCCCGTCGCCCAAGGCGCTGGAAGCCATGCGCGGCGAACTCAACGACAACCTGCGCCTGTACCCGGACCCCAACAGCGACCTGCTAAAGCAGGCGGTAGCGGACTACTACGGTGTGCAGGGCAACCAGGTGTTCCTCGGCAACGGTTCGGATGAAGTGCTGGCGCACATCTTCCATGGCCTGTTCCAGCACGATGCGCCGTTGCTGTTTCCGGACATCAGCTACAGCTTCTACCCGGTCTACTGCGGCCTGTACGGCATCCCGTTTGAAGCAGTGGCGCTGGACGAGCAGTTCCAGATCCGTGTCGCTGACTACCGCAAGGCCAACGGCGGGATCATCTTCCCCAACCCCAACGCGCCGACCGGTTGCCTGCTGGCCCTGGAGGCCATCGAGCAACTGCTCGAGGCCAACCCCGACTCGGTGGTGGTGGTCGATGAAGCCTACATCGACTTTGGCGGCCAGACCGCCATCAGCCTGGTGGATCGCTACGACAACCTGCTGGTCACCCAGACCCTGTCCAAGTCGCGTTCGCTGGCCGGCCTGCGGGTAGGCCTGGCGGTCGGCCATCCGGACCTGATCGAGGCGCTGGAGCGGATCAAGAATAGCTTCAACTCCTATCCACTGGACCGTATGGCGATTGTGGGTGCGGCGGCGGCGTTCGAGGACCGTGCCTACTTTGAAGAAACCTGCCGCAAGGTGATCGACAGTCGCGAGAAGGTGGTCGCTGAACTCACTGCCCGTGGCTTTGAAGTACTGCCCTCGGCAGCCAACTTCATCTTTGCCCGGCACCCGCAGCAGGATGCCGCCGAACTGGCAGCGCGCCTGCGCGAGCAGGGGGTGATCGTGCGTCACTTCAAGCAGGCGCGGATCGCCCAGTTCCTGCGCATCACCATTGGTACCCCGGAGCAGAATCAGGCGTTGCTCGATGCGTTGAACTGATAGAGCACAGTCCTTGTCGCGGGGCAAGTCGAGGCTTCGCGACTTGCCCCGCGATGGATTTTACCGGTAACCTCCCTCTCTCAAATTCATCCGATGATTGGATGTCATGACCTTACTGATCAAACGCTCCCTGGTCGAACAAGCGGTCGAGCAACTGCGACAACGGGTTGCCAGCGGCGCCTGGACAGTGGGCCAGCGCCTGCCCACCGAGCCGGAACTGGCTGCTGAGCTCGGCATCAGCCGCAACACGGTGCGCGAAGCCATGCGTGTGCTGGCTTTCAGTGGCCTGGTCGAAGTTCGCCAGGGCGATGGCAGTTACCTGCGTACCGCCGTCGACCCGTTGCAGGCCCTTCAGGCGCTGTCACGCTGCGACCTGGAGCAGGCGCGGGAAACCCGCCATATCCTTGAAGCCGAGGCCATTGGCCTGGCCGCGCTGCGCCGCAGCGAAGAAGACCTGCAAGGGCTACGAGAGGCCCTCAAGCACAGCAGTGCGCATTTTCACGATGACCTGGAGCAATACATCGGTTGCGACCTGGTGTTCCACCAGCGCCTGGTGGATGCCGCGCATAACCCGGCGCTGAGCGAGTTGTATCGCTACTTTTCCGGGGTGGTGGCGGCCACCTTGCATCACAACCTGAGCCACGCTCCCCGCTGCCAGCTTGTGTTCGACCTGCACGGGCAGATTCTCGATGCCATCGAACAACGCGATCCGGACAAGGCCAAGGCCCTGAGCCGGACCCTGATCAACGAATCCTGACCTTGCGAGACTGCCATGGGCGATGAAACAACCCGAACTGCGGCGCCGGCCAACGGGCCGGAGCTGGAAGAACTGCTGATCGACGCCGAAGCCGACGACGAACAAGTGCAACAGCAACCGGTGCTGCTCAAGCGCCCCTGGCTGTTGCTGCTCGGCCTGGTGCTGGTGGCGCTGAACCTGCGTCCGGCGTTGTCGAGCATGGCGCCGCTGCTGGGCCAGGTCAGCGACAACCTCGGCTTGAGCGCTTCCCAGGCGGGCCTGCTGACCACCTTGCCGGTGCTTTGCCTGGGCTTGTTCGCGCCACTGGCGCCGGTGTTGGCGCGACGTTTTGGCAGTGAGCGGGTCATTCTCGGCATCCTTCTGGTACTGGCTGCGGGGATTGCCGTGCGCAGCGCCTTTGGCAGCACCGGGGTATTCGTCGGCAGTATCATGGCCGGGGCTAGCATCGGTGTGATCGGCGTGCTGTTGCCGGGCATCGTCAAGCGCGACTTCCCCAAGCATGCCGGGACCCTGACCGGCGTCTACACCATGGCCTTGTGCCTGGGCGCGGCAATGGCTGCGGGCGCCACCGTGCCCCTGAGCGAGCGCCTGGGCGACAGCTGGTCGCTGGGCCTGGGCTTCTGGTTGATCCCGGCCTTGCTGGCGGCGCTGATCTGGCTGCCCCAGGCCCGCCAGGGCCACGGCGCCCACAATGTGGCCTACCGTGTACGCGGCCTGCTGCGCGATCCGCTGGCCTGGCAGGTCACCCTGTACATGGGCCTGCAATCGTCGCTGGCCTATATCGTTTTCGGCTGGCTGCCGTCGATCCTCATCGGTCGCGGCCTGAGCCCCACCCAGGCCGGGCTGGTGTTGTCCGGCTCGGTGATCGTGCAGTTGCTCAGTTCGCTCAGCGCGCCGTGGCTGGCGACCCGTGGCAAGGACCAGCGCCTGGCCATTGTGGTGGTCATGCTCATGGCCCTGGCCGGCTTGTTCGGCTGCCTGTATGCGCCGCTGGAAGGCCTGTGGGGCTGGGCCATTGTCCTGGGGCTGGGGCAGGGCGGTACCTTCGCCCTGGCATTGACCCTGATCGTGCTGCGTTCCAAAGACGCTCACGTCGCCGCCAACCTGTCGAGCATGGCCCAGGGCATCGGTTACACCCTGGCATCGATGGGGCCGTTCGCGGTCGGCCTGGTGCATGACCTGACCGGCGGCTGGAACGCGGTGGGCTGGATCTTTGCCGTGCTGGGCATCGGCGCCATAGGCTTTGGCCTCAAGGCCGGGCGCAACCTGCATGTGCAGGTGGTCAGCGAGCGGGTTTGAGCAGACATTCGCCAGGCAAATGCCCATAGCTTTTTGCCACTTCGACGGACTATGGTGCAGGTCTATTGCCATGAACCGGACCTGCACCATGAGCGACGCCAATACTGCCCTGATCACCCGCTTCTACCAGGCCTTCCAGCGCCTGGACGCCGAAGCCATGGTCGCCTGTTACAGCGACGATATCGTTTTCAGTGACCCGGTCTTCGGTACTTTGCGCGGCAAGGATGCCGGTGACATGTGGCGCATGCTCACCACCCGCGCCAAGGACTTTACCCTGACCTTCGACACGGTACGCGCCGACGAGCGCGCTGGCAGCGCCCGCTGGGTCGCCCGCTACCTGTTCAGCCAGACCGGCCGCACCGTGGTCAACGACATCCAGGCACGCTTTGTGTTTCGGGACGGCAAGATCTGCGAGCACCACGACAGTTTCGACCTGTGGCGCTGGGCACGTCAGGCCTTGGGCACCACGGGGGTGCTGCTGGGCTGGTCGCCGCTGGTCCAGGGCAAGGTGCGCGCCCAGGCGCAGAAAGGCCTGCGGGCGTTTCAGGCGGGGCGCTGAGGCGCTAAGCTGTGCGCTTTGCCGTTGATAGTCACTAACGTGTCCGAGCCCATTGCCCAACCACCGAACAAACCCTGGTACGTCTACCTGGTACGCGCCGCCAATGGCTCGCTGTACTGCGGGATCAGCGACAACCCGGAGCGGCGCTTCCAGGCCCACCAGAAGGGCCAGGGGGCACGCTACTTCAGCACCAGCCCGGCAGTGGCTTTGGTCTATGTCGAGGCCTGGCCCGACAAAACCAAGGCGCTGCAACAGGAGCGGCTGGTGAAAAAGCTGCGCAAGAGTGCCAAGGAGGCGCTGGTGGCCTCCTGGGCGGGGCTCAGTCCTTGCGACGCTTGAGCTGATCGGTCAGTTGCGTCGGCAGGCCTTTGATGATCAGGGTGCCGGCTTCCTCGTCGTACTCGACCTTCGAGCCCAGCAAGTGCGCTTCAAAGCTGATCGACAGCCCTTCGGCACGGCCGGTGAAGCGGCGGAACTGGTTGAGCGTGCGCTTATCGGCGGGGATTTCCGGCGACAGGCCGTAGTCCTTGTTGCGAATATGTTCGTAGAAGGCCCGTGGGCGGTCTTCATCGATCAGCCCTGAGAGCTCCTCGAGGGTTACTGGCTCGCCGGCCTTGGTCTGGCTGGTGGCGTAGTCGACCAGGGTCTGGGTCTTCTCGCGGGCGGCTTCTTCGGGCAGGTCTTCGCTTTCGACAAAATCGCTGAAAGCCTTGAGCAGGGTGCGGGTCTCGCCCGGGCCGTCGACGCCTTCCTGGCAGCCGATGAAGTCGCGGAAGTACTCCGAGACCTTCTTGCCGTTCTTGCCCTTGATGAAGGAGATGTACTGCTTGGAGGCCTTGTTGTTCTGCCACTCGGAAAGGTTGATGCGCGCGGCCAGGTGCAGCTGGCCCAGGTCCAGGTGGCGCGACGGGGTCACGTCCAGCTCGGCGTTTACCGCCACGCCTTCGCTGTGGTGCAGCAAGGCGATCACCAGGTAATCGGTCATGCCTTGCTGATAGTGGGCGAACAACACGTGGCCGCCGACCGACAGGTTGGACTCTTCCATCAGCTTTTGCAGGTGCTCGACGGCGACGCGGCTGAAGGCCGTGAAGGTGCTGCCTTCGTCGAGGTATTCCTTGAGCCAGCCGCTGAACGGGTGGGCGCCGGATTCTGCGTGGAAGAAGCCCCAGGCTTTGCCCTGTTTGGCGTTGTAGCTATCGTTGAGGTCGGCCAGAAGGTTTTCGATGGCACCCGACTCGGCCAGTTCCGAGTCGCGGGCGTGCAGCACGGCGGGGCTGCCATCGGGTTTCTTGTCGATCAGGTGGACGATGCAATGACGGATCGGCATGGGATTCTCGGTTGAAAATGGGCGGTGCTGGCCGCGTTGCAAAGTCGCCAAGTGTACCTCAGCACAGGGGTGATTCAGCGGCCAGATGTTGGCAGATATGTCGGTTGTTTATTTTTTGTTCAAATTTTTGCGTTTTTTCGCGCAAACCCCCGAAAAACCTGCACATTTGCCCTGTGGGAGGCGGATATTTATCTATTCCTGTGGTAGTTTTGCCCGGTCTTGCGCCCCGTGTGTGGCGCATTGCTGGCAGACCGCTCGCGTCACGTCGAACCAAACGTCGTTTTACGTATCTACATACGCGATTGACGTGGCTGTAACACCGGACCGCCGGATCCCCCGCAGGTCTGGCTCGATGACTGACGTAGCACTCTGCATACTCACTGAATTTGATAGGGAAGGAACACCACCATGGCATTGACCAAAGACCAACTGATCGCCGATATCGCTGAAGCTATCGACGCGCCAAAAACCACCGCGCGTAACGCTCTGGAGCAACTGGGCCAGATCGTTGCTGATCAACTGGAAAATGGCAGCGAAATCACCCTGCCAGGCATCGGCAAACTGAAAATCACCGAGCGTCCTGCCCGTACCGGCCGCAACCCTTCGACTGGCGCTGCCATCGAAATCGCTGCCAAGAAAGTCGTCAAGTTCGTACCAGCCAAAGTGCTGACCGACGCTGTAAACAAGTAATTGTAAACAGCTCGACAAAAGCCGCGTCCGGGTTGCCCGGACGCGGTTTTTTTATGACTGGGTTTTGCTCCAGCGCTGCTGGCGCCAAGCCTGGCGCGCTGCGGCGTCCTGGAAGGTCCAGGCGATCATGCGGCTCTGTTTCTGCCCCTGGCCCATCTCCACCACCCGCTGTTCGGCCGCCCCGGCCTTTTTCAGCGCGGCCTGGATGCCGGGCAGGTTGGAGGCTTTCGATACCAGGCTGGTGAACCACAGCACCTGCTGGCTCAGGCTGACGCTCTCGGCCACCAACTGGCTGACGAAGCGGATCTCGCCGCCTTCGCACCACAGTTCGTTGTTCTGCCCGCCAAAGTTCAGCACCGGCAGCTTGCGCTTGGGATCGGCCTTGCCCAGTGCCCGCCATTTGCGCTGGCTGCCGCGGGTGGCTTCTTCGCGTGAGGCGTGGAAGGGCGGGTTGCACAGGGTCAGGTCGAAGCGCTCGTCGCTTTTGAGCAGCCCCAGCAGGATGTGCTTGCGGTTGCCTTGCTGGCGCAGGCTGATGGCCTTGCCCAGGCCATTGGCCTGGACGATGGCGCCGGCCGCAGCCAGTGCCGTGGCGTCGATGTCTGAACCGAGAAAGCGCCAGCGGTAATCGCTGTTGCCCAGCAACGGGTAGATGCAATTGGCACCGACGCCGATGTCCAGGGCCTGGACCTGCGCGCCACGGGGTATTTCGCCGCCGTTTTCGTCTGCCAGCAAGTCGGCCAGCACGTGTACGTAGTCGGCCCGGCCGGGGATTGGCGGGCACAGGTAGTCAGCCGGGATGTCCCAGTGCTGGATACCGTACTGGGCCTTGAGCAGGGCGCGGTTGAAGACCCTGACGGCATCCGGGTTGGCGAAGTCGATGCTCGGCTTGCCGTGGGGGTTGGTGATCATGAACTGGCCCAGCTGCGGGCTGCTCTTGATCAACTGGGGGAAGTCGTAGCGGCCCTGGTGGCGGTTGCGCGGGTGCAGGGTCGGTTTGTTGGTTGTGGTCATGTTGAGGTCCGGTGCAAAGCATCGCGGGTCAAGCCCGCTCCTACAGAGACTTCTGTGGGAGCGGGCTTGACCCGCGATGGCATCACTGAGGTCAGCGATCGTTACAAGGCGGCAATCCGCGCATGCTGCTCGGTGAAGTTGGCCAGGGCCTGTTCGGCTTCAGCCAGCTTGGCGCGTTCCTTGTCGATCACCGCAGGCGGTGCCTTGTCGACGAAGGCGGCGTTGGACAGCTTGCCGCCGACGCGCTGGACTTCGCCCTGCAGACGCTGGATTTCCTTGTTCAGGCGAGCCAGCTCGGCGTCCTTGTCGATCAGCCCGGCCATCGGCACCAGTACTTGCAGATCGCCGACCAGGGCGGTGGCGCTCAGCGGCGCCTCGTCCTGTTCGCCGAGCACGGTGAAGGACTCGATCTTCGCCAGCTTCTTCAGCAGCGCTTCGTTTTCCTGCAGGCGGCGCTGGTCTTCGGCGCTGGCGTTTTTCAGGAACAGTTGCAGTGGCTTGCCCGGGCCGATGTTCATTTCGCCGCGGATGTTGCGCACGCCGAGCATCAGCTCCTTGAGCCATTCGATATCGCCTTCGGCAGCGGCATCGATGCGGCTTTCATTGGCCACTGGCCATGGCTGCAGCATGATGGTCTTGCCTTGCGCGCCGGCCAGCGGCGCCAGGCGCTGCCAGATTTCTTCGGTGATGAACGGCATGAACGGATGGGCCAGGCGCAGTGCCACTTCCAGCACCCGAACCAGGGTGCGGCGAGTGCCACGGGCGCGTTCGACCGGGGCGTTCTCGTCCCACAGGACCGGCTTGGACAGCTCCAGGTACCAGTCGCAATACTGGTTCCAGATGAACTCGTAGAGCGCCTGGGCGGCCAGGTCGAAGCGGAACTGGTCGAGCTGGCGGGTGACTTCGGCTTCGGTGCGCTGCAGCTGCGAGATGATCCAGCGATCAGCCAGCGACAGCTCGTAGGCTTCGCCGTTCTGGCCGCAGTCTTCGCCCTTGTCCAGAACATAGCGCGCAGCGTTCCAGATCTTGTTGCAGAAGTTGCGGTAGCCTTCGACGCGGCCCATGTCGAACTTGATGTCGCGACCGGTGGAGGCCAGCGAGCAGAAGGTGAAGCGCAGGGCGTCGGTGCCGTAGCTGGCGATGCCTTCCGGGAACTCGGCCTTGGTCTGCTTGGCGATCTTCTCGGCAAGCTTTGGCTGCATCATGCCGCTGGTGCGTTTTTCCAGCAGTTCGTCCAGGGTGATGCCGTCGACGATGTCCAGCGGGTCAAGGACGTTGCCCTTGGACTTGGACATCTTCTGGCCCTGGCCATCGCGCACCAGGCCGTGCACATACACGGTCTTGAACGGTACCTGCGGGGTGCCGTCCTCGTTCTTCACCAGGTGCATGGTCAGCATGATCATCCGGGCAACCCAGAAGAAAATGATGTCGAAGCCGGTGACCAGCACGTCGGTGGAGTGGAACTTCTTGAGGAATTCGGTCTGCTGTGGCCAGCCCAGGGTCGAGAAGGTCCACAGGCCCGAGCTGAACCAGGTGTCGAGCACGTCGTTGTCCTGGTTCAGGACCACGTCGGCGCCGAGGTTGTGCTTGCTGCGCACCTCTTCTTCGCTACGGCCGACATAGACCTTGCCGGATTCGTCGTACCAGGCCGGAATACGGTGACCCCACCACAGCTGACGGCTGATGCACCAGTCCTGGATGTCGCGCATCCAGGAGAAGTACATGTTTTCGTACTGTTTGGGCACGAACTGAATGCGGCCGTCTTCGACGGCAGCAATCGCAGGCTCTGCCAGCGGCTTGGTCGACACGTACCACTGGTCGGTCAGCCACGGCTCGATGACGGTACCCGAGCGGTCGCCTTTCGGCACTTTCAGGGCGTGGTCGTCGACGCTGACCAACAGGCCGGCGGCGTCGAAATCGGCAACGATCTGCTTGCGCGCAACGAAGCGGTCGAGGCCTGCATACTGGGCCGGCAGGGTCGCGTCGATGCTGTCGTTGACGCTGCCGTCGAGGTTGAACACCTGGGCGGCCGGCAGGACGAAGGCGTTCTTGTCGAAGATGTTCAGCAGCGGCAGGTTGTGGCGCTTGCCGACTTCATAGTCGTTGAAGTCGTGGGCCGGGGTGATTTTCACACAGCCGGTGCCGAACTCAGGGTCGCAATAGTCGTCGGCGATGATCGGGATACGGCGGCCAACCAGCGGCAGCTCGACGAACTTGCCGATCAGCGCCTTGTAACGCTCGTCTTCCGGGTTCACGGCAACGGCGGCGTCGCCGAGCATGGTTTCCGGGCGCGTGGTGGCGACGATCAGGTAGTCCTTGCCGTCGGCAGTTTTGGCGCCGTCAGCCAGCGGGTAGCGCAGGTTCCACAGGTGACCCTTCTCGTCGTGGTTTTCCACTTCGAGGTCGGAGATCGCCGTGTGCAGCTTGGTGTCCCAGTTGACCAGGCGCTTGCCGCGGTAGATCAGGCCGTCTTCATGCAGGCGCACGAAGGCTTCTTTCACTGCTTCCGAGAGGCCGTCGTCCATGGTGAAACGCTCGCGGCTCCAGTCGACCGACGAGCCCAGGCGGCGAATCTGGCGGCTGATGTTGCCACCGGACTGATCTTTCCATTCCCAGACCTTTTCCAGGAACTTCTCGCGGCCCAGGTCGTGACGGTTCTGGCCTTTGGCTTCGAGTTGACGCTCGACCAGCATCTGCGTGGCGATACCGGCGTGGTCGGTACCTGGCTGCCACAGGGTGTTGCGGCCCTGCATGCGGCGGAAACGGATCAGGGCGTCCATGATCGCGTTGTTGAAGCCATGACCCATGTGCAGGCTGCCGGTGACGTTCGGCGGCGGGATCATGATGGTGTAGGAATCGCCCGCGCCTTGCGGAGCGAAATAATTCTCGGACTCCCAGGTGTTGTACCAGGAAGTTTCAATGGCGTGCGGCTGGTAGGTCTTATCCATGCGCGGCGGGACCCTTAGGCATTTATTCAGGAAAGCCGGAGAGTATAACGAAGCCGCAAGCTTCAAGCGACAAGCTGCAAGCTCAGAGCGCCGCACGGCTCTTGCAGCTTGTCGCTTGAAGCTTGTTACTGCTTTTTATTGGTTAAGCATGCGCTCAGGCTTGGCATCGAGGCGGCGCTTGATTTCGCTTTCGATATGCGGGGGGCAAACTTCAAGCGACAAGCTGCAAGCTCAGAGCGCCGCACGGTTCTTGCAGCTTGTCGCTTGAAGCTTGTTACTGCTTTTTATTGGTTGAGCAGGCGCTCGAGCCGGGCATCCAGGCGGCGCTTGATTTCGCTTTCGATATGCGGGGGGGCAAACTTCAAGCGACAAGCTGCAAGCTCAGAGCGCCGCACGGCTCTTGCAGCTTGTCGCTTGAAGCTTGTTACTGCTTTTTATTGGTTGAGCAGGCGCTCAAGCCTGGCATCGAGGCGGCGCTTGATTTCGCTTTCGATATGCGGGGCGAAATCGTTGATCACGTCCTGCATGATCAACTGGGCCGCCGCGCGTAGCTCGGCGTCCAGGTGCAGCAGGGTTTCCTGGCGCTTGGCCTGCGGGTCGGCTGGCGCTTCAGGCGCCGGCTGCGGCGCTGCTTCGGCCTCTTCGAGCAGCAGCGGGATCTGCTCCTCGACGGTGTCGGTCAATAGCGGCGGCTCAAGGGATGCATCGCCAAGCAGCTGGCGGATCGACTCCAGGTCGTCCAGCAGGTGCGCGATTGGGGCAGGGGAGTGGTTTGTCCATCGTCTTCAGAGTCGCTGTAAGCGGTGATCTTGCAGAGCATAGCCCTGTTCGCGGTAGAAACGGAAACTCTCTCGGGCCGCCTGACGAATCGCCGGCTCTTCGACCACGATCTCGCGATCCGGGCAAAGCGGAAGCGAACGCCGGTACCTTGAGGTCAAGGTTGATCAGCAGGTCCTGGTGGCTGCCGGCATCATCGCCAAGGCCCAGAGCGACGCTGCCCTGCGGGTTGTCTTCAGCCGCGTCGTGGGGCACGAAGGCCTCGCCCTTGAACGCCCACAGGCGCGCGTCCAGTTCATCGCGCTGGGCGGCGTCGCTGCAATGCAGGTAAACCCGGTGCCCCAGGCGCCAGGCCTTGTCGCACAGTTTGCAGGCGAAATCCAGGCGCGCCGAGGGCGCGGCGCTGGGCAATATGTAGAAATCGACTTTGCTCATGGTCTGCCTGCCGGCCGGCTACGCC